>NZ_JBEXFB010000009.1:0-344391 GCF_040606575.1 Streptomyces sp. NPDC005402
TCCACAACTCCCTCAAGAACACCGAGGGTTCCGCCGCCGCCCTGACCATCCGCGCCACCACCACCCACGGCGACATCACCGCCCGCAGCCTCTGAAAGGAACACCCATATGACGTCGCCGCTCATACAGAAGCCCGAGACGGCGACCCCGGCCGCCCCCGACCCCGTCGCCTCCTTCATACGGTTCGTCATCCTCGGAGGCGGCGTCGGGGTCCTCTCCGGTCTCGCGGTGACGCTGCTGGCCATGACCCTGCCCTGGGCGGTCTCGAACGCGCTCGTCACCGCCGCCTCCACCCTGCTGTGCACCGAGCTCCACGCCCGCTTCACCTTCAGCACAGGGCGCCGCGCCGGTTGGCGCGAGCACTGGCAGTCCGCCGGCTCGGCGACCGCCGCCTACCTGGCAACCACCACCGCCGTATACGCCCTTCACCTGACCCAGCCCTCCCCCGGCATGCTGAGCGAGCAGATCGTCTACCTCAGCGCCTCAGGCCTCGCCGGCCTGGGCCGCTTCACCGTCCTGCGCCTCTATGTCTTCGCGATCCGCCGCGGGCAGGAGGCGGCCCGGCCACGGCTGCAGTCGATGCACCGCTCGACGGTGGCGCACTGCTCGTAGGCGTCGGTATGGACGGCCGGCGGCGTCGCCGCAGACGGTGGTCGACCTGGTCCCACCGACAGCCGCGGGACGACCGCCGTCCGGAACCGGATCGTCCGGCACCAGCGGCTCGATCCGGCCCCACAGCCGGTGTCACACCCGCGTGGGACCGTGAGGACATGGACAAACGGCGTGCGGTCGCCGCCATTCCCGCGGGCGTTGCCAACCGCCCCCGGGTTGGGAAGAGCCGGCCGCGACAGCCACCGCGCGCCCCGAGCCCAGAGAGGCCGCGTCATGACCGACATCGACACGCAGTTCCTGCGCAGCCTGTTCGACGAGGAAGGCAGCCTGCACACCGCCGGCCGCACCGCGCTGTACCGGCTCTACGGCCTCGAAGGCCTGCTGTACGTCGGCATCTCCACCTGCCCGCTCACGCGCATCCGCACCCACCTGCAACAACAGTCCTGGGGCCGCCGCGTGATCGGCATACAGATCGACTACCCCCATGACGCCCACGCGGCCGAGCGCGAAGCCGTCCACGCCGAACGGCCCCTGCACAACATCATCTTCAACGGGGAGGCCGCTCCCCCACCACCCGACCGGGCTGCCCGGCTCAGGGCCGAACTCGCCGCACAGCAACGGCGACTGGAGGAACTCCAGGCCGCCGTACCCCAGTCCACCACCCACCTGCGCCTCCTCCTCCGGGGCATCAGCGCAGCCCGGACGAAGGTCGAGAAACTCGCCAGGGACGCCGAGGAAGCGGAGGCCGCACAGCTCTCGCCCGGACGGCAGCCCAAAGGGAGCGAGCCGTGATCAGTCTTGGTGGCCGGCATGACGTTCCCGGTCGCACAGCGCCGCATGGCCTTCGGTCACCGAACAAGTGCACCACAGGTCCGCTCGCGCCCCCGATCCCCAGCCCGGATCCCACGGTTCTCGCCTACGGCGTCGTATGAGACGTCTCGGCCGTTCGCAGGTACGCGGCGAGCGGCAGGTTCTGTCGTCGTACGTCGTCGGCGACAAGCCCGGCGATCCGCTGAGCGCCGTACCTCTCGAAGTGGGTGTGGTCGTCGCAGAAGAAGGCGCCCACGGGTCCGGAACCGTAGTCGCCGTTGTTCGGGCAGAAGCGCAGGCTGTTGTAGAGCGAGACGCTGAGCGTCTGCAGGTCGATGACCGGCGCCCCGGTGGTGGTTCCGGCGGCCACGGTCTGGGGGACGAAGCCGCGGTTCTTGGTCGCCGTGCTGCCCGAACACGTGATGGCGGCCACCGGGGTCAGCAGTACCGGGTGCGCGCCGCGGGCGAGGGCGGCCTGCGCCATCATCGTCAGCAACTGCTGGTACCGGGCCGGGCCGACGTGCCGCGGGCAGGACGACGAGGAGTCGTTGATGCCGAACTGGATGAACAGGTAGTCGCCGGCCTTCATGCCGGTGCTCGCGTTCAGCATCCCCTGCCAGCGCGTCGAGTAGGTGGCGGGGTTGATGACGCACTCGCCGTCGGAGCCCTTGGTGCCCGTCACGTTCGGGTCGTACAGCCAGGTCTGGATACTGCGTCCGCCGACCGCCTGGTTCCTGACGGTCACATCGCTGTGGAACAGGGCGGCGAACTGACTGCCCCAGCCGACCGGGCAACTCCCGCTGGGATCGGCCATGGTGGAGTCACCGGCCAGCCACACGGTGACCGGCTGCGCGGCGGCTCCTACGGCCGCCGCCGTGGTGCGGGGTACGTCGGCGCAGTCCGACCGAGCACCGTCGGACGCCGAGGAGGCGCGGACGCCGAGGGCCGACAAGGCGATCACCAGGGCGGCCGTGACAAGTGAGCGTGGTCTCTTCATCGGATCCCTCCGGGTACAGCGCTTCGTGTGTCGGTCAGCGCAGGTGGGCGGCCAGGGGGAGCCGCTGTTCCCGGATGCCCTGGAGCACCAGCCCCGCCATCTGGGTCGCGCCGTACTGCGAGAAGTGGGTGTTGTCCGTGACACCGTCCGCGGAGGCGCGGAGGTAGAGCTGCGCGGATGCGGAGGGCCCGAGCGACTCCACCAGCGTCCTGCTCATGGCGGTGATGTCGATCACCGGCACCTGCTGTGCGGCCGCGACCGCGCGCATCTCGGCAGGCAGGTCCACACCGACGCCGTTGACATGCAGCGCGGTGGGCGTGAGCTTGGTGCCGTCGAACAGCCGACGGACCGGCGGTGTCACCAGGACGGGCACACCGCCTTTCGCCCGGGCCTGCGTGATCATGGACGTGAGATTGCTGCGGTAGGCGGACGCGCTGGTCTGCTTGTCGTTGTGGCCGAACTGGATGAAGACCGGGTCGTTCGGCCCGACCTTCGACAACAGCGCGGGGAAGAGAGCCGAGTTGGACAGGAAGCTGCCTGAACTCTCCCCCGAGTCGCCGTAGTTCGCGATGGCCGCACCCGGACCCACCGCAGTCGTGATCATCTGCCCCCAGCCGGTGTAGGGGGCGGTCGGCTGGTCGCAGACGGTGGAGTCACCCGCCAGGTAGGCGACGAGCGGACGGGTCGCCGGTTTCACCGAGACGGCCGAGACCCGCGGATTCGGCCCTGTGAACCGTAGGTCCAGGCCGGCGGTTCCAGTGCCGCCCTGACCCGTCGGTTGTCCCTCCGGCTGCCGTACGTTGGCCGTGAAGGAGTAGGCGGCGACAGAACCGGCCGCCGTAGTCGTCGCGGGAAGCAGTCGGCGGCGGGCCTCCGTCCACACGTCGGTCTGGCCCGCGGAGGCGCCGCCGAGGGACACGGTCACGTCGTAGTTGCCCGGTGCGAGCGCGTAGTGGCAGGTGACGGGCGAGGTACCGGAACAACCAGCCGGCAGAGCCCCCTCACCGGCGGTGCCCGCGTGTGCCGCACCGGTACCGATCAGAGCCCACAGGGCCAGGGCACCCGCGACTCCCGCCCGAGCTCCGCGCCCGCGCAGGGGAAATGGCCTGTTCACCAACATCACCGATCCGATCTCTGACGTCCGGGAGCCGCACGGCTCAGGCCTGGGTGAAGCCGTTCATGATGGCGGTGGGCCGCTTGGTGGAGGAGTCCCAGGCGCCCATGTTGTAGCCGGTGAACGGCGACATGCACTCCGGCTCCCAGTAGAAGATCCCCTGCCCGCCACTGGACTTGAGCGCCTTGATGTAGGCGACCAGCGAGGCCTGGGTGGACGAGGCCCGGTCCACTCGGCCACCGAACTCGCTCTGCAGGAAGGGCTTGCCGTACGCGGCGGAGATCTTCTGCATGTTCGCGACGATGCCGGGGGCGAGGTCGGCGCTGCCGTAGGAGGAGAACACCGACATGTCCCACTTGCCGCCGTTCGCGGCGAAGCGGCTGAAGAACGTGGTCATCACGTCGTACTTCTGCGGTTGGGCCAGGTGGATGCACACCGTCGAGTTCGGCGACACCGCCTTGACCTGGGTGTACGCCGCGTTGAGCAGCCCGGTCAGCTGGGCCGGGCTGGAGACGCTGCCGACGGGGCGGCAGATGCCGCTGTTGATCTCGTTGCCGATCTGGACCCAGGTGGGCAGCACGTCGTTGTTCTTCATGACGGTCATGGTCTGGTTCACGTACGTGCTCATCGCGGAGAGCATCTGGCTGTAGCTCATGTTCTTCCAGGCGGCCGGAGGGTTCTGCACGCCGACGGAGTTCCAGGTGTCGCCGAACATGTAGTCGAGCATGATCGACATCCCGGCGGCCTTGACCCGTTTGGCGAAGGCGGCCACCTCGTTGATGCCGCAGTGCCCGTCGGTGGCGCTGCCGGAGGGGTTGACGAACGTGCGCAGCCGCACGGCGGTGATGCCGTACCCCTTGAGGATGGTCAGCAGGTCCTGGGTCTGCCCGCTCGCGTTCTTCCACGAGTAGCCGTGGGCCTCCATCTGCGGCACCCAGCTGATGTCGACGCCCTTGACGAACCCTGCCGCGGCCTGGGCCGGCGTCTCGAGTTCCGCGAACGCGGCTGCCGTGGCGATCGCCCCGGCGGTCGCGGTGGTGGCCCTGAGCAGGGTCCGGCGGCTGATCCCCTGGGAAGCGGACTCGGGGGTGGGGGACATGGTCGCTCCTCTCCGTCCGTCGGGCAGGCGCGGGGCGGCGCGGCCGTCGGACGGCTCGTCATCGGGAGGGGAAGGGGGCGCTGGGGTGCTCTGCGTCTTCACGCGGACGGGACGTACGGGCACGTGCCGCGGTACGTCGAGATGCCGGTGGGGTCGGCCGGCCTGGGGCACAGGAACTGGGTGTACCGGGTGTCGCGGTCCACGAAGGTCTTCAGCCAGGGGATCAGGAGCCGCATCTCAAGGGTGTTGGGCTTGGTGGGGAAGAGGTGGTTCGCCCCGCTGAGCTGCAGGTACGCGCTCTCCGTGGCGGCCGGCAGGGTGGCGTGCAGGCCGTCGAGGGAGGACGGCGTGACCGTGGTGTCCCTCGTACCGCCCATGATCATGGTGGGCACCCGGTCGGCGGCCAGGTCTCCGGACGGTTTGAACGGTGCGAGACCGACGGCGGCCTTGAGCGAAGGTCGCCGGTCGGCCGCGACCAGCGCCCCGCCACCGCCCATGGAATGGCCGATCACCGACAGCCGGTTGGGATCGACCTTGTTCCGTACCGGACTCTTCTGGGTGAGGTAGTCCAGCGCCGCCAGCACTTGCGCTCCCCTGGCCGTGTCGAAGTCGTTGCGGCTGTTGGTCTCGACACCGATCACGACGAATCCGAACGAGGCCAGCCAGGGCCCCATCCACGCCTCCTCGTCGGCGAAGCGTGCCGTGTATCCGGGCACGATGGCGACCGCGCCCCATGTACCGAGGCTGGTGTCGGTCGGGTAGTAGATCGTCCCGCCGTTGAAGCCGTCGCCCGGCGACACGTTCATCTGCGCGGTGGCGAACGTTCCCCGGGTGGCCGCGACGCTGCTCAGGGTGGGAGCGGGACCTCGCTGGTACGGGTTGTCCGCCGCCGATGCCGGAACCGCCGCCACCGCGGTGACGAGCAGCCCGAGCACTGTCGCGATCGTGACGGCAGATCGCCGCACCGGTCCGGTCAGTGGGTGGCCCGGTGTGGGGGTGGTCCCGCGAGGCTGCGGCGGCCGAGGGAGGGTGACTCGATCGGGCATGACGATGAACCTCCTGGTGCGGCGGCGAGGGACACAGGAGTGCCGAGTGAGTGACATGTGCGCTGCACGGCGCCGCACGGCCGGTCCGGACACTGAGTGCGCGGCATGCCGACCGGTGGCGCCCGATGTGTGAACGATCCCAGAAATGGGGGAGGAACGCGGCCAGGCGCCGACTGGGCCGACCTCCCCCGACGCGTCAACACGTCGGGCGACCCACCGCGAACGCCACCGCACGGAATTCTCGGTGCATCACGCAGCTTCCCCACCGAACAGAAACCTGTCAACCAACTGTGCGCGTCGAAAACCTTCGAGACCCCTCGGATCCCCACAGTGGCCAACAACGATCCCCGCCGAGTCCTTGACGGCGCGTCAGCGACATTTCTACTCTCACGTCATGGGAACGTTCCCATATTGCTCCATCGACCGCTCTCAGCGCGCCTCCCGCACGGCACCCCGGCCACTCCCCCACACCGGAGGTCATCGTGATCGAGTCGAACCGGCGTCAGCGTGCCGCGCCTCCCCGAAAGCACATCAGCGTGCGACGGCTCCCCAGGCACATCCACCGGTGGCGCAGCGGCCGGATGATCAGAGACATCACCGCGGCGGCTGCGCCGACCCGTTCCGGCTCACCGGCCCTCGCGGACGCCACCTGCGGTGACCGCCGGCCAGGTGGAGGAACCTCCCACCGCGACGGCTGCAACTCGCTCCACCAGCTCCACACCCCGCCCGTCCCGGAGCATGCTCAGTCGAGGCAGAACTCGTTGCCCTCGACGTCCTGCATCACGATGCAGGACTCGTTGTCGTCATCGGCGAGCAACAGTCGCTCGCGTACCGCCCCGAGCGCGACCAGCCGTGCGCATTCGGCTTCCAGGGTGGCCAGGCGCTCCTCACCCACGAGCCCGGTCGCCACCCGCACGTCCAGATGCAGCCGGTTCTTGACGGCCTTGCCCTCGGGAACGCGCTGAAAGAACAGTCGCGGCCCGACGCCTGAGGGATCAACGCACGCAAACCATGCCCCCTGCTTCTCAGGAGGCAGGGAGCGGTCGAAATCCTCCCAGGTCGCGAACCCCTCGGGTGGCGGCGGTACGACGTACCCCAGCACCTCGCACCAAAAGCGAGCGACGCGCTCAGGTTCCGCGCAGTCGAAGGTGACTTGGAACTGCTTGATCGTTGACATCGGCGCACCTTAGCAAGGGGACTCTGTCGCTCACTTCCCGGTGTTCGCCCGCGAGTTGGCGCGCGCACGAGCCCTTCCGGGCGGACGGCTCAACGAGGGCCGCCTCATCCTCGGCGTCGGCCTCGGCAGCGACCGGTTCGCCAGCGAGCTGTCCAGGACCGGCGAGGAGCTCCAAGCCCGGCGGCGCGGGCGGATGCTGGACGAGTCCCTGGGTGCCTTGGCCGCCGCCTGGTCCGGCGAGCCGGTACGCCATCGCGGTGAGCACTGCACCGTCGACGGCATCATGTTCCTGCCGCGACCGGTGCAACGGCCGGGCGTGCCGGTGTGGGCCGCCGGATTCCCGGGCAACGCCAAGCCGATCAGCCGTGCCGCGCGACTCGCCGGGTTCTTCCCCGCCAGTCTCGAGCACCCGGACCGGCTCGCCGAGGTCGTCGGCTGCCTCACCGCACTGTGCCAGGGCCGGACGGCCTCGTACGACATGGCCGTAGGGCTGCCACTCGGGGTCGACCCCGGACCGTACGCGAGAGCCGGGGTGACGTGGTGGCTGTCAGAGTTGGAGCCAGGTGTACGGCTCGACACCGTTCGGGGCGTGCTTCGCGACGGCCCCGCGGTATGAGGAGGCGGCCCTATGTTCGACTACGACGCTGAGCTCGCTCGCCATCACGAGCGACTGATGGAAGCGCTCGACGTCCGGCCCGGCGACCGTGTCCTCGACATCGGTTGCGGCACCGGCCGCACCACCAGGGACGCGGCGCGAGCGGCGTCGCCGGGTACCGCGCTCGGCATCGACGTCTCGGACCCGATGCTGGCGCGGGCCCGCCTGCGGGCCGAGGCGGAAGGACTCGGGAACGTCGATTTCGTGCAGGGCGACGCCCAGTCCTATGCCTTCCCGCCGGAGCACTTCACCTTGGCCGTCAGCCGGTTCGGCACGATGTTCTTCTCCGACCCGGTCGCCGCGTTCACCAACATCGGGCGAGCCCTGTGTCCGGGTGCGCGCTTCGTGCAGCTGGTCTGGCAGGCCGCCGGCCGTCAGGAGTGGCATACCGCGATCCGGGCGGCGCTCACTCGCGGGCCCGCGCCTTCCGCTCCGGCTGCCGACGCCCCCTTCGCACTGGCCGACCCACACGTCGTGACCGAGATCCTGACCGCGGCCGGGTTCACAGCAGTGGAGGTCTTCGACCTACGCGAACCGGTCTACTACGGCGCGGACGCCGAGCGCGCGCTTGCTGCCGTGCTCCAGCTGCGCATGGCGAAGGAATGGGTCACCGATCTGGATGCCGCCTCCGCCGAACGCGCCCTCGAACGATTGCGCGTGACCCTCGACGCGCATGACACCGGCGACGGTGTGTGGTTCGACTCCCGCGCCTGGCTGGTCGTCGCGCGCCGGAGTTGACGGGTGTCTCCCCGCCTCCGCCACGAGGGTGACACGCCAACCCCCGTCACTGACCGAGTACTCCCACCAGGGCGCGACCGTGCACGGGCGGAGAGTGCTCAGGCCTTGCCGACGCGGTCGGTGCGGAACCGCTGGGCGACGTCGCGCAGCTTGATGTTGTGTTGCTGCGAGATGCGGCGCAGCACGTTGAAGGCGTCGTCCTCGCTCAGCTTGTGGCGTTCCATGAGGATGCCCATGGCCTCGCCGATGGCGTGCCGGGTCTTCATGGCGTCCTCGAGCTGGTCGATGGTGCGGGCGTCGGCCAGGGCGACGGCGGCGTGCGAGGCAAGCATCCAGCCGGCGGTCTCGATGTCCTTGCCGAAGGCGCCGGGGCGTCGGGCGTACAGGTTCAGCGCGCCGAAGTCCTCGTCGTGGGTGTAGAGCAGTACTCCGGTCATGCTGCCGATGCCCAGGTCGCGAGCCGCCGCGGCGAACCGCGGCCAGTCCGGCTGCGGCTCGGTGATGTCCGCGATCCGGAACACGCGCTCTCCGTTCCCACCGTCGGCGCGGGCGGCGAGATCGAAGCACGGACCCTCGGCCAGCTCACCCTGCAGCCGGTCGGACGCTTCCACGACGTCTCCGCACGAGGACAACGTGACCGCCCGGCCCTTGCGGACCGCCAGGATCCCGGCCGCGTCGCAGCCCTCCACCAGGCGCACCGCCGACTCCGCGATCTCGTCCAGCGTGCCCTGCACCGACTCCTGCGCCAGCAACTTCCGCGCGAGCTGGGCCATCGCCTCGGCGAACTCCCGCCACTCCACCGCCACCACCCACCTCCACCGGTGGGGCCACCCTACCGCCGCCCCCCTGACCGCCGTCGCGCCGAGCCGCCTCACCACGACGCCCCCCACCCGCGGCGTATGCCCCTTCGGCGCGCGACCAGGCTGTCCGACACCGCGACGACGTCGGGTTCGCGATACCGCCGTGAGGTTCGTGGAAGGCGGGGTAGGACTGTCCCGTGGAAGCCAGTGGAGGGTGCGTCGTGGACTGGAGTCGTTTCGCCCAGCAGATGGCTGCCATGGCCCGGGATCTGCTGGCTCAGGATTCGGTGAGCAGCACGCTCGACCGGATCTCCGCGTCGGCCACCGAGCTCGTGGAGGGCTGTACAGCCGCCGGGATCCTCGTGCTGCACGACCGGAAGGTGGAGACGCTCGCCGCCACGGACCAGCTGGTCATCGACAGCGACCGGCTCCAGGAGCGGCTGGCGGAAGGACCCTGCTTCGATGCCGCCCGCCCCTCGGTGGGCGAGCGGGTCTTCCGTATCGCCGATCTCACCGCCGAACAGCAGCGGTGGCCCGTCTTCGCTCCGCAGGCCCGCGCGCTCGGCGTGGGCAGCATGATGGGGTTCCTCCTGTTCACGGAGGACGACGACCTCGGAGCGCTGAATCTCTACTCCCGCGAACCGGGCGCGTTCACGGAGGCCGGCGAGCTGGCCGGCTGGCTGCTCGCCTCCCACGCGGCGGTCGCCCTTTCCGCCGCCCGCACCCACTCCCAGATGGAGCAGGCCGTCGCCACCCGCCATGTGATCGGCGAGGCGATGGGCATCCTCATGGGCAGCCACGCCCTCGACGAGGACCAGGCGTTCGACGTGCTGCGCCGCTACTCGCAGGAGAACAACGTCAAGCTCCGTGAGGTCGCCCGCCAGGTCTGCGAGAAGGGTGGCCTCACCTGAACGCGGCCTCCCCGGCTCGTTGGCTGAACCGGAGAAGCCTGGCCGGTGCGGCCCCCATGGGTACGCCGCCACGCCCGGCCTGCCCTTCAAGTCCCCACGTCTGCGTGTGCTACTCCTGCGCAGCCAGTGCCGGCAGAGTCGGACCATTGACCCTGGCGAACCTTTCACACTTTCAACGTCTCAACGTCTCAACGATCCCCGTGCCGGACGCGGACGACGAGCTTGCCGGTGGCGCGGTCGTGTTCCATGTCGTCGTGGGCCTGCGGCACCTGTTCCAGGCCGTCGTAGACGCGGTCCACGGGGAAGGCCAGCCGGCCGGCGGCGACCGCTTCCACGATCTCCTGGAAGGCCTCCCGGGGCAGGTCGGCGGCGTCGCCGAAGTAGCCCGCGAGGCGTACGCCCCGCGGCAGGTACTCGTTCGGGGAGAAGTCCCGCACCGTCCACTGGTTGGAGAGGCTGCCGCCGAAGCAGGCCGTGCCGTGGACGCGTACCGTGCGCAGGGTGTCGGGCAGGGTCGGCGTGCCGACGAGGTCGAGAGCGGCGTCGACGCCGTGCGGGTACAGCCGGCGCACGGCGGGCGCGATCTCGCCGGTGTCGAGGAGCGGGTGGTCGACGCCGTGCTCGGCCAGCAGGGCGAGGCGGTCGGCCCGCCGGGTGGTGGACAGCACGGTGGCGCCGCGCCAGGTGGCCAGCGCGGCGGCCGCCAGGCCGACCGAGGAGGTGCCGCCGCGGATCAGCAGCGACTGGCCGGGCTTCAGGTCCAGGCCGACGGTGAGCGAGCCGTAGGCGGTCTGGACCATCTCGGGCAGGGCGCCCAGCACCTCCCAGGGCAGGTCGGTGTCGACGGGGATGACCTGGGACAGCGGCACCGAGGTGTACTCGGCGTACCCGCCGTCGTACGTGCGCCCCATGTCGCCCATCATCGCGACGACCTTCTGCCCGGGAACGAGCCCGCTGTCGGCCGGGGCCGCGTCGACGGTGCCGGCGGCCTCGATGCCCGGGACGCGAGGGAAGCTGACGCCCTCGCTCAGGCCGAGCCGAAGCTTCAGCTCCGAGCGGTTGAGGCCGAACGCCTCGACGCGGACGCGCACCCAGCCGTCCCTCTCGAGCGGGAGCGGGAGCGTGGTCGGCCGCAGGTTGTCCACGGGGCCGGGAGCGGAGAGCCGGACCGCGCGCATCGTGCTCGGCGAGGACGTCATGAGCCTGCTTTCTACCCGGGGGCGGGAGAGTCGGTCGGCGGTGCACAACATGCGGCCGCCGCGGGTTCATTCCCGACTCGGCCTGGCTTTCCGCCTGTGAGACGCGCTCCTGGCCATGCGGTGGCCGTGCCGGGTGGGGGTACTGCCTGGTGCCGTAATCGGCGCTGTCGAGGACCCCACCGGCTGATCAAGGCCAGGGCGACGATCGTCCGCTGCAAGGTGCCGCTGTGCCGGTCGGGGTCGACTCGGGGGACCGCCCCGATCCCGTCGGGCCGGATGAGCGTCACCAGGCGAGCACCGGAAATCCGCTGGCCCCGGGGCTCTCGGGACGGAGGTGACCGATTCCCTGAACACGTGCGCGAGCTGAGTTACGCTCGTCTCCCACTGGGGGTGAACTGGCGTGCATCGAACATGACTTCGGGGGCTTTCTTTGTCGGGACAGCGGCCGGAGTCGGCGGACGACGCGGCTGCCGCACTGCGGCAGACCGGTGCCTTACCCCTGCGCCTCGGCGACCCGAGGCGCGTCGGCCCCTACGCGCCGGTGGCGCTGCTCGGCAGTGGCGGCATGGGGCGGGTCTACCTGGCACGTCCCGCGGACGACAGTCCGGGTCTGGTCGCGGTGAAGGTGATCAGGCCGGAGTACGCGGAGGATCCCAGGTTCCGGCGCCGCTTCGAGCGCGAGGCAGCCGTGCACGCCCGCCTTCGCACACCGCACGCGCCGCGACTGTGCGGCACGGGTTTCGAGGACGAGCTGCTGTGGATGGCCACGGAGTACCTGCCGGGCTTCGATCTGGCGGAAGCCGTGAAGGAGTACGGCGCCCTGGAGACGGCCGCGGTGTGGCGGCTGGTGGCGGAGCTGGGTCAGGCACTCGCGGGCCTCGCCGTCGAGGAGATCGTGCACCGGGACCTGAAGCCGTCCAACGTGCTGTTGTCCGTCCGCGGCGCGCACGTGATCGACTTCGGTATCTCAAAGGCCGCTGACGCGAGTGCGATCACCGGCACGGGCAACCGGGTGGGGACTCCGGCCTACATGTCGCCCGAGCATCTGAGAGAGGGCCGGTCCGACACGGCGTCGGACGTGTTCTCGCTGGCCGGGACACTGGTCTACGCGACGACGGGACGTGCCCCCTTCGGCGACGGCACCGGGGTCGACGTGATGCACCGGGTGGCGTACGAGAACCCCAACCCCGAAGTCGTCGGCGAGATCTCGGCGGCGGACGAGGAGCTCGGTGCGCTGCTCACCGCCTGTCTGGACAAGGAGCCCGCGCGGCGGCCCACCCCCCAGGAGCTGATCGACGCCGCCCGGGTACACCGTGTGGCCTCCACCTGGCCGGAGCCGCTGGGCGGCAAGGTGCTCGCCCGGCAGCAGGCGTACGAGGCGCTGCACCGTCTGCCGGTCGCGGACATGAGCCGTCCACGGTCTCCGGGCGACCTGCCGCTCCCCCTGTCCGCGCGTTTGCCTCAGCCTGTTCCCCTGCCTGCTCCCCTGCCTGCTCCTTCCGGAGCGCGGCCGCCCGTGCAGGCCGAAAGCGCCCCGCCCCTGCCCTCGCCGGGCCTGTCAGTGGCTCCCACCCGGAGCCGCAGAAAGGCGTTACTGGTCGCCGCCGCGGCCATCACGATCTGTGTCGTGGCCGCGGTGGCGTTGCTGCTCATCCGTCAGGACCCGCCTGCCGCCGCCTCTCCGAAAGCCGGTGCCACCAGGTCGGACGGCATCGGCCCGCGGGACGCCTCCAGCGGTTCGATGTCCCCGAGTACGAGCGGACTGAGCCGCCCGGACGTCGACGGCGCCGTGGCCGAGGGCCCCGACGCGAAGGCGGGCACCACCTCGGCGGAGCCCCATGCCTCGGCCTCCGCCCGCGACCAGGACGACGACGCCCAGTCTCCCGGTGCCGATCCGTCCACCACGCCGTCCCCCACCGCGGCCGCCGACAGCCCGTCCGCCGGGACCGACACCGCGCCCCGGCTCTCGGAGTGCACCTACTACAACGGCAACGGACGCACACGGCTCGGCGACAGCGGCAAACGCGTCCAGCAGGTGCAGTGCCTGCTGACAGAGCGCGGTTACAGCGTGGGAAGCACCGGCGTGGACGGGGAGTTCGGGTCCGGCACCGAGTCCGCGGTCCGCGCCTTCCAGAACGAGCGGGGCCTGAACGCCGACGGCGTCGTCGCGCACGACACCTGGGTAGCGCTCCGCGGCACCGACTGACAGCCCCGGATCCGCCCCGGACGCGCCACGCTCACGCGTGGATCACCGCGCCGAAGCGAGCACCCTGCGCGCTGCCGCCGAGAGCGGCGGCGCCGTAGGAACGGGAGCCGTCCGCGAGCAGACCGTCGCCGCCGGCGGCAGCAGCCACACCGCGCCGTCACCGGCGTTCTCGTCGGGCGCCGCGGCCACCAGCTCGGCCCGGCCGTCGCCGTCGGTGTCGATCAGCCGCACCTGAGCGCCCCAGCCGTCACCGGCCTCGGCGGCACGGGGGACACCCGGGGTGTTCTGGTCGAAAGACAGGGAGCCGGTGCCGGGCACGCCCTCCTGCGAACCGCGCAGCAGCCACACGGCGCCCGCCCGCTGTTCGCCGTCCGCGTCCTCGCCGGGCGCGCCGACCGCCACGTCGGCGAAACCGTTACCGTCGACATCGGCGACGGACAGGTCGTTGCCCCAGGCGTCGTGCTGCTCCCCCGCTCCGGGCACGCCCGGGGAGTTCTGCGACCACCCTTTCACGGTTCAGCGCACCGGCTCGCCGATGCCCAGCAGGTTGCCCTCGCTGTCGCGGAACCAGGCCGCGCGCTCTCCTCGGGCGTTCTTGCTCGGGTAGTTGCCGTCGACGTCGGCGATGCCGTTCTTGGTGCGGAGGCCGGGGACGTCGACCTCCTCGAAGACCACGCCGCGCTGCCGGAGTTGGGCGACTGCTGTCTCGATGTCGTCGACCTCCCATCCCATCTGGGTGAAGGTGCCGGGCGAGGACCCCGTCGACTGGAAGAGTGCGAAGTCCGTGCCCTCGCAGCGGTACAGCAGTCCGCCGGGGCGTTCGTCGACGGGCTCGAGACCGAGCTGCTCGGCGTAGAAGCGCCGGGCCCGGTCGAGGTCCTGGGCGGGCAGCCGGGTCGCCACGCGTCCCCGGGCCAGAATGTTCCGTTCGTCTGCGGTCATGCCTCCACTGTGCGCCCCGGCATGCGGGGATCATGGGCGGCTGCTCCGGCCCGGCGTGGCTCACGGACGGGACCGAGGGCGGCGACGGTCCGCCTTCCCTCAGCTCCCCCGCGCCCGGTCCAGCGCGTCCTCCGCCTGAGCGGCCAGTGCCGCGACCAGGTCCGCCGCCGGTGGGATGTCGGTGACGAGGCCGACGGCCTCTCCGGCCCAGACGGGCAGCGGCGGCAGGACTTTTCGGGCCACGTCGGCGTGGTAGGCCTGCTGGGCTTCGGAGCTGGCGGCGAGTTCGGGCTCACGGTCGCGCCACTGGTCGATGTACGGGTGCGGGAGGGTGCGGGCCGTGTAGCGCGAGGGCCAGCGGGATCCGCGGGCGATGTCGAGGACGCTGTTGCGTTCCGTGTCCTGGCCTCGTCCCGCCACGATCTGCCGGGCGATCGCGGGGGCCACGAGGGACTCGGCCGTGGCCTGGAAGCGGGTGCCGATGACGGCCCCGGCGGCGCCCAGGGCGAGTGCCGCGGCCACACCGCGGCCGTCCGCCATCCCTCCGGCCGCCAACACGGGTACCGGCCCGGCCAGATCCACCACGAGCGGCACGAACGGCAGGGTCGACATGCCGTTTCGGGCGCCGTGCCCGCCGCTTTCCGTGCCCTGCGCCACGATCACGTCGGCGCCCGCATCCAGTGCCTGCCCAGCCTCGTCCAGGTCGGTCACCTGGACGATCACCGCCGCACCCGCCGCACGGATGCGATCGACGAAGGGGCTCGGGTCCCCGAAGGACAGCATCACCGCCGCCGGACGGAACTCCAGTGCCTGTTCGACCTGGTCGACATCGGCCGACCAGCACAGGAAGCCCACGCCCCAGGGCCTGCCGGTGTCCGCCACGATCGGCAGTTCCCGGGCCAGCCACTCACGGTCCCCACCGCCCACCATGCCGAGTCCGCCGCCGTGGGAGACGGCCGCCGCCAGCGCACCGCCGGCTGTCCCGCCCATCGGCGCCGATGCGATCGGATGCCGTACACCGAACATCCGCGTGAAGACCGTGGACAACGTCATGTCGCTGATGATGCCGTGGACTTCGGTCCACTGCCATGGCTCCGAGTCGGCCCCGTGAGTGCAACCGTCCCCATCATGACAGGTCGGAGGCCGTTTTCGTAGGACGGACGGCACAGCTCGAATACCTTGTCCGGCCCCGGGTCCGGATCTCAGAATTCCCGTCATGGATCACTCAGAAAAGGTCGATCAGGATGCGGTGTTGCGGGCGCGGACAATGCTGCTCGGATCCGGCCGGCTGGAACTCGGGCGGCAGGTGGAGGCGTACCGGGTGCTTTCCGCTGTGAGTCCTCTGACCTATCTTCCGAAGCTGGCGGAGGCGCTGCTGTCCTTGGGGTACGCACACGAGATCCGGAATCTTCCGGAGGCCCAACTGGCCCATCGTATCGAGGCCGTGACCGTGGCGCGCGCCGTGGACAAGGGAGATCCGAAGAGGACCGAGCTGCTCGTCCGCAGTCTGGACGCGTACCGGCATCAGCTTTATTTCCTCGGCCGCCGCGCCGAGGGATTCGCCGTCTGCGAGGAGATGGCCGAGGCCGGACGATCGGGATTCGCACTCGGTCAGGTGCGAAGTCCCCTGTACGGGCACGGGCGGCTGGTGGTCGCTCTGGCCGAGGAGGGCCGGTACCGGGAAGCCGCGGAATGGTGCCAGAAAATGGTCCGGCCCGAGCAGGGGCAGCAATCGGCGGAACTGTCCTTCTGGGACATGGTCGAGTGGGTGGCCGCACTGGACGCCGCCGGATGTCACGAGGCCGCTGTGGAGGTCTTCGCGGAACTCGTGTCCGACACCCGCGCCAGATGCGCCGAGGACCGTACCTCGATGGCCACCCTGACGTGGGAACTGGTCCATCACGCCGGGATGCTGGACGCCGTCGGGCGCCGCGCCGACGCCGTGGCGGTCCGGCAGGAGGCCCTTGGCGTGCTCGCCGAGCTGGACCTGAGCGGGGAGCGGAAGAGCTGGAGCAACAGCCACTCGTCGTGGAGCACGCTGTTCGCCCTGTCCGGCAGTGCGGCGGAGCCGGTGCCGACCCCGGGTGAGCCTGGTCCGTCCTTCGGCTCGTCCTTCCACCAATGGTCACCCGACATCAAGCAGGCCTACTTCGACGGAATTTCATCCCTCGAAGAGCAGGTCGACGAGTTGCGGGAGGCCGAAAGGACGGATCCGGGAAAGCGTCTGCCCGAATTGGTCGCCCTTCACCGCAGGTTCGCGATCCGGACGGCCGTGTACCGGGTAAACCGCAGTCATCTCATTCTGAAGCCGCTCCGGCCGGTATTCGACGAACACGTGGCTCTCGCCCACCGTCTCGGCGCAGGGGAAGTGCTGGCCCGCGCGCTGACGGACCGCTCGATGTTCCTTCTCGCCGCCCATCAGTACGGCGAGGCCTACGACGATTTCGTGGAGGTCTGTGAACTGTTGAACTGACGGTCAGTGCCGGGCGAACTGGACCCGGGTCGACTGCACGACGTCCGGCTTGACGCTGAGACCGTCGATTTCCAGGCGCTCTCCGTAGATGTCGGTGATCCGGATCGCGCCACCGCACCCGCTTCCCTTCTCGGAGAGGAAGTAGTTGTAGTCGGTTCGGGGCAACTCGCTCCACCCTGCGGAGGTTTCCACTTCCAGCCGTGCCAGCGGGTTGCGGTGGCCGATCGCCTGGATGCCGCACCAGTAGCGGCTCGATCCGGTCTTGTAGCGGATCGAGACCGTGTCGGAGGTACTGGGGCTCAGCAGGCTCCAGGTGATCGGGATCCGGCCCTGCACGGGGGCGGCGAGTTTCGCGAAGGCCTGGGGACTGAGGTCGAGTTGGCCGGGTGCGCAGGGCAGGGGGCACTCGTTGGTGATGCGGACCGTGACGGTGGCGCCGCTCGCGGCGCGGACGAGGATGTACGCCCCGCACGCCTTGGACGTCTCGTAGTCGGCGTGGTTCATCGCGGCAGTCATGACGTCGTCGGTGGGGGCGTACAGGCAGGCGCCGTCGCCGTTGCCGACGTCGTAGAAGGTGGCCACGCCCTCGTAGGAGACGCCCGGCTCGATCCGTCCGGCCGGCGGGGCGGACGCGGACGCCTTCCGCACAGGCTGCGTGACCGGCGTCTTCGACGGCCGGGGCGACGTGGTGCTCGCGGTGGCCTTCGGGCTGCTGCTGCGGGCCGACGCGGAAGGGGACGCCGTGGTGGGCTTCGACTCCTCGGTCGTCGGGCTGGGCGTGCCACGGGTTCCGGCGACGGGCGTGGCCGCGGTCGGGGCGGCGTCGGTCCCGTGGTCGGGGCTGAACGCGAGGATCAGCGCAGCCACGAGCGCGACGGCGGCGGCCACGGCCGCCGAGACGAGGGCCGTGCGCCGCCTGCCCGGCGAAGGGGAACGATGCGAACGAGATGCCACTGCTGCGTCCTTGGTGATCCGTGTGAGCCCCCGGCGGAGGGCGCTTGCGCATCGTCAGTCGCCGCTGGGGCGGGAAAGGTTGCCGAAGACTTTTTGCTCCACCGCCTCCCCGGCCGGATCCAGTCCCGTCATGAGTTCGGCGAAGGCACGCGCGGCGGCCGGTGAAGTGAAGAGCCGGTCGAGGCGGGCGCGGGCCAGGTTGCGCGCGAAGGGTTCGGCGTCGCCCGCGTCGTGCAGGGTGCGGGTGAGCCAGTGGGAGAACTCCTGGTCGTTCCACACGCGGCGCAGACAGCGCGCCGAGTAGGTGCGCAGGCCCGAGTCGTCGCCTCGGACGGCGTCGCGTACGGCCCGGGCGAAGAGGTCGGCGTCGTACAGGGCGAGGTTCATGCCCTTGCCGCCCATGGGTGACACGATGTGCGCCGCGTCGCCGACGAGGAAGAGCCGGCCGTACTGCATGGGGTCGTGGACGAGGCTGCGGAGCCGGAAGACCTCGCGGTCGGTGATCGGGCCGGAGACGAGGGCGGGGTCGCCGAGCCGGGTGCGCAGGGTGTCCCAGACGCGGTCCTCGGGCCAGGCGCCGGGGTCGTCGTCGGGCGGGCACTGGAGGTAGTAGCGGCTGGAGTGCGGCCCGCGCGGGAAGTGTGCTGCGAAGCCCTCGCGGCTGACGGCCAGCAGGGGGTGGGCCGGGGGCGGGGCGTCGGCCAGTACGGTGAGCCAGCCGATGCCGTGGTCGAGGGCGTACGCGGTCAGCTCGCCGTCCGGGACGGCCGTACGGCTGACGCCGTGATCGCCGTCGCAGCCGGCGACGAAGTCGCAGGTGATCGCGCGGGGGGTGCCGTCGGCGGAGCGGTAGCGGACGGTCGGGCGGTCGTCGGTCAGGTGGTGCAGGGAGACGTCGGCGGCCTCGAAGCGCAGGTCGCCGCCGTCCTCCAGGTACGTCGCGGTCAGTTTCTGCACGAGGACCTGCTGAGGGCACAGGCGGGCCACCGGGCCCTCGGAGCCGTCACTGTCGGACACCGGATGGCTGCGGCCGTCCACCCGGAACTCCAGGATGCCGTCGTACGGGACACCTCCGAGGACCCGGTCCGACAGCCCCCAGGAGTCGAACATGCGGACCGCGCGCGTCTCGACGATGCCGGCCCGCTGGCGCTGCGCCACATGGTCGCGCGAGCGGCGTTCCAGGACGACGCAGTCGATGCCGCTGCGTCGCAGCAGCGTCGCGACGGTCAACCCGGCCGGGCCCGCGCCGATCACCACGACGGTCGTGGATTCGGTGGATTCCTGCAACTGGCTTGCCTTTTCGGCCACTTGGGTACCTCCGGCTTCCAGCCTAGCGAGGCCGTGCGCCCACCGAACCGGATTCGATCAGCTGCGGCCGCGCTGATCGAATCCGGCCCCGGAACGAGGGTGCGCTCAGCGATGGCAGGTGGTGACGCCAGGCCGCCAAGGGCAGGCGAGCCCGGCGAAGCCGCCGTTCGCCACGACGTCGACGGTGAGGGTGTCGCCGCCTCGCAGCACCCGCCGGTCCTGGACGAGGCCGTCGGCCCCGTCCCGGATCGTCTCCACCAGCCACCGGCCCGGACCCAGGGTCAGCGGTACCTCGGCCGTGCGGGCGGCACCCGCGTAGACCCCGCCCAGGAACCAGCGCTCCCCGCTGCGGCGGGCCAGCACGGCCTCCTGGCCGGGTTCGCCGGCGAGGAGGCGGGTGTCGTCCCAGGCCGCGGGGACCTGGTCGAAGTAGGCCCGGGCGAGTGGCCGGGCCTCGTACGACTCGGGGGTGCCCGCGAACATCTGCAACCCCGACTCGTAGACGACGGCGAGGCCGACCTCGGCCGCGTCCGAGTTGGGTCGCAGGCCGACACGCTGGAAGGCGCCGGGCGTGAAGTCCATGGAGCCGATGACGTTGCGGGTGAACGGCAGGGTGGTGAGGTGGGCGGCGGTGTTGGTGCGCTTCTCCTCGCCCGCGACGCCCTCCAGGGTCATGACCTGCGGCCAGGTGCGCTGGATGCCCTTGGGGATCGTGGAGCCGTGGAAGTCGACCATGAGGTGGTGGGCGGCCGTCTCCGCGAGGATGGTGTCGTACCACTGGAGCATGGGCTGCGCCTCGGAGTTCATGAAGTCGATCTTGACGCCCTTGACGCCCCACTTCTCCAGTGTCGGCAGCCACTGGGCCCGTTCCTCGGGCGTGTCGAGGTCGCGCTGGTGGATCCAGACGACGATCCCGACGCCCTTGGCGCGGGCGTACCGCACGAGCTCCGGCATCCAGCTGTTGGTCTGCCAGTCGGGGTCGGTGATGTCCCACTCCCCCGGCCGGTAGTACCAGCCGGCGTCAACTGCCTCGTAGGGCCAGTGGCGTTCGGCCGCGTAGTCGACGTACGCCTGCTGCGCCGCGAGACTCTGACCCGCCGCCCTGCCGCCCGCGAGCCACGTCCAGAGGACCGTACCGGGGCGCACCCAGGAGGAGTCGCGGACCTTGGACGCGGGGGCGAGGTCGTCGGTGAACGTGGAGCGGGTGACGGTGGCGAGGTCGCCGGTGACCACGGCCCGCCAGGGGGTGGCGAGGGGGCCGTCGGTCTTCACGCGGTCGTCGGCGAGCTTGATGCGGTAGGTGCCGGTGCCCTGGGTGTGGGCGAGGCGGGCGCCGGAGTAGGAGCCGGTGAGACCGGACTCGGCGAGCAGGATGTAGCCGCCGTCGGTCGAGAACAGAGCCTGGTCGGAGTAGTCCGCCGTGGGCGCGGTGGCCGCCGTGTACTGGGCGAACTGGCCCTCGTTGTCCACCCGGTAGGTGCCGAGCCAGGCCTTAGCGTCCGCCGGGAGGTTGAAGGCGGACGTCTCACCGAGGACGTCACCGGCTCCGGCGGGCAGGACATAGCGGTAGGCGACACCGTCCGCGGAGGCGCGGACGACGAGGTCGAGACGGGCGCCCGCGGCGGTGGCGAAGGACAGCCGGGTCTCGTTCATACGGACCCGGCGGTCCACTCGTTTGCCGGACTTGGTGCGGTAGCGCTCCTCCACCGTACGGTTCTTGCGGTGCAGGAAGCGCAAGTCCTTGGACAGGTCGGCCTGTTCGGTGACGAGGCCGACCGGTGACGGATCGATGACCGTACGGCCGTCCCGGGACACGGTGAGGGTCAGCGCGCCGGTGGTGTCGTCGAGGGTGACCTGTGCGCGGGGCGCGTGTGCTCCCGTGGACACGGACCAGGCACGGTCGTGCTGGTCGGCTCGTGCGGGGACTGTGGTGAGGAGTGCGGCCGCCAGCGAGGCGCAGAGCGCGGCGACCGCGGTTCTGATCGGAACAGCCATGGAATCCCTCCGAAGTGTGTGGCCTTTACGGCAGTCCCCACGCCGGTCCCGGCTCGCTGACGGCGACGGGCGCGACGCTCAGGTCGGGGCGGGAGCCGGAGTGGACGAGCACCTCGCGGCCGCGGGGCAGGTCGATGGAGAGGGTGCCGTCGCCGAGGTCGTGGGTGCGGGCCGGGGTGCCGTCGTCCAGCAGCACGGTGAGGCGGCCGGTGAGGCCGTGGCGGAGTCGGAGGGGCTCCCCGGCCAGACTCCTGACCCTGATGAACCGGGTCTTTCCCGCCTTGCGGACCGCGGTGACCAGGAAGGCGCCCTGGGTGCGGAAGTTGTGCAGGGTGAGGTCCGCCCAGGCGGTCGGGACGGCCGGGAAGACACGGATCACCCCGCCCCAGCTCTGGCAGAACATGTCGTGCAGGGACTGCGAGGCGGACAGCGGGGTCTCGATGACCGGGCCGGCCTCGGTGTAGTGGGTGTTGGCGCGGCAGGGGTAGCGCGTGGTCGGGTCGAAGAACTTGCGCAGGTAGGTGATCGCGGTGTCGCCGTCGCCGGTCATGGCGTACATGGAGGCGGCACCGGTGTAGCTGTAGCCGCGGTGCGCGCCGGTCAGCGCGTGCCAGTGGACGATGGACTTCGTGATCAGGTCGCGGCTCTCGGGCTGGTCCCAGTTGACGAGGTACAGCGGGTACACCATCAGCAGGTGGGAGTAGTGGCGGTGGGACTGCGCGTACGGGGTGTCGGCGCCGATCATGAAGCCGTTGTCGTCGACCGGGTACGGCGTGAGCTTGGCCAGCACCTCCTGCCAGCGCGGCTTCAACTCGTCGTCGATTCCGAGGAGTTCGGAGGAGTCGAGGAGGGTCTGGCAGCCCCAGCGGATCAGGGCGAGGTCGTAGTTGGTGTCCTGCGGCGGTACGACGGGGTACTCGGGCGAAAGGGTGCTGGGCAGGTGGAGCTTGCCGTCGCTGCCCGGGGCGAGGAAGTGCAGGTAGTAGTTGATCGCCCGGCGCAGAACGGGGTAGATCGTGTCGCGCAGCAGGGACTTGTCCATGGAGTGGCGGTAGGACAGCCACACGTTGTGCAGGGCCCAGGTGAGGTCGCCTGTCTCGGCGCCGGTGCCGGGTCGGCCGACGGTGCGGTTGGCGTACATGTCGGAGCTGCGGCCGACGCCTGAGCTGTCGGCGCGGTAGGCGGCCGGTACGTTGACGATGAGCTGTTCCTGGTTCTGGCGCAGGGTGGTGGCCAGGGAGTCGAGCTCCGGGTGGTTGAAGCCGTGGATGAGCCAGTACTCCAGTTGGACGTTGAGGTTCCACCAGACCGCGGGCCAGGGGGTGGGCTCCAGCCAGGGGCCGGAGGTGGCCATGACGGGACCGCCGGCGCGGCTGGCGGAGGCGACCTTGTAGAGCTGGATCCAGTGGAAGCTCTGGAGCCGCTGGTCGGGGAACGACACGAAGCTCTTGCGGTAGAACTCGTGCCACCAGCGCGTGTGCCGTTGTCTGAGCGTGCTGTACGACTTCGCGCGGCCGAGATTGCGCAGGGAGTCGGCTTCGGCCGCGGTGTCGGAAGGATGACTGTGGCCGACGCTGAGGAGCAGGTCATTGCCGGTGCGGCGGTGGGCCGTCGCGGTCTGGCCGCCGCCGGTGAGGGGCTGGAGGACCTGTTCGGTGCCGTCGGAGGTGGTGCGGGTGGTCCAGGGCGGGTTGGCGGTGTAGTCGGCGGGCGGGGCCTCGCTGATCTTGCGGGGGCTGATGGCTTCCTCGGGGTGGAAGGTCCAGGTGGCCCGTTCGCCGCCGTCGGCTGTGACGCGGACGGCCAGCACCTCGTCGTGGACGAGGGCGGCGAGGGTGAGGGTGCCGGCCGTGGTGGTGACGGTGCCGGTGAGTTCGGCGTTCCACAGGCTCAGCCGCCAGTCGACAGCGGTGATGGTGCCGGCCGGTTCGAGGGTGAGGTGGCCGACGGGGAGGCGGCACGTGCCCCAGCCGCTGCCGAACTCGGGGCGGTGGTCCTGGACTCGGCCGTGCTGGACGGTGAAGCGGATCCGGTTGGCGCCGGGTTCCTGGTAGATCATGCTGCCGAGTTGACCGTCGCCGAGGAACGGGCCCTCGTGCCAAAGGGTCGGCAGCCTGGTCCACAGCAGGTCCTGCGCGCGCAGGAACGTGGCCCAGGCGCCGTCGGTGGTCATGGTGTCGCGAAGCTTCCAGGGCCGCCGGGCGGCACCCTGCGGGGGCATCGGTCCCTCGGCGCGGGCCTCGGCGTGGGCCGTACCGGGTAACGCGGCCGCCGCGGCTCCGCCCAGCGCGGTGCCGAGTACGGCTCTGCGGGGCGGGTGCGCTCGTCTCTCCGGCTGTGAGGTCATCGTCGTCCTCTCTACCTGACGGATCCTTGATACATCGGGTGTATCGGCGAACCTAAGAGGCACTCGTGCACCTGTCAATCCACTCAACACTCCAGTAGACGCGGGATCGTTGCACCTTTTACGAGGCCGCTCAGCCAGACATACACGTCAGCAGGCCTAGACCAGCCTCTAGACTCATCCGATGTATTTCGGCAGAGATGCGGGACGTCGGTGGGCCGAGGCCATGAAGGACGACGGGCAGGCCGCGGTTGCCGGGCTGCTGCGGACCGGCTGTATCAACAGCACGGCCTGAAGGGGGCGTTGACACCTACCGGGTTGGGCGTCACGGTGAAGGTTCTCCCGCGCACCGGGCCCGGAGGTCTTGCCTTGGCTGGTTCATCCGCACGGAACCTGGACGCCGAACTCGTCGAACGTGTACGGAAACTGCAGCCTCTCATCCGTTCGCACGCCCTGCGCACGGAACAGGAACGCCGGGTCACGGGCGAGGTCGTCGCGGCACTGACCGAGGCCGGGGTCCCTCGCATGAACGTGCCCCGCCGGTACGGCGGTTACCAGTCCTCGGTGCGCACGCAAGTCGACGTGCTGAGCGAGGTCTCCGCCGCGTGCGGGTCGACCGGGTTCACGGCGCTGATCCAGGCCGGGTGCGCGTTCATCGCGGCGCTCTTCCCGGACGAGGCGCAGGACGAGATCTTCACCGGCCCCGGCGTACGGGTCAGCGGCACCCTCGTCCCGAAGGCGAAGGCCCGTGCGGTGGGCGGCGGTTACGTGGTCGACGGAACCTCCCCGTTCGCGACGGGCTGTCAGGACTCCGACTGGCATCTGCTGACCGCGGTGACGGACCCCGGGGACGGCAGCCGACCGGATCTGCTGTGGGCGGCCATTCCGATGACCGACCTCGACGTGCTGGACGACTGGCACGTCACCGGTCTGGCCGGGAGCGGCAGCAACAGCGTAGTGGCCCATGACGTTCATGTTCCGGCTCACCGCGTACTGCCGCTGGGGCCGCTGCTGAGCGGCTCCTTCCCCTCTCGGCTCAACAGCGCCGACCCCTTCTACGGCATGCCCGTGCTCCTGCTGTTCTGCGCCTGGACCGCGGCCGGCGCCCTCGGTCCGGCCAGGGCGGCGCTGGCGGAGTTCGGCGAGCGTGTCCATCAGCGGGGCATCACCTACACGTTCTACGAGCATCAGCACGAATCCCCGGTGACGCATCTGCAGTTCGCCGAGGCAGCGATGAAGATCTCCTGCGCCGAGCTGCTCGCCGCCGACTACGTCTCACTGATCGACGCCCGGGTCGCCGACGGCAACTCCTACACAACGGAGGAGCGGGCTCGGATCCGGGCCCAGAGCGGTCATGTGGCGCGACTGTGCAAGGAGGCCGTGGATCTGATCGGTTCCGCATCCGGCGCGTCGTCGCTGCATCGGGAGGTGCCGGTCCAGCGGGCCGTGCGTGACCTCAACGCGCTGAACCTGCACTCCTTCGTCAACCCCGCCGCCAATTTGGAGCTGTACGGCAGGGTGCTGTGCGGGCTGGACGCCGGTACGCCGTTCCTCTGAAGAGTGTGCGGCGCAAAAGATCCCGAGTCGGCCTGGTCAGCCGTTGGCCAGGAGCTCCAGCGTGTCGATCACGCGGTTCGAGAAGCCCCACTCGTTGTCGTACCAGGCGACGACCTTCACGTGGCGGCCCTCCACGCGGGTGAGGGCGGAGTCGAAGATCGACGAGGCGGGGTTGCCCGTGATGTCCGAGGAGACCAGCGGGTCCTCGGAGTACTCGAGGATGCCGGCGAGGGGGCCCTCGGCCGCGGAGCGGTACGCGGCGAGGACGTCCTCGCGTGTCACGTCGCGGGCGACGGTCGTGTTGAGCTCGACGATGGAGCCGACCGGAACCGGAACGCGGATCGAGTCGCCGGACAGCTTGCCGTCCAGGTTCGGCAGCACGAGGCCGATCGCCTTGGCGGCACCGGTCGTCGTGGGCACGATGTTGACACCGGCGGCGCGGGCGCGACGGGCGTCCCGGTGCGGACCGTCCTGGAGGTTCTGCTCCTGGGTGTAGGCGTGCACGGTGGTCATGAAGCCGTGCTCGATGCCGGCGAGCTCGTCGAGCACCGAGGCCAAGGGCGCGAGCGCGTTGGTCGTGCAGGAGGCGTTGGAGACGACCGTGTGCACGTCCGGGTCGTAGGCGTCGGTGTTGACCCCGTACGCCAGCGTGACGTCGGCGCCGTCCGAGGGCGCGCTGACCAGGACCTTCCTGGCGCCCGCGTCGAGGTGGGCGCGGGCGGCCTTGGCCGACGTGAACCGCCCGGTGGCCTCCAGCACGATGTCGACGCCGAGTTCGGCCCAGGGAAGCTGTGCCGGTTCGCGCTCGGCGAGCACGGTGATGCGACGGCCGTCGACGACCAGGGTGTTCCCGTCGACGGTCACCGGACGGCCCAGGCGGCCGGCCGTGCTGTCGTAGGCGAGCAGCCTGGCGAGGGTGGCGGGCTCGGTGAGGTCGTTGACGGCGACGATCTCCAGGGCACTGTCGCGTTCGAGGAGCGCGCGCAGCACATTGCGTCCGATGCGGCCGAATCCGTTGATGGCGATGCGAGTCATGAGTGGTGTCCCTTCCCTATCCCCACCAGGCTCGCGCGCGGCGTCCACCGCTGACAGTGGCGCGATCGCCATGGTTCAAAAGGATCGCGCCAAGCGAGCCGCCCGACGGGAGGGGCTACTCGCCCCGGGTGAACGTGCGCCGGTACTCACTCGGCGTCGTCCCCAGGATCCGCTGGAAGTGCGTCCGCAGATTCGCGCCCGTCCCGAGCCCCACGTCGGTGGCGATCTGCTCGACACTCCGCTCCGAACGCTCCAGCAGCTCCCGGGCCATGTCGATGCGGGCGCGCATGACCCACTGCATCGGCGTGTATCCGGTCTCCTCGACGAAGCGGCGCGAGAACGTGCGCGGCGAGACCGCGGCCTGCCGCGCCAGGATGTCGAGGGTGAGGGGTTCGTCGAGTCGGTGCAGGGCCCACTCCCGGGTGGCGGCGAAGCGCTCGCCGAGCGGCTCGGGCACGCTGCGCGGCACGTACTGCGCCTGACCGCCGCTGCGGTACGGGGCCGCGACCAGGCGCCGGGCCGCGTGGTTGGACGCGGCGACCCCGAGGTCACCGCGCAGGATGTGCAGACACAGGTCGATGCCGGAGGCGGCGCCGGCCGACGTCAGCACGCTGCCCTCGTCGACGAACAGCACGTTCTCGTCGACCCGGACGTGAGGATGCCTCGCCGCCAGCGCCCTCGTGTAGTGCCAGTGGGTCGTGGCACGCCGGCCGTCGAGCAGGCCCGTCGCGGCCAGCGCGAAGGCGCCGGTCGAGATGGCGGCGAGCCGCGCGCCCCTGCTGTGGGCGGCGACCAGGGCCTGGACGACGGTCGGCGGCGGGTCCTCGCGGTCGGGGAACCGGTAGCCGGGGATGAAGACGAGATTGGCCCACGCGAGCGCCTCCAGACCATGGGCCACGTGGTACGACAGCCCGTCCCCACCGCTCACGAGCCCTGGGGCCGCGCCGCACAGCCTCACCTCGTACGGCATGCTCGCGCGCGTGGTGAACACCTGCGCGGGGATGCCGACATCGAGCGGCTTGGCACCTTCGAGGACGAGAACGGCGACGCGGCGAAGGCGGGAGGCGGACACGGGGACAGGCTACGCAGAGGTCAGGCGTCCTCGACGGTCGCGGTGACGGGCGTGCCGATCTCGACCGTGCGGCTGACCGTGCACAGGCGGTCGTGGGAGGTCTTCACCGCCCGGGGCAGGATCGTGCGGGCCCGGTCCGCGCCCTCGCCGTCCGGGAAGGTCACGGTGAAGGTGACCGCGAGGTCGGTCAGCCGGTTGCCGAGCTCGTCGTCGACCTTGTTGCCGCTCACCTCGACGGAGAAGGCGGCGGGCTCGGCGTGGCGGCTGGTGGCGAGGTCGACGTCCACCGCCGTACAGCCGCCGAGCGCGGCGAGGAGCAGTTCGACCGGGGTGAACTCGCTGCCCGATCCGGTGCCGAAGCTGATCGTGCCGCCGCGGACGTTGGTGGCGACGAAGTGGCCGGTGCTGGTGCGCTCGACGGTGACGGACCGCGCGGAGTTTTCGCTCATGCCGAGGAGATTAGTGCCGGGTGCCGAGCGGTGCTCACGGGCCCACCGCTCTTCCCCGGCGTTCCCGATGTCCGCGATGAGCGCTGATCGCGTCGTCCGCGGTCACCACTCGGCCTCCAGCGCCTCCGTCAGGCGCCGGACCGCGGTCAGGTCGGGCAGTCCGCGCAGCTTGGCCACGGCCTCACGGCTCCCGAACCCGCGCTGCTCCGCGGTCACCGACGGGTCGACCGCGCATTCGGCCTGTACGTACACGTAGTTGAGGTCCGTCGCGAAGAGCATCGAGAAGGCGTCCAGATCCTTGACGACCGCGCGGCCGCCGGCGTCACGGTAGGCCCACACCACTCGCCGTGCCGCATCGGCGTCGAAGTCGTTGCCGCCCGACCACACGTGGACGGCACGGGCCAGTTCACGCTCCGCCGAGACGGGCCCGGCGTTGTCCCAGTCGAGCAGGACGGGGCCGTTCTCGCCCACCAGGACGTTCTGCGGCCGCATGTCGAGATGGGAGGTCACCACGTCGTCGGGCGCTGACGGCGAGACATACCGGGCCAGCTCGACGGCCGTCGTGGCGACGAACCGGCCCAGCTCCCCCGCCCAGGGCAGGCCTGCCCGCTCCACCTTCCCGAGCAGTTCGGCCCAGTCGGAGACCGGGTTGCACCGTTCGTACCAGCCGCTCGGGGTGCCGCTCGCGCCCTCCCCCGCCTGGTGCAGGAGGGCGAGCGTACGGCCGCACCAGCTCAGCATCCCCGGGTCCGACGGGTCGGCCACGGCACCGTCGACCCAGTCGTACACCTTCACCCAGGAACCCTCGGGGAGCCGTACGACATGGGCGCCTTTTCGGTCGGGCATGAGACGGGGCGAGCAGATGCCCAGCGTCTCCGCCGCGTCCCGCAGTGCGGACTCGGCGTCGACGTCCGGGGTGTCCTTCTCGAAGAGCAGCTCCTTCACCGCCCACGCGGTGCCGTTCCCGGACAGCTTCCAGATCTGTCCCAGGGCGCCGCGGGCGACGGGCGTCATCGACCAGGTTCCGGTGCCGAGTCCATAGGCATCCGCGATGAATTCGCCCGCGTTCCGCATGCAACTCTCCGTTTTCGTAGCCCAGTTGACGAAGCCTATCCGCAGCAGTCCGACGCACCGGTGTCCAGCCGGCAGAAGCACGACGCCTCGACGGGTACGTCGGCGAGCGCGGCGGCCATCCGCAGCTGCTGGGCGACGATCCGCGCCTCCCCCTCCTTCTTCCCTCGGACCAGGCACTCGTGGAGGCCGTGCAGCGCCCACACGTTGCCCGGGTGCTGGAGCGGGCGCGGGAGAGTGTCGTCGAGGCCGAGGTCGGCGCGGTAGACGGCCTCGGCCTCGGCGATGCGTCCCTGTTCGAGCAGAAGGGCACCGTAGGCATGACGGGTCGGCTGCATCCAGCCCCACGGTTCGTCGTAGGGGAGGCTGTCGTCCAGTTCGACGGACCGTTGGAGCGCCGCGAAGGCCGTTTCGAACTCGCCCTTTCGATAGGCGAGTTCGCCGTCCAGCATCGCCGAGGCGATCGCCAGGATGTCGGCGCACGTGTTGTTGAAGAGCATCCGCGTCTCGGGGACTTCGCCGGCCGCCTCGTGGAACAGGACGCGTTCGCCCTCCGCCTCGGTGACGCGGCCGAGAGCGGACCAGGCGACGCCGCGCGCGTAGTGGAGCATCGCGGTCGTCACGCAGTACAGGCGCGGGTCGGCGGGCAGCGGGAGGTCCAGGATGTCGGTCCAGCGGCCGAACCGGATCAGGACGTGGACGCGCATCGCGAGGAAGGCCTCCAGCCAGTCGGCCATGGGCGGGCTCTCGACGCGCAGCAGCTCCTCCGGGATCGACTCCTCCAGCCGGGCGGCGGTCTCCAGGGCGGTCTGCGACTGGCCCAGGAACATCGCGCCGTAGATCTTGAAGTGGTAGTTGTGCGAGCGGTAGAGCGTGTAGAAGTTCATCGCTCCGGCCCGGGCCAGGGCCTTCTGGTCGGCGGCGATCGCGGCGCTGTTGTCCGCCACCACCCGCCGGTAGTCGCCGCACAGCACCTCCAGGTGCGAGGGCATGTGCAGAAGATGCCCGGCGTCCGGAACCAGACCGCGCAGCCGGTCCGCCACGGGCAGGGCCAGTTCGGGCGTGGGTGACATCTCCATCAGGTGGATGTACAGATGCAGGAGGCCCGGGTGGGTGCGGCCGGCGGCGCCGGCCAGCGCCCGTTCCAGGACGGCCCGGGCCTCGCGGGTGCGGGCGCCGGCGGCGGGCTCGCCGGTGCGCAGGTCCCACAGCTGCCAGGGCGTGAGGTTCATCAGCGCGTCCGCGTACAGGGCGGCCAGGTCCGCGTCGTCCGGGGCGAGTTCGTGGACGGCGCGCATCCTGTCGGCGTACGGCACGTTCCACACCGCGCAGTCCTCGGCGGGCTCGGCCTGCGGATAGCGGGAGCGCAGGGCGCCGATCAGAGCCCGCTCCACCGCGGTCGCCCGTACGGCTGCCTTCTGGTGCGCCGACTCGACGGCCGTATGGGTGCGTTCGACGGTCCGGGCCAGGTCCCGGTCGTCGAAGAAGTCCCAGGGCTTGTTGTAGTTGGGGCCCAGCGCGTAGGCGATGCCCCAGTGGGCCATCGCGCAGTCCGGGTCGGCGGCGGCCGCCTGCTCGAAGCAGGCCACGGCCTCCTCGTGATGGAAGGCGTACGTCCACACCAGGCCGCGGTCGAACCAGAGTTGGGCCTCGGCGGAGTCGGTGGTGACGGGCCGGCCGTGGGAGCCGAGGTCGTAGTACTCCATGAGCCGCTCCTCGCACTGCGCGTCGTGCTGTACGGGAGTCGATTCTGCCCGGAGAAGGTTCTTTCGGGCGGGCGAGAGGCGCTCTGTCCCCCGAACGAACGCAGGTGCCGGAGAGGGGACCCGTGAAGCCGTCAGTCCTCTCTCCGGCACCGGCCGGGCGGCGCTAAGCCGTCACACACGGAAGATCTCGAGGAAGCTGCTCCAGAAGCCCTTCTTGGCCGGCTTCTGCGATGCGGGTGCGGGGGCGGGGACGCGCGCCGCCTGCTGGGGCTGCTGGACGACGGTCGGGCGGGGCGCGGTGGGCACGCCGTACGCCGATGCCATCCGGGTGGCCGGGGTGGGGCTGAACTGGACGGGGAGGGCGGCCAGGGCGCGGTGGAACGGGCCGGGACGCCACTCAAGTTCCTGGGCCGGAACGCTCAGGATTAGGTCGGGCAGCGCGTTGAGGATCAGCTCGATGGCGGTGACCGCGATGACCTGGGCCGGGCTCTTGGCCGGGCAGGCGTGCGGGCCCGCGCCCCAGGCCAGGTGGGCGCCGCGGCTGTGGGCCTGGCCCGACGAGGCGAGCGCGGGGTCGCTGTTGGCTCCGGCGAAGCTGATGACCAGGGGGGAGTTCGCCTGAACCACCACTCCACCGAGGTCGACGTCCTGGAGCGGGAAGTGCGTCGCGTAGTTGGCGATGGGCGGGTTGTTGAGCAGGACGTGGTCGAGGGCGTCCTCGATCTGCATGCTCGGGCCGTCCTCGCCGTCCCGGTCCAGGAGCAGGAGCAGGGAGTTGGCGATGAGGTTGCGCTCGGGCTCCACACCGGCGCCGATCAGCATCACCAGCTGGTCCTTGAGCTCCTCGTCGCTGAGGCCGGCGGGGTGCTGGACGAGCCAGGAGGTGATGTCGTCGCCGGGTTCGCGGCGCTTGAGGGAGACCAGCTCCATGAAGCAGGCGGTGAGTTCGTCGCTGGCCTTCAGCGCGTCCTTGCCGTCGAACATGTCGGCCATCGCGCTGGTGACCCGGTCACCGATGGCGGCGGGGCAGCCGAAAAGCTTGTTGATCATCAGCAGCGGCAGCAGCTTGGCGTAGTCGTTGATCAGGTCCGCGCGGCCCCGCTCGCTGAACTGGTCGATGAGGTAGGCGGCGATCGGCTCGACGTCGCGGCGGATACGCGTGACGTTGAGGCGGTCGAGGCTCTCGGTGACCGCCTTGCGCAGCCTGAGGTGCTGGGCGCCGTCGGTGAACAGGCAGTTGGGCCGGTACGCCATCATCGGCAGGACGGGGCTGTCGAGGGGGACCCGGCCGTCGTTGAGGGCGGTCCAGCGGCGGCCGTCACGCGCGAACAAGTTGGGGTTCTGGAGCACCCGCAGGGCCGTCTCATGGCCGACCACGAGCGTGGCGTCCACGCCGGGGGCCAGTTCGACCGGGCCGGCGGGGCCGTGCGCGCGGAGGTATTCGTAGACCTTCTGCGGGTCCGCGGCGAAGGAGCCGTCGTACATGGGGCATCTGGCCGCGCCGGTGGCGGCCGTGTCGTGAACGTCCATGTCTGTGTCCTTTGGTGGCCCGGACCGTGCGGCCCGGGCGGGGGGTGGTGGTTCAGGCGGCGCGGTCGAGCAGGTGACGCACGAGGGCGATCAGGGCGCGGGCGGAGGAGCGCTGGTCGCGGGCGTCGCAGTAGATGACAGGGGTGTCCGGAAGCAGGTCGAGGGCTTCGCGGATCTCGTCCTCCTCGAAGTGGCTGGTCTGCGAGAAGGTGTTGACGGCGATGGCGTACTCGAGGCCGTACTCGTCGATCAGGTCGATGACCGGGAACGTCTCCTCCAGCCGGGAGGGGTCGACGAGGAGCAGGGCGCCGAGCGCGCCTCGGGCCATGTCCTCCCACAGCTGCATGAAGCGCTGCTGCCCGGGGGTGCCGAACAGGTACAGCACCAGCTCGTCGCTCAGGGTCAGCCGGCCGAAGTCCAGCGCCACGGTGGTGGTCGCCTTCTCCGGCGCCCCGCGCAGGTCGTCGACGTGCATGGACGCCTGCGTCATCTTCTCCTCGGTGCGCAGCGGAGTGATCTCCGACAGGGACCCGATGAAGGTCGTCTTGCCCACGGCGAAGTGTCCGACCACCAGGATCTTCGCGGCGGTGGTCACGTCGGCGGAGACGTAGATGGAGCCGTTCGCCCCGGGGTCAGCCGATGTTGAGGGTTTCGAGTCCATGCAGAACCTTCTCGAGTATCGCTCGGGGAACGTGCTGGGCGGGGGCCGGTTCAGCGCGGCGCAGGAGGTGCCCCTGTTCGAATAAATCGGACAGCAGCAGTCGGGCCACGCCGACGGGCAGTCCCAGATGCCCGGCGACCTCGGCGACCGACAGGTAGCCGCCCGAACAGAGCTCCCAGATGGCCCGTACCTCGGGTCCGGCCCCGAGCGGCAGGGTCCGGTCGGGGGCCAGGCACACCAGGGTGTGCAGGGCCAGGTCATCGTCGGAGGGGAGACGGCGGCCGCCCGTGATGACGTAGGAGCGGACGAAGTCGCTGGTTACCGGAGCGTCCTCGCCTGGCCAGGTCATGCGTCTGCGCCGGTGTGCTGGCGCGGCGTGGCGCTCATCGCCTTGGTCAGCGCGCCCACCGTCTTCTGCATCCGGATCGACATGGCCTCCATGTCGACGTCCAGGGCGGTCGAGACGGCGAGGTAGGAGCCGCTGCCCCCGGCGATGAGGAAGATCCATCCGCCGTCGAACTCGATCAGTGTCTGCTTCCAGAGACCCTTGCCGCCGCCCACGAAGGGGGCGACGCTGCGGCACAGGGACTGCAGGGAGCTCATCGCGGCGGCGTTCCGCTCGGCGTCGTCACGGACGATGCCGTCGGACCGCTGCATCAGCAGGCCGTCCGCCGAGACGAGGATGGCGTGCCGGGCTCCGCGTACCTCGAGCACGTCGTTCAACACCCACGACAGGTCGGGATTCACTGGTTCTGAGGTCCTTCCGTGTTGTCCGAGTCCCGCCCGAGCAGGGTTCCGCGAGCGAATGCCTTGAGCCGTGAGGCGGTCTCCTCGCCGGCCGCGTCCAGGTCGGTGGTGTCCGCGCTGGGCGTGGCGACCACGGAGACGGCGCCGTTGCGGCGGCGACGGCGCTTGGGCAGGCCACCGGCCGTCTGTCCGACGACGAGGGAGGCGACCGGGGTCGGCTTGGCCGCCGCGGGCTCGCCCTCGTGGTCGTCGAGTTCGATGGGTGCGGGTGCGGGCACGTCCGCCGTCAGGAGGTTCTCGGGCACCCGGATCACGGCACGAACACCGCCGTAGGGGGAGACCGCGTCGACGGAGACATGGAATCCGTAGTGGGCGGCGAGCTTCCCGGAGAGGGCGAAGCCGAACTTGGGCGGGTCGCCGAGGCTCGTGATGTCCACGGATCCGCCGCTGGTCAGCAGGGACGCGGCGCGGGCCTTGGTCTCCTGGTCCATACCGAGACCGGCGTCGTCGACGATCAGGCAGATCCCGGTGGGGACGGCCTGGATGTTGATCTCGACGGGGGTGCCGGGGGCGCTGTACTTGGTGGCGTTGTCCAGGAGTTCCGCCAGGACCATGGCGACCGGCTCGACCGCCCGGCTGCTGATCGCGACGCTCGCCTGCGAGTGGACCTTCACCCGCTCGAAGTCGCGGATCCGCCCCTGGGCGCTGCGGGCGACGTCGTAGACCGAGGCGTCCCGGTCACGTCGGCCGAGCCAGCCGCCGCAGAGCACCGAGATGCCCTTGGTGCGGCGGCTGAACTGGCTGCCGGTGTGGTCGACCAGCATCAGGTCGGCGAGGACGGCGTGGTCGTCGCCGTACTTCTGCTGGAGTCCGTCGAGCAGGGACAGCTGCTCCTCGGCGAGGGTCGCCAGGGTGCCGACGGCCGACTTCAGGGTCGCCTTGGTCGCCGACTCGGCGTCCTTGCGCACCTCTTCCAGATCCGCGGCGTGCCGCGCGCTCACCGACGAGTAGGTCGTCTGGAGCTCGGCGAGCTGACCTCGCACACTCGCCATGTCGCCGTGCAGTTTGTTGTTGTTCGCGCGGAGCTGGATGTTGGTTCTCCGTGCGCGCATCACTGCGAAAACCGCAGCGATGAGTACCACGAGCAGGACCCACAAGAGTGGATCTTCGAACAATGACGTCATGAGACTCTCTTCAAGTCGCCTCGCGTCGGGAGACTGACCGTGCATGGGACCCCCGGAAACGCCCGCCACCCTGCGGCGCGGACCTACCGGCGGACCAACCGTCACTCCTTCACGATGGGGCCGTTTTGGCTGTCCCCCGTACGCGCGTATGACGCGTCATCAGCCTACTGAAAAGTGTAATGATCTTATCAGCAGCCACAGTGTCAACAGGCGTACCAGGCGCCACACTTGACGACTCTCCACAAAGATCCCGCAAAGGCCTCATCGGCGCCGGTCAGCGGTCGACGCCCGGTCTGCGGACACGCGAGGGCAGTGGTCGCCGCGGTGGTGCTCCGCACGGGACTCCCTGTTCCGGCCGCCCTTTCATGATCAACACGCGCACCCTACCAAGGCCGGGAGAACGGTTTCTCCCCGTTCAGGCAAAACTCGATTGCGGCCCCCGCGCCCGCCCCGGACCCTTGCCCCATGCCCTATCTCCTGCGCGCTGTCGCGCCCGCCGACGCGTCGGCCGTCACCGAGTTGCTCAACGAGATCGACCGGATCGAGATCGGGCGGCCCGAGACCGACCTGCACTCGGTGGAGTCCGACCTCAAGCACCCCGGGATCGACCTCGACCACGACTCCTGGCTGGCCTTCGACGGACCGCGCCTGGTGGCGTACGCCCTGGTGTGGGACGACTCGAAGGGCGAGCGCATCGACGCCGACCACTATGTGCTGCCCGACCACCAGCAGGCCGGCGAACTCCTCCTGAAGGCAGTCGAGACCAGGGCGCTGGAGAAGGCCCGGGCGAACGGCGCCTCCAAGGCCGTCCTCCACCTGCACCTCAACTCGGCGCCCACGACCGACCTCGCCCTGATAAGGGCGCGCGGCTGGTCGGTCGTACGCCGCTATCACGTGCTGGAGCGGCCGCTGCGGGCCGCCGAGGACCTGCCCCCCGTGCCGCCCGCGGGCGTGCGGGTGCGGGCCTGCTCCGACGAGGCGGACCGGAAGCAGGCGCACGCCCTCTACCAGGCCTCCTTCGCCGAGCACTTCGACTTCCAGCCGCGCCCGTACGAGCAGTGGCTGCACGACATCCACGCCGACCGGCTCGACTGGTCCCTGGTCTGGCTCGTCTCCACCGAGGATCTCGGGGACGTCGGTTTCCTGATCGCTCGCGACGACCGCGAGGCCATGGGGTGGATCCGCAGCGTCGGAGTCGTCCGCGAGGGCCGCGGCCAGGGCCTCGGGGGGCTGCTGCTGCGGCAGGCCTTCGCGGCGTTCGCGGCTCGGGGGCGGAACACCGTGGGGCTCGGCGTGGACACCGAGAACGCCACCGGGGCTCCCGTACTGTACGCACGCCACGGAATGTCGGTCCATTACGCCGTGGACACCTGGGAAATTGTGGTGAGTTGAATTCCGAATGGGCTTCGGTGACCGTTGTCAATTCTTTCCGCGCAGCAATGCGCAGACGAAGTTCTCCTGAACGGCGCGCATTTCCCGAAGCCCTTCCTCGTCGGCGGACCGGGTGATCTGGGAGGTGACCGAGAAGGTCAGTGAACGGCGACCGTCGGGGGTGGCCGCGATCAACTGCGTATAACCGAGGGTGTTTCCGGTGTGGCCGAGTACGACACCGCATCGCGTCTCGTACCGGAACACGGCCAGGCCCGCGGAGTTGCGGCCCGGTCCGGCGGGTTCGGACGCGCCCTCGACCCACTGCCGCTGCTGCTCGACGGCCGTGCTGCCGTACAGCCGGCCGCCGGCGTAGCCCCGGATGAAACGGGTCATGTCGGCCGGCGTGGAGACAATGCCCCCGGAGGCCCAGACGCCCGACATACCGATGACCTCGCTGACGTCCTGCGGACCCGCCGACGGGCTCACGTCGTAACCGTGCAGGTAGGGCTCCGGCATCCGGTTGCCCTGGGGCAGGCTGGTGGAGTGCAGCCGGAGCGGAGCGTAGACGAGTTCACGCAGGAGGTCCTCGTACGGCGTGTGGGTCGCCGCCTCCGCCATGAGCGCTACGGCGATGTTGTCCGAGTTCGAGTAGCGGTACTGCGTGCCCGGCTTGAAGAGCAGGGGCTTGTCGGCGACGTAGTCGAGCAGGCGCCGGGAGTCGAAGTGGTGGAGGGGGTCGGCCCGCAACTCGTCGAGGAACCCGTCGCTCCGGGAGTAGTCCGGCAGACCACTGGTGTGACTCAGGAGCTGACGGAGGGTCACCGACCGCCACGCGTCGGGGAGTCGGGGAAGCCGTTTACCGAGGGTGTCGTCCAGGCGCAGAGCACGGTGGTCGACCAGAGTGAGGGCCACCGCCCCGCTGAAGGCCTTGGCCGTGCTCGCGATGCGCATGTGGTCCTCGGAGCTGGGCGAGCGGCCGGTACGGACGTCGGCGGCTCCGGCGCGCACGACGCGGGTTCCCTTCTCGGTCTGCAGAACGGCGATGGCTCCGGGCGGGCCGCCCGGGCGGTGCACGAAGTCGTCGAGCTGACGTTGCGGCGCCTGGTCGCCCGACGGGTCGGCGGTGGCACCCGCCGTCGCCGGGGACAGCGCGGTGAGGCAGGCGGTGAGGCAGACCGCGAGCACGGATGCCGCTCGCAGGTGGGATCGGCGTAGGGACATGGGCGCTCCCGGAGGTGGGGGACCTCGGGGCCCGTCAAACCTCACCGGGAGCCACGGTCCCCTGCTTTCCGTTGCTTTCCGTGCAGCTGTGTACGGACCGGTGGCAGGGCCACGCAGTGGTGCCGTGAATTCACCCCGCCGCAATCAGCGGTCGCCGTTTCTCCCTGGGCGGCCGCCGTGGGTACGGTCCGAATTAGTTTCCCAGATCAAGAATAACCACGTCGATTTCGAGGTGCCATGTCGGCCGGCCGAGTGCGCCTCGCCGGTGGGGCCGACGTGCTGGTGGTCGGGGTGATCGCCGCCGTGTTCATCGGGGTGCGGCGCGTGGCGCGCGGCCGCGGGCTGAGCAGGGGTGGCTGTCCGCCGGTAAAGCTGCGCGGCGGACAACCACCCTCTACGTCTGACTCGTGCCGGTCGGTGTCACATCGAGCGGCGGCTGGTGCGTCGTAGGAGAACGAAGCCGGAGATCAGCAGGAGCGCGCCGAGTGCGGCCGGCCACAACTGGGCGCCGGTCTCGGCGAGACTGCTCTGGCTGCCCTGGGGTTCGGGCTGTGCGGCGACCGGGGGCTGGGCGACGGCACCGGGGGCGTCGGTGGCGGTGTCGTCCTGGGGGCTGGGCTGGGTCGCCTGGTCGTCGCCGTTGCTGTTGCCGTTCTCGGTCCCGGTCTCGGGCGAAGGGGCGGTCGTGCTGTGGGCGGTGGGTGAGCTGTACGTCTTCGGCTCGTTGTCAGCGGGGGCGGCGGTGGTCTGGTCGCCTGCGGGAGCTTCGGCGGTCTGCGTCGGCTGCTGCTGCGGCTCGTCGCCGTTGTTGTTGCCGTTGTCGTTGCCGTTGTCGTTGCCGGGGGTGTCCTCGGAGCCGTTCCCGTTGCCGTCACCCGGGTCCTGACTGGCGCCGGGGTCCGGGGTGGAGCCGTTGTCACCGCCGGTGTTGCCGTTGCCACCGCCGGCGTTGCCGTTGTCGCCACCGCCGTTGCCGTTGTCACCGTTGCCGTTGTCGCCGCCGTTGCCCGGGTCGTCCTGGCCCGTGCCCGCGCCGCACTGACGGCCGTCGTTGATGCAGCCGACCATCTCGTTCATCAGGTTCTCGTCGAAGACGTTGATGAAGTCGCCGTGGTCGGTGACGGGCTTGTGGAGCTGCTCCGGGAAGGAGTCGACCGCGAACAGCGGAGCCGTGCGGCCGCCGTCGTTCAGGCTCGGCGCGTCGACGTCGTAGACGATCCGCTGGACCAGCTGCGGAATGGCCTCGAAGCCCTCCGGGCAGGTGCCGTCGTTCTGGGAGAACGCCACGTGGGTGCGGTGGTTGGCGCTGTCGATGTTGCGCCCGTCCCAACAGCTCTGGAACTTGAAGGTGCGCACCACGTCACTGCCCTGCGGGCACAGCGGGTACTTGTCCTTCAGCTGCCGGTCCTCGAACCCGGTGCAGCTCCAGGACGCGTTGGCGTTGGCGTTGCCGTTGACGAAGGCCTTGGCGTCGCCGGTGATGATGCGCAGCAGCCGCGGCATCGCGGTGACCTTGCTGCGGGGGTTGCCCACGAACGTCAGCGTCACTTCCTTCGGCGTGACGATCTGGCCGGCGTTGCCCTCGATGCCTCCGCCCGGCTTGTCCGCGTCCTGTTCCTGTGTTCCGTTCTGGAGCCGGATCACGGGCCAGTAGTACGTGGACTTGTCGCCCTGGTCGGCACAGCTCGTCTGGGCGTTCGCCAGGTCCTGGTCGCTCGCGAAAGCGGTGTTGGACTGGTTGCCGACGTAGTCGTGGAAGTGGTGGGCGCCGTTGGAGACACCCGGGGCGACGATGACGTTGTCCGAGTTGAACAGGCCGCCCGCGTTCACACCGCAGCTGGTGACGAAGGTGCCGCGGGAGGCGTCGCCCTGAGCCGGCGGCGCCTGCGCGGCGGGTGGAGCGCTGTTGATGTCGGCGTAGTCCGCGGCGACGGGGCCGTTGCCCGCCTGCCCGCCATTGCCCTGCTGACCGCCCTGGTCCTGGCCGTCGCCCTGCTGGTCTCCCTGATCCTGACCGTCGCCCTGCTGGTCGTCCTGGTTCTGGTCTCCCTGATTCTGACCGTCGCCCTGCTGGCCCTGACCGTCGCCGTTCTGGTTCTCGGTCTGGCGCAGGGTGCAGTCGGCCATGTCGCCGAGACCGTCCGGCTGTGCCCCGGAACGCTCGAGAGCGGCGGTGATGCGCTCGATCGTGGCGGCGCGGTTCTCCTGGAGCGGATCGACGATACGGCTCTGCGCGGACTCGCGGTCCTTGACCGACGGGTCCTGGAGCTGCTGGTAGGCCTCGGCTATCTGCTGGTCCAGCAGGGCGAGTTCCTTGTCGACGTCCGCCCTCGACCCGTCCGGGACACTGGTGAGCTTGTCCCCGACGTCCGGGCAGTCGATCGTTACGGCTCCCCACGACGTCTGTTGCGGCGTGCCGCTCTCCGTGGCGGAGGCGTACACATTCGCTGCGACCAAGCCACCACCCCCGAGCATCAGGGCCACTGCGGCAAAGGTCGCACGTCGTGCGCCGGTCGGTCGTCTGCGATTGCTGCGTCCCACGGAAATACTCCTGCGCGTGTCGGCTCTCCGGGCATGCAAATCCCCCGCCCCATACGGACAGCGGGCCCCGTGTGTTCAAGCACCTCGGAAATTCACAGCACTCTCATACGGAACACCGGGTTCCATCACCCCCTACCGAACCTCTGTGCAGGGAAAACGAGGTGACTCGTACACATCTGCGCCCCTACCGTTCTCGTCATGAACAGCGTGGGCACCGGGCGCCTCCTGAACGTCGTGGATGTCGAAGCCACTTGTTGGCCCGGCTCCCCTCCCCCGGGCGCGGTCGGCGAGATCATCGAGATCGGGCTGACGGTCGTGGACCTGTCGAGCGCCGAGCGCGTCGAACGACACCAAATCCTGGTGCGTCCCGCCCGGTCCGATGTCAGCGATTTCTGCACGGAGTTGACCGGTCTCACCCAGGAGGAGGTCGACGGGGGGCTGTCGTTGGGGGAAGCCTGCCGTCTGCTCGCCGCCGAGCATGCCTCCGGTGCGCGCCCGTGGGCGAGTTGGGGCGACTACGACCGTCACCAGTTCACCCGGCAGTGCGCGGCCACGAGGACGCCGTATCCCTTCGGCCGCCGCCACACCAACGCCAAGGCGGTCTTCACCGAGGCGTACGGGCTGCGCAAGCGCCCCGGTATGGCGCAGGCCCTCGGGATCGCGGGGCTGCCCCTCGAAGGACGGCATCATCGCGGCGAGGACGACGCGTGGAACATCGCGGCGCTCGTGCTGCATCTGGCCGGGCGGGACGCGTGGCCCACGGAATGAACGAGCACGTCGTGGCCGCCGCCGTGATCGTCCGTTCCGGACGCCTTCTCGGCGTCAGCAAGATCGCGGACCCGACGTCTTCCACCTGCCGACGGCAAGCACTTCGGCCTCGTCCCCTGTGGCCTGGAGCCCCCGAGCGGTCACGGCACTGGAGCGGGTCCCGATGCCGATGGCTACGACACCACCACCACCGGCGTACCCCGCCCCGCCGCCGAACTGGCCCCGGTGCGCTGGATTACCGGCCGGGAGCCGACCTCACCCTCGCACCCGCCGCACGCGACCAGGTCCTGCCACTGCTGCGGTCCCGGGTCTGCTGAACTGAGGGGCCACCGAGCCACGGGTGCGGGGACCACCCGGCCACGGCCCAGCGCTTCCGCCACCGAGGGCCGACACGTCCCCTGCCCGGAAGCCCCGTCGCTCCGACCGGCGGAAGGCCCGAACCTGTCGCCCCGCCGGAACCCGACGCGGCCACTTACCGAAGCCGGGCCCGCCCTGGCTGCGGGCCGACGCGTCCACCGGCCCACGGCAGATGCTACGACCCGTCTGATGTGCCCCTCACCAGAGCCCGACGCAGCCACCTGCCTAAGGCCAACCTGTGGCCCGACCCGAAGGCCGACGCCACGACCGGCCGGCCCAATGCCGACCTGCCTCCTCACTCGAACCGGCCTCGACCGAAAGCCGCCCTCCCCCTGGCCGCAGTCTGATCGTCCACCGGCCAAAGGCCGATCGGTCCCCACCGGAGCCCGATGCCACGACGGCCCGACGCTGACCCACACCCTCACCGCACCCCCGCTCCCACCAACCAAAGCCCGACCTCACGCCCAACCCAAAGACCCGCGCCACGACCGGCTGGCCGGCCCGAAACACATCCGCCCCCTCACCCGAACCACCCTCGGCGAAGGCCGGCCTGCACCCCGACCCCAGCCTGATCTTCCGCTGGCCGAAGGCCCACCTGCCCCCGGCCGCAGGCTGACGTCCACCAGCCGCTAGCTGCCCCATCCCCTCACCGCACCCCACCGCTCCCACCGCCCGAAGGCCGACCCCCCGCCCCGAGGCCGAGCCCGTGGTACGCGGTGTCGAAGGCGTCCCCCCGGGTACTCGGGGCTCCCGTCACGGCCCCTTCGGTGCGGGCCGGCCAGGAAGGGGGCACTGATGACGCAGCACGCCGACGACGACGTCGACCGCCACGGGGGCGCCGCCGGACTGCGACTGGCGACCGGGGCGACAGGGGGCGCCGCCGACGCGCTCGCCTCGAGTCTGCCCGTCGACCGCAACCAGGCGATCCTGGAGGCGGCCAAGCAGGTCGGCGCGATCCTGAAACGGGAAGGGCACCCGTTCGCGCTCGCGGGCAGTGTCGCCGTGTACGCCCATGGCGGCGCCCAGAATCTTCAGCACGACGTCGACTTCGCCATCCTCCCCGAGGACGCGCAGTCCGTGGCCGAGACCCTGCGCGAGGCGGGTCTTGAGGTGCGGACGCCTCCGGAGGACTGGCTGCTGAAGGCCGACTGCATGGGCCAGCAGGTCGATCTGATCTTCGAGCTGGCCCACCAGCCGGTCACCAGGGAACTGCTGGCGCGGGCCGACGCACTCTCGGTGGACTCGGTGTTCATGCCCGTGCTGTCCCCGACCGACCTGCTGCACAGCCTGCTGTCCGCGTTCTCCGAGCACCACTGCGACTTCGGGGCCGTCCTGCCGATCGCCCGCGCGCTGCGGGAGAAGGTCGACTGGGAGGCCGTACGCCGCGGCTGCGGGGACGCACCGATGCCGGATGCGTTCTTCTACTTCCTGGAACGGCTGGAGGTCATCGAGCCGAGGACGAAGGAGGAACGGCCATGAGCGGGCCCCGGGAGGAACACGCCGAGCACCCGGAGGAGAACGCCGAGTACCGCGTCGCCCACCTGCGCGACCGGCTCGCCGCGGAGGAACTGGGCGAGCTGGGAGTCCGCGCCGAGGTGCGGGCCGGGGCGGTCGTGGTCACCGGCACGGTGCCGTCCGCGCAGTGCCGGGAGACCGTGCTGCGCACCGTGCGCGAGGAGCTGGCCGGGCTGTCCGTGCACACCGATGTGGTGGTGGCGGAGACCGCCACGCCCGATCATGCGGAGGAGCTGCCGTGATCCGCGTCGCCGCCGTGGGGGACATCCACATGGGCCCCGAGAGCCAGGGCCTGCTGCGTCCCGCCTTCGACACCCTGCCCGACTGTGCCGACCTGCTCCTGCTGGCCGGCGACCTCACCCGGCACGGCACGCCGGAGGAGGCCCGGGTGGTGGCCCAGGAGGTACGGGGCCTCCCGGTGCCGGTCGTGGCGGTCCTCGGCAACCACGACCACCACGACGAGCAGCCCGAGAAGGTCGCAGCCCTGCTGGAGGACGCCGGTGTGCGGGTGCTGGAGGGCGAGGGGACGGTCGTCGAGTGCGGCGACACCCGCGTGGGCATCGCCGGCACCAAGGGGTTCGGCGGCGGGTTCGTTGGCCGCAGCGCCGGGGAGTTCGGCGAGCCGCTGATGAAGGAGTTCGTACGGTACTCACGGCGCTGCGCGGACGGGCTGCGCACCGCGTTGGAGGACCTGGAGCGGCAGGGCTGCGGGACACGGGTCGCGCTCACCCACTTCTCCCCCGTCGCGGACACGCTGGCCGGTGAGCCGCCGGAGATCTATCCGTTTCTCGGCAGCTATCTGCTGGCCGAGGCGATCGACACCGCGGGGGCCGACCTGAGCGTGCACGGACACGCTCACGCGGGGACGGAGCACGGGATGACGGCCGGCGGCGTGCGGGTGCGGAACGTGGCCCAGCCCGTGATCCGGCGGGCTTTCAACGTGTACCACCTGCACGCCGACTGACGTTTCCTCCGCACGCCGACCGAGAGCCTTTCAGCTGCGGACCGACGCCCGGTCGTGGTCCTCCCACGCCTCGTCCCGCAGCTCCGGTCGCAACAGGACCTCCACCGCGGTGCAGGCCAGTGCCTCAGCCGCCGCGAGCATCACCTGCCGGCCGCGCTCGGAGCCGGCCGCGACGGCGAACTCCGGGGTGTGGTCCGAGCCGTCCTCCTCCATGATCGCCACGAAGGGGTGGATGGCGGGCACCCGTCCGCTGACGTTGCCGACGTCGGAGGAGCCCAGGTAGACGCCCGGCGCGGGCGGTGTCATCTCGATGCCCGTCCCCGCCAGGTGCCGGGCGAACCGGGCCGACAGTACCGTGCTGTCCCGGAAGTGCTCGTAGCGCGGCGTGGCCCGTTCCACCGTCACCGTCGTGCCCGTCGCCCGTGCCACCCCCTGGGCGCAGGTCAGCAGCTCGCCGGCCAGGTCCTCCAGGGCGACCGTCGTCAATGCGCGCAACCCGAAGAGGCCCTCCGCGTACTCGGGGACGATGTTGGTCGCCTTGCCGCCGTCCGTGACGATGCCCTGCACGTGCGAGCCCTCGGGCAGCCTGCGCCCGATCACGGCCAGCGTGTTGAACAGCTGGATGAGCGCGGCGAGCGCGTCGATGCCCTCGGTGGGGTTCCCGGTCGGGTGGGCGGCGCGCCCGCGGAACCCGACGCGGTACTGGGCCTGCGCGGTCAGCGGCGCCCACTGCCAGCTGTGCACCCCGGGGTGGAACATCAGCGCCGCGTCGACGTCGTCGAACACCCCGGCGTCGGTTTCGGCGACCTTGCCCCCGCCGCCCTCCTCCGCCGGCGTGCCGATGGCCCACACGGTGCCCGCATCCCGGTCGAGCACCGCTCGGGCGGCCAACGCCGCACCCAGGCCCGCCGCGGCGATCAGGTTGTGCCCGCACGCGTGGCCGAGGCCGGGCAGGGCGTCGTACTCCAGCATCAGGGCCACCGCGGGGCGGGTCCTGGTGCCGGAGCGGGCGGTGAAGGCGGTGGGGAGTCCGGCGACGTCCCGCTGCACCTTGAACCCCGCCCATTCGAGTTCGCCGCACAGCAGTGCGGCCGCCCGGTGTTCCTCGAAGGCGTACTCCGGGTCGGAGTGCAGCATCCGCGCCATGTCCCACAGCCGATCCGCTCGTGCGGCCACCTCTGCGCGCACTCGCGCGAGCACCTCGGTCACGGCGTCGGTCACATCGGCCTCCCTGGAGCGTCGTACGCCTGTGTCCTGGTGCGGGTTCCTTCGAGCGGGCCGCCTTACACCAGGGCACCGTTACCGGCTCCGGGACACGGGTACTCAGGAGCGATCGGCGGGAGCTGTCAGGGAGGCCTCCATGAAGGCGGACCGGATCGCGGATCCATGGGGAGCCCGGACGCATCTCGTCCGGGTGGCGACCGCGCGCGGCGCGCTGGAGGCGCGGCTGCGGGTGACGGACATCCGGCCGGGGCTGCTGTTCGTGCCCTTCCACTACGGCTACTGGGACACCGAGGAGGGCGACGGCCCGGACGGGGGCGGCCCGGGGCGGGCCGCGAACGAGACGACGATCACCGACTGGGATCCCGCCTCCAAGCAGCCCCTGTTCAAGGCGGCGGCAGCCGCCCTCACCCTCGTGGCCCGCGCGGACGGACGGTACGCCCCGGCACCGACCACCACGGCCTCGGCCCCCTCCGACCCGGGCGCCGTGCCGGCCACCACCGGCGGGCGGCAGGCGTACGCCACACAGGACAGTGGGCCGGGAGGGACGCCATGAAGGACGGGATCGCCCACACCCTGCCCGCGCCCTAAGCGGCAGCTGGCGCGGGACCTTGCGGCCGTGTCCGAGCGGCACGCCGAGGAGCACGAGGTCCACCATGTCGCCACCGACCTCGCCGACCCGTCGCGCGAGCATGCCGGGCGGCTCGCCGACTTCGCCGCGGCCGAAGGGCTGCGCCTCGACGACGACACGCCCCAGCCCAGGTCCGGCGAGGGACCTGAGGGGCTGCTGCTCCTGCACGACCTGCGCGCCCTCCACCTGGCCGCCACGGAGAACTCGCTGCACCGGGAGATGCTCGCGCAGGCCGCCCAGGCGACCCGGGACGAACGGCTGCTGGAGCTGGCGTCGGCCTGCCACCCGCAGACGCCGCGCCAGATGCGCTGGACCGACACGTTGATCAAACAATTGTCCCCGCAGCTCCTGACAAGCCTGTGACCAGGCATAGAGAGTGCGGCTGAGGGCACCCGAGGGGCGGAGGTGGAAGAACATGGGACACGGAGGAAACGTCATCGACGAGCTGGTGACCGATCACCACGAGGTCGAGGAGCTGTTCGGGAAGATCGAGGCGCTGGCGCCCGGTGACAAGAGCCGGAAGGTCTACGCCGAGCAGGCCACCATGGAGCTGATCCGGCACTCGGTCGCGGAGGAGGAGTACCTCTACCCGGCGGTTCGGGAGCACCTGGTCAACGGGAACACCATGGCGGACCGGGAGATCGAGGACCACTCCAAGGCCGAGCAGCTCATGAAGGACCTGGAGGGCTGCGAGGCGGACGATCCCGAGTTCGACCGGCTCATCGGCGAGCTGATGAGCGAGGTCCGCTCGCACATCGCCGAGGAGGAGGAGACCCTCTTCCCGCAGCTGCGTGTCGCGTGCTCGGAGAAGGAGCTGGACGAGCTGGGCGACAAGGTGCGCCGCGCCAAGAAGATGGCCCCGACCCGCCCGCACCCGTCGGCTCCGGACACTCCTCCGGCGAACAAGCTGCTCGCTCCGGGGGCCGGCCTGGTCGACCGGCTGCGGGACGCGCTCTCCGGCCGGGGCAAGCACGACTGACGTCCGGGGACGCGGCCGGGGACGCCGGCAGGGCGCAGTGATCTCGGTGCCGTCACAGAGCGACGGCACGATTGATCAAAGGCGGTGGCGTGGAACTCCTGCGCGTTCCACGCCGCCCTTCCGGAACGCCCGTCAGGCGACGAGCGCCTCGTCCGACCCCAGCCGGTCCAGTAGCTCGCCCCGGTGCAGCCCGGCCACCGACGCGAGCAGGTCGGGGTGGCGGAGCAGGGCGGCGGCATCGCGGTCGGTGGCGTCCGGGGCGAGCAGACGGCGGAACGCGGCCGGTGAGCCCGTCGTGTGCTCGCCCTCCGCTATGTCGGCCACCGCGCGTTCGGCCAGTACGGGGTCGCTGAGCAGACAGGCCGCCCAGCTGGCCACGACCTCGTCCACCCAGGTACGCCAGGCATACTCCTCGGCGTCCCGGTCAGGACCGGCATCCGCGCCGGTGACCCAGTCGAGGCGCCCCGAGCCGCCCGGGCCCGCCATGCCGACGAGCGCGGCGTCCATCACCGTCGGATAGCGCAGCCACGCGGCGACCGTCACGGCCTGCCGCGCCTGCACCTCGCACAGCGCGGCGGCCAGCGCGCCGCCCGTCGGCGGATAGGCGCGGATCAGCCAGTGGGCGGTCGCCGCGATGACCGGGGAGAGATCTGCTTGCACTGCCGGGCCGCCCGAGGTGCTGGTGGGAGAGGGAACTGCGCGAAACGGTAGCCCGCGGCCCCGCCAGGACGACATGGCTCCGGCCGCACCCGGCACGTGGCTTCGGCCACACCGGCCCTCTCCCGCGCCTACGCCTCCAGCCAGAACCGCGTGCGCTTCAGCCACAGATCCAGCAGCTCCGAGTCCCCTCGCGTCTCGACACCGGGCGCCGGGCGGGCGTAGAGGAACAGGAGCAGGTCCGTCACCGGCCCGCGCACGCTCACGGTGGCGGGGCCGGCCCCGCGCCGCCACACCGGCCGCTCCCCGCCGAGGTCGAGCAGCCACTCCCCCGCCGCCCCCGCGTCGAAGCCCAGGGCCCGCCCGGGCGCGAGCAGTTCCGGCACACCCGGCAGGGGCTCGTAGGCCTCGGGCACGGTGGCGAACTCCAGCCACTCCTCCACGGCGTCCACCGCGAGAGACTCCTCGACGACGAACTCCGCCCCGGTCACGAGGGCCGCGTCGGCCCGGTGCAGCAGGGTCTCGTACGTCATGCGCCGGGCCCAGAACATCGCGGACTGCTGGACCAGTCGCTCGTCGGCGGGGGTCCACACCGGTACGTCCGGCCCGGCCGCACGCAGGGTGTCGGCCAGCCTGGCGGCGCCCTCGACGAGCCAGTCGCCGAGCGCGGAGTCGTCGAGGTGGGCGTAGGCGGCCGGGTCGTCGACCATGTCGTCGTCGATCGGCTCGGTGGCCCGGGTCCGGACGAGGTCCTGTGCCCACCGGTGGTCACCGCCCACGTGCCGCAGCAGCCGGCCGAGGTGCCAGCCGGGGCAGGTGGGCACCGGAGCGCTCGCATCGGCGCCCTTGACGTGCTGGGCGAGCAGGTCGGTCTGGGCGACGATCGCGGCGCAGTACTCGTCGAAGGTCAACAACGCTTCCCCCATCGCTGCACGATTCGTTATTCCCGCCACCTAACCTGACTGCTTCGAGCAGCACCAGCGAACAGAGGGAGACACGGCTATGCCGGTCGGGGCGGGGAACACGTGGCTTCGGATGGCCCATGCGGCGTTGCTGGCGGGTGTGCTGACGGGCTGTTCGGAGGCCACTGAGGGGGACGACTCCGCGGAGTCCGCGCGCCCCTCGACGACGGCCCAGGTTTCCGGCCCGGACGGCACGGCCGCGAGCAGCGGCGGCACGGTCGGCGCCGCCGGCTCTGCGTGCGAGCTGCCCGTCTCCTTCGACACGGCGAAGAGCTGGACGGCCGAGGCGGTGAAGGCGCCGCTGAGCCAGGGGCCCGTCACCCTGGCCTGCGAGATCGACGCGAAACCCGCGGGCAACATCGGGTTCCTCCGCGTGTGGGCCGGGAAGTCCGGTGCCGCCGACGCCCGGACCGTGCTGGAGGCCTTCGTCGCGGCCGAGGACGGGGTGAGCGGGGAGAAGTACAGCGCCTTCACGTCCGGCGGCCTCTCGGGGGTGCAGGTCGAGTACCTGTACGCCAGTGAGCTCCTGGAGGAGAAGAAGAAGGAGAGCGCCTTCGCCGTCACCACCCCGGACGGGCCGGTGGTGGTGCACCTCGGCGGGCTCGACACCGAGGAGCACGAGGAGATGCTCCCGGCGTACGAACTCGCGCGGCGCACCCTGCACACCGCTTGAGACAGGCGGAGCGGATCAGGCCTCCGTTCCCGTGTAGAACGCGATCGTCGCGGCCGCCGTCCTCGTCGCCGTCTCCTGGTCCGCGCCGGAGGCGGCGTACGCCTCGCCCCATCCCTGGCCCGAGCCGGTGATGAAGGCGCTGCCCTCGGGCGTGGTGTGCCAGGTCGCGGCCTCCTCCTTGCTGAGGCCGCCGCCCGCGAGGTGCAGGGCGAGTCCGTAGAGCCCCAGGTCCCAGCCCACTCCGACGGCACCGGGCCCGAACTGGTCCCAGAACTCGTCCGGTACGACGGCCACGTGCTCGAGTTCGAGGACCGTGCGCTCCCCGTCCTCGGGTGTCAGGCGCACCTCGACCTCGCTGAAGCCCGGGTCGGGGCCGTACAGCCAGCTCACCCGCAGCCGCTCGGGTTCCACGCAGTCGAGGATCTCGCCGCCGGCGTTGCCCTCCAGCTGGTAGCGGCCGCCGACCTTGAGCTCGCCGCTGACCGGCATGAACCAGCGCGCGATCCGCTCGGGAGAGGTCACCGCGTCCCACACGTCGGTGATCTCCGCGTCGTACGTACGGCACAGCAGGACCGTCCGCGCCTCGCCGGCCTCGACCTGCCGGGTGCCGACCCGGCGGTGCATACGGTTGATCGCGTCGGCGATCTCACTCATGCTCGCTCACCTCTCCTTGCAGCCTGCGCCCGCGCTTTCCTCGCGCGAGCTCCGTTCCGAGCGCGTCGAGCCGCTGGTCCCAGAAACCCCGGAAGCGCTCCAGCCAGGCGTCCACCTCTCTGAGCGGGGCGGCTTCGACGGCGTACAACCGCCGGTTGCCGTCGGCGCGCACAGAGGCGAAGCCGCTGTCCCGCAGCACTTTCAGATGCTGCGAGACGGCCGGCTGGGAGATCCCGAACTCGTCCCGGATCACGGCACTGACCTCGCCCGACGCCTGCTCCCCTGAGGCGAGCAGTTCCAATATCCGGCGCCTGACCGGATCCCCGAGTACGTCGAACGCGTGCACGTGCCCCACTATGCCACCCATCACTTATATAAGCCAAGGCTTAAACAGAGGCCGGGGCCGCGGAATGCTCCGCGGCCCCGGCCGTCGCCGGTGGATCAGGACGTGGTGGAGAGGGTCACGCCGGTACCACCTCGGCTCCCAGCATGGGATGGCGCGCGGTGACCTCGTCCGGCACGGCGAAAGCATCGGTGAGCGTCAGCGCGTGCGGCACCAGCGCGGCGACGGTGGCCTCCAGGACCTCCGGCAGATACCGGACCTGCTCGGCGGTCAGCCGCTCGTGGGCGAGCAGCTCACCGCTGTGCGCGGCCACATGGCGCAGGGCGAACAGCCGGTGCAGGTGCTCCAGCAGGAGGGCGACCTGCGGCTCGGCGGCCCGCCCGGCCGCCGCGAGAAGTTCCTCTGCGGCCAGCCGGTGGACATGGGCGTCGACCAGGGACAGCGCCGCGCCGGAGGCGCCGTTCCAGCGGTCGAGGGGCGAGCCGGCCCGTTTCGCGCGCAGTCGCGCACGGGCCCGCTCGTGACGTATTCGCTCCAGGTCCCCCATCAGGTCGTGCAGGTGGGCCGGATCGTGCAGGCTCCGGGTGGCCGGGGACACGTCGCTGGGCGGCCTCGGGGTGAAGCCGCCCAGCAGCAGCTCCCCGGCCGCCTTGACCCAGATGACGGTGTTGTCGCCCTCCGCGGTGATCGTGCCCTCGTTGGCCGCGAGCTGTCCCGCTATCCCGTTGGAGAGCAACAGGCCCTGTGCGCCGCAGCGTTCGCGGCACTCGGTCATCACGGCGCGGGCCTGCCAGGTGATCCAGCCCTTGGCGATGGCCACCAGCCGCTCGGCGTCCTCGCGCTCGTCCTCCGCGGCCCCGGCCCAGCGCCGTACGACCTCACGTTGCAGCAGGGTGGCGGCGTAGGTCGTGGCGAGGGCCTCCACGAGCGGAGCGTGATGAGTGCGATGGGTGAACAGCGGCACCCGCTGCCCGCTGGTCATGCCCGAGGTGACCCGCTGGTGGGCGTGGCGCACGGCGACGGTCAGGGCGTGCCGCGTCACGCCGAGGCTGTAGGCGCTCATGCACAGTTTGCCCATGGTCACGCGGCCGATGGAGCGCAGGAACCGTTTGCGCGGACTTCCCAGGCAGGAGACGAGTTCGCCCTCGTCCGTCAGCCGGCCGTGCTCACCCTGGAGCATGGCCGTCCGGGGCAGCCGTACCCCGTGGAACGAGGTGGCGCAGTGGTCGACCGGGCTGCTGGCCGTCTGGGGCAGCAACTCCACCTCCACGCCCGGCAGATGACGGCCGTTCGTGTCGGTCAGTGAGGTCAGGAAGAGGAAGACACCCTGGTCCTTGCCGTCGATCACCAGACGGGCGGCGACCAGGGCGTCCTTCGGGCCGCCGGCCACGGAGGTGTTGGGCATCCATTTGCGGGCCCCCCGCGTCGGAGTGGTGAGCACGAATCCGCCCGTGTCCCGGTCCAGGGTCGCGGTGGTCTCCATCTGGGGGGCGTCGTTGCCGTGCGCCTGCTCGGTGCACAGGAAGGTGCCGATGCGTTCCATCCGCAGGTAGGGGCCCAAGTCCCGCCCCTCGTGGTCGTGTTCGAGCAGACTGCCGAGGAACAGGTTGTAGTGGATGCTGGCGATCGTCGTCATACCGGCGTCCACCACCCCGGCCCACTCGTGCAGGGCGCTCAGGGCGACCGGGTCCCGCGCCAGGGCCTGGGGGTCGGGCACCGCCGCGTTCACTGTGCGCAGGCGTTGATAGGACAGTTCTGTGCGCTCCTGGTGGGTCAGCCCCTCGTGGTAGGCGAACACGTCGGAGCTGAACAGGCGGCGCCAGGGGTCGTGGATCTCGGCCTGCGCACCGAAGAGGAGGTGCCGGATCGCGGCCGTCTCGGTCAGCGGGGGTGTCGTTACGGGGAGTTGAGAGGTGATCACAGCGGAAACGTAGTCCGAGGCGCCCCCTGATCACATCATGATCATCACCACGATTGAACACCCGCGCGTGGTGGTAGTTACCCCTTAAACGGCCTCTCTAATACCACAAGCCACGATCTGCACAAGGGTGATTTCCCCTCCCACGCGGCACTTTAACGCCTGCGCGTCGGAGCAATATCGGTCATGGCTTCGGCGTGTCGCGATGGCGGGCAACGCCTTGAGCCGCGGCTGATCACCACCCGCTGACGCGGCTCCAGAACGCCTGGACCACCGGCGCCCCCGCCGTCGGCCGCGAGCCGTCGACGACGTGGTAGCCGTGGTGTTGGGCGGCTGTGGCGCAGGCGTGGTTGGGCAGGATGCGCAGGCGGGTGCCGATGGGCCAGTCGGGCAGACGGGTGCCGTCGCGGGCGGTGAGGGTGCCGTGTTCCTGACTGGCGGCCGTCATGACCAAGCCCGGGACCGGGTTGCCGCCGAGGTCGGCGACCAGGCCGTACCCCTGGTCCTCGGCCTGGGCCGCGGTACCGCGGTCGCGGGACATGGCCATCCAGCCGCCGTCGGTGAGGATCCAGCCGTGCTCGGGGCGGTGGCCGATGACGGTGACGACGACCGACAGGGCGAGGTCGTCCACGCGGCAGACCCCGAGGCCGGCCATCACCAGGTCGAAGAAGACGTAGTTGCCCGCGCGCAGTTCGGTGACGCCGGTGAGGTCCTCGGCGGCATGGGCGGTGGGGGTGGAGCCGACGCTGACCGTGGACACGGGCAGGCCCGCCGCACGCAGCGACTCGGCCGCGGCGACGGCACTGTCGCGTTCGTTCCTCGCGGCCAGGCGCTGCTCCTCGGCGGTGCAGGCGAAGTAGGACTCGCCCGCGTGGGTCAACACGCCGTCCAGGCAGCCCGTTTCGTGGAGGATGCGGCCGATCTCGGGGAGAGCGGGTGCATCGGGCCTGAGGCCACCGCGGTGACCGTCGCAGTCGATCTCGATCTGGGTGGGGACGGGAAGTCCGGCGCGGCGGGAGGCCTCGGCGACGAACTCCGCCTGCTCCGCGCTGTCCAGCAGGATGCGCAGGGCGACACCGCGCCGCAGCAGGGCTACGACACGCGGGAGTTTGTGGGGGTCGATACCGACGGCGTAGGTGATGTCGGTGTAACCGCCGTCGGCGAACGCCTCCGCTTCGGCCAGGGTGGACACCGTGACCGGGCAGGGCCGACCACGTTCGTGCAGGAGGGCGGCGACATCGAGGCTCTTGGCCGTCTTCACATGGGGCCGCAGGGTGACACCGAGCCGGTCGGCCCTGGCCGCCAGCCGCTCGACGTTGCGCCTGACCTTGTGGACGTCGACGACGGCGAACGGGGTGTCGGGATCGGCCAGGGTCCGCGCGGCCGCGCTCGCGGGGGTCCGAGCGGGGCCCGCGTGGGTCTCGGGGCTCATAGGGCTGATCGGGCTCACAGGGAGAGGTCCATCTTCTCGAGCAGGGCGAGGACCGTGTCCACGGGGGCGTGCCGGCTCTCCCCCATGCGGAGGGCCTGTTCGGGCAGGTCGCGGAACACGCGTGCGCGGGCGAACGGTTCGGGCGGGAGTTCCCGCTTGCCGGGGTGCGGTCCGGCGGAGGTCATGAGGGGCCCCTTCACTTGCTGTAGTTGTAGACGGTCGCCCGGGACACGCCCAGCAGATCCGCGATGGTCTGCGCGGCGTCCCGCGAGTCGAAGTACCCGTCCTGGTGCAGCCGCCGTACGAGCGCCTTCTTGTCCTGTCTGCTCAGCGACCGGGGGGTGGCGGCGCGCTCCGCGGCCAACTCCTCGACCGTCCGGCGCAGTTCGCGCGTCGTGCGGTCCCGCAGGGTCTCCAGGGGCTGCTCGCGGTGCTCGGTGTCCGTGGCCACGAGGTTCGACAGGGCGAGCGTCACGGGTGACAGGACCGACACGTCGAGGTTGAGACACAGGGCCGCGACGTACTCACCGGCTTCGTTCTTGATCCCGATGGACGTGCTCTTGGCCGGGCGGCCGTCGGGGAACCGATTGGGATAGTTCTGGATGACGCTCGGGTACGCGGGATCGGCGATGCGCGCCAGTCCCAGCTCGGTCGCGGAGTCCCCGACCCGGCGGCCGGAGAGGTTGTTCTCGATCGCCCGGATCGCGTGCCGCGGATCCCGCAGGTCGTGCAGCACCACCTCGCACAGGCCAGGAAACATCCGGCCGAGCGCGACCGCGATCTTCTCGGCCTCACCGATGAGGTGCTCGTCCGCACCGTCGACGACGTCTTTCACCACCGGCGCTCCGCCCTCGGGCTCGAATGGACTCATTGTCCAGATCTGGATATTCAGCCTAAGAGTCCGACCAGCGGTTGTCCAGCAGCGCGAGCGAGGTGTACATATGGCCCGCCCGGGTGCGGGCCGGTGTGCTGGTGGCGCATTCTTGCTGTGTCGCCCACGGGACGGTGCACGGACTAGGTAGGGCCGATGACAGGGAGCGTCGAGGACGCACACCCGACGGCCGGGCGGTTGGCGGCGCTGCTGATCGACGCTTCGACGGAGGCGGTCAGCGCGGCCGGCGGCCACGCCGGAGGGGTCTATCTGCGCTCCCGCACGCCCGGACTGCTACGGCTCGCCGTCCTGTCGGGGCTGCCCGGCCCCCTGTTCCGCCCTTGGTGGCGGCTGCACGTCGACCGTCCCTTCCCCGTCGCCGACGCCTACCGGCTCGGCGTCCAGGTGGTCCTGCCCAACGCCACCGAGACGATGCGGCGCTACCCGCAGTTCGCCGCCGGACTGCCGTTCCAGTTCGGCTCGCTCTACGTGCCCGTCGTCGGCGGTTCCACGACCTTCGGCGTGCTGACCGTGCTGCGCCCTGCCGTCACCGACGCCGCCGAGGTGCTGGCCGGCCGCGACCGTATGGTGCGCCTCGCTCAGGAGCTGGGCGAGGCGCTGCGGAGCCTGGAGGACGGGAACCCGGACCAGGTCGCCTGGGAAGGGGAGCCCCTCTGTCTGCGGCCCCCGACCGCTTCCACGTCCGTGGGGCGCGTCGGGCGCTTCGCCTGGGATCCCAAGACGGCCGACATCACCCTGGACGAGGACCTGCACACCCTTTTGGGCGTGCCGCCCAGCGAGTTCACCGGCACCGTCGAAGCGTTCGCCGAGGCCGTGGCCCCCAGCGACGCGCACCGCATCCTGGCCACCCTGCGGGACACCGCCGCCGGCCGCCCTCCCGCCCTGCCCCTCTATCTGCGGGACGAGGACGGCGAACTGCGCCTGCTGGACCTGTGGAACGCCTACCACCCGCCCGCCGCCCCCGCGGTCCGCGGCGTCGTCGTCGCCCCAGGCCCCGCCCCCACCGCGGACTCGGCGGCCGACCTGCTGCCCGACGGCGTGTTCTGCGTGGACCGGCTGGGCCTGGTCGTCTACGCGAATCCGCGCGCCGCCCAGCTTTTGGGCCGCCCCCGCGCCGAGCTCGTCGGCCGGGACCTGTGGCAGGCGGTGCCCTGGCTGGCCCGCCCCGAGTTCGAGGACCACCTGCGGGCGGCCCTCCTCACACCGGACCCGGTCCACTTCCATCTCGCACGGCCTTCCGCGCAGGAGCCCGGGACACGGCCTTCCGCGCAGGACGCCGGGCCGGCGCGGTCCGCTCAGAACGCCGAGTCACCGCGATCCGCGCAGGACGCCGGGCCACCGCGATCCGGCCGGGGTTCCGAGTCACCGCCGCCCACTCCAGGCACCGAATCACCGCCGCCCGCTCAGGAAACCCCGTCCACCCCCCAGCCGTACGAAGGCGACTGGCTCGCCCTGTCCGTGCATTCCGGTCCGGACCGGCTGACCTGTACGATCCGGCCCGCGAGCCGGGTGACGGCCGGTCCCGCGGGGCAGGAGGCCGCCGAGGTGTCCCCGTCGGACGTGAGCCCGCTGGCGCCCCTGTACCGGCCGATCGCGCTGGCCATCGCCCTGACCGAGGCGGTCACCGCCCGGCAGGTGTCCGCGGTGGTGATGCGGGAGCTGCTGCCCGCGTTCGGCGGCCGTCGGCTCGCGATCTACCTGCTCCAGGAACGGCATCTGTACCTGGAGTGGGAGACCGGCTTCCCCCAGGGCTTCCTCGCGCCCTTCGACGGCGTGGACCTGGGCACGCGCCTGCCCGGCGTGGAGACCCTCACCACCGGCCGACCGCTGTTCTTCGACTCGATGGAACAGCTGACCGCCGCCTACCCCGGTATCGCCCTGGACGCCACCGAGGGCGCCCGGGCCTTCCTGCCGCTGATCGCCTCCGGGCGGCCGGTCGGCTCCTGCATCCTCGGCTTCGACCGCCCGCGCAGCTTCAGCACCGAGGAGCGCACGGTGCTCACCGCGATGGCCGGACTCATCGCCCACGCCATGGAGAAGGCACAGCGCTACGAGTCGGAGACCGTGCTCGCCCGGGGCCTCCAGCAGGCACTCCTCCCCCGCCGTCTCTCGGCGCACCCGCAACTGGAGACCACCGGGCGCTATCTGCCGGGCACCGCGGGGATGGACGTCGGCGGTGACTGGTACGACGTCGTCGAGTCCGGCGACGGGCTGGCCCTGGTCATCGGGGACGTCCAGGGGCACGGCGTGCAGGCGGCGGCCACCATGGGCCAGCTGCGCAGCGCGGTCAGGGCGTTCGCGCTCGGCGACCGGCCGCCGGACGAGGTCATGAGCAGCACCAATCATCTCCTCATCGACCTCGATCCCGGCCTGTTCGCCAGCTGCTGCTACATCCGGCTCGACCCCGCCACCGGTCGGGCCAGAGCGGCCCGCGCCGGGCATCCACCGCCCCTGCTGCGCAGCCCCGACGGCCGCACCCGGGTCCTGGACCTGCCCGGCGGAGTCGTCCTCGGAGTGGCCCCGCGGGCCCGCTATCCGGTGACCGAGCTCCAGATGGAACCCGGCGCGATCCTGGCGCTCTACACCGACGGGCTGGTGGAACGGCCCGGCAGCGACATCGACGAGGGCATCACCGCGCTGCGGGTGGCCCTGGCGAAGGCCGGTGCTCCGGCCGGCCGGCCGGGCGGCCGGTCCCTGGCGGGTGTGGCGGACCGGCTCACGGCGAGCGCCCGGCACGCCCAGGACCGCCCCGACGACATCGCGCTGCTGCTCGCCACCCGGCGCGCCCCCTAGATCACCATGAGGAGGGTCTGGAGGGTTTGTTCATGTTCTGTCACACCGGGTGACGCCCCTCGCCTCCTGGGGCGCGGCAGTGTAGACATGGGCACATGGTCCGACTCCTGGGCCGCTTCGGGGGCGGGTCGGCCCGTCACCCCGGCGGTCCCCGCCCACCGCAAACACCCGACCACGCTCACGACCGGTACGAGGGCCCGCTGAGGGGCAGTTCACCCACGCGGGCGGAGCGCGACGGAGCCCGGACACCGCGGCCGGGAGCTCTGCGGGCGGCGGTCGGCGGACGCAGCGTGGCCGGACAGGTGTTCATGCTCCAGGTCGTGATCGTCCTGCTGCTGGTCGTGGCGGCGGTGGTGGCCCTGGTGCTCCAGGTGCGACATGACAGCACCATCGAGGCCCGCAACCGTTCGGTGGCCGTGGCCCAGGCCTTCGCCAACGCCCCGGGCACCGCCGAGGCCCTCAGCAGTCCCGACCCCTCGGCGGTGCTCCAGCCGCGTGCCGAGGCGGCCCGCCTGGCGACCGACGTCGACTTCATCGTCGTCATGGACACCGACGGCATCCGGTACACGCACCCCAAGCCGGACCGCATCGGCAAGAAGTTCGTCGGGGACATCGCCCCCGCGCTGGCGGGGCGCGTGGTGACCGAGGACATCACGGGCACCATCGGACCGCTCGTGCAGGCCGTCGTCCCGATCAAGGACGACGGCAAGGTGGTGGGCCTGGTGTCGGCGGGAATCACCACCGCCAAGGTGGGCGGCACCGCCAACCAGCAGCTGCCGCTGCTCCTGATGGCCGCCGCTGTGGGACTCGCCCTCGCCATGGGCGGCACGGCACTGGTCAGCAGACGGCTGCTGCGCCAGACCCACGGCCTGGGCCCGCACGAGATGACCCGCATGTACGAGCACCACGACGCGGTCCTGCACGCCGTGCGCGAGGGCGTGCTGATCGTCAGCGGCGAGGGCCGGCTGCTGCTCGCCAACGACGAGGCCCACCGGCTGCTCGACCTGCCCGCCGACGCCGAGGGCAGGCACGTCCTCGACCTCACGCTCCCGGCCGACACCGCCGGGCTGCTGGCCTCCGGACGGGTCGCCACCGACGAGGTGCACCGGGTCAAGGACCGCCTCCTGGCGGTCAACCAGCGGCCCACCGACATCCAGGGCGGTCCGCCGGGCAGCGTCGCCACCCTGCGCGACTCGACCGAGCTGCGCGCCCTGTCCGGGCGTGCCGAGGTGGCCCGCGAGCGCCTCGACATGCTGTACGACGCCACCGTGGGCATCGGCACGAGCCTGGATGTGACGCGCACCGCCGAGGAGCTGGCCGAGCTCGCCGTACCGAGGTTCGCGGACTTCGCCACCGTCGACCTCTTCGACGCGGTGCTCAGCGGGGGCCAGCCGGAGGCGGCGACCACCCTGCGCCGCACCGCGTTCAGCGGCATCCGCGAGGACGCCCCGCTGTACAAGGTCGGCGAGCGCATCCCGCTGGTCGACTCCGCTCCGCAGGCCCGCGGCATCAGCAGCGGCCGGGCCGTCCTGGAGCCGCGGCTCACCGAGGCCACCGGGTGGCACGCGCAGGACAGGGAGCGCTCCGGCCACGTCATGGAGTACGGCATCCACTCGCTGATCGCCGTCCCCCTGCGGGCCGGCAGTCTCGTCCTGGGCACGGTCAGCTTCTGGCGCTCGGACAAGCCCGAGCCCTTCGACACCGAAGAGGTCGCCCTCGCCGAGGAGCTCGTCACCCGGGCCGCGGTCTCCATCGACAACGCCCGCCGCTACACCCGCGAGCACACCATGGCGGTGACGCTCCAGCGCAGTCTGCTGCCGCGCCGGCTGCCCGAGCAGGACGCCCTGGACATCGCCTACAAGTACCTGCCCGCGCAGGCCGGGGTGGGCGGCGACTGGTTCGACGTGCTGCCGCTGTCCGGGGCGCGGGTCGCGCTCGTGGTCGGTGACGTCGTGGGGCACGGGCTGCACGCGGCGGCCACGATGGGCAGGCTGCGCACGGCGGTGCACAACTTCTCCGCCCTGGACCTGCCGCCCGACGAACTGCTCGCCCTGCTCGACGAGTTGGTCGCCCGGATCGACCAGGACGAGGCCGAGGAGAGCGGCAACTCCCCCGTCACGGGCGCGACCTGCCTGTACGCCGTCTACGACCCGGTGTCCCGGCTGTGCACGATCGCCCGCGCCGGCCATCCGCCGCCCGCCGTCATCCACCCCGACGGCAGCGTCGAGTACCCCGACGTGCCCGCGGGGCCCCCGCTCGGCCTCGGCGGCCTGCCGTTCGAGACGGCGGACCTGGAACTCGCCGAGGGCAGCCGCCTGGTGCTCTACACGGACGGGCTCGTGGAGGACCGGGAACGCGACATCGACGTGGGCCTGGAGCTGCTCCGCACCGCTCTGGAGCAGGCGGGGCCCTCACCCGAGGACACCTGCCGGGCCGTGCTCGACGCGCGGCCGCCGACCCGGGCCACCGACGACATCGCCCTGATCGTGGCCCGCACCCGGGCGCTCGCCGCCGACCGGATCGCCGAGTGGCAGGTCCCCGCCGACCCGGCGGCCGTCTCCGACGTACGGGCCGCGGTGTCCCGGCAGCTCGCCCGCTGGGACCTGGACGACCTCGCGTTCACCACGGAGCTGATCCTGAGCGAGCTCGTCACCAACGCGATCCGCTACGGCGGCGACCCCATCCACGTCCGCATGCTCCACGACCGCACCCTGATCTGCGAGGTCTTCGACAGCAGCAGCACCTCACCGCATCTGCGGTACGCGGCGATGACCGACGAGGGCGGCCGCGGACTGTTCCTCGTCGCCCAGCTCAGCGAGCGCTGGGGCACCCGGTACACCCCCGCGGGAAAGGTCATCTGGGCGGAACAGCCACTCCCCTGACTCAATTTGACGGGTTTGAGGCACCTTGTCACCCATAAGGTGATCTTATGAGCTCATAGAGTGGACCCGCGTACCGACTTAGGCTTGCCTCAGCTTAGGCTTCCCCCGAGTTGATCTGTCACCGCTCGAAGGGAACCTGATCATGCCCCGCCCCCTGCGGGTAGCCATCGTCGGAGCCGGCCCCGCCGGGATCTACGCCGCCGACGCGCTGCTCAAGTCGGATGTGGCCGCCGAACCCGGTGTCTCCATCGACCTCTTCGAGCGGATGCCGGCCCCGTTCGGACTGATCCGTTACGGCGTGGCACCGGACCACCCCCGGATCAAGGGCATCATCACAGCCCTGCACCAGGTGCTCGACAAGCCGCAGATCCGTCTCTTCGGCAACGTCGACTACCCGACCGACATCAGCCTGGACGACCTGCGCGCGTTCTACGACGCCGTGATCTTCTCCACGGGCGCGACCGCCGACCGCGAGCTGCGCATACCGGGCATCGAGCTCGACGGCTCGTACGGCGCCGCCGACTTCGTCTCCTGGTACGACGGCCACCCGGACGTACCGCGCACCTGGCCCCTGGAGGCCGAGAAGGTCGCCGTGCTCGGCGTCGGCAACGTCGCGCTCGACGTGGCGCGCGTCCTGGCCAAGACGGCCGACGAACTCCTGCCGACGGAGATCCCGCCGAACGTGTATGAGGGCCTGAAGGCCAACAAGGCGCTGGAGGTCCACGTCTTCGGCCGCCGTGGCCCGGCGCAGGCGAAGTTCTCCCCGATGGAGCTGCGCGAGCTGGACCACTCGCCCAACATCGAGGTCATCGTCGACCCCGAGGACATCGACTACGACGAGGGCTCGATCGAGACCCGGCGCGGCAACAAGCAGGCCGACATGGTCGCCAAGACCCTGGAGAACTGGGCGATCCGCGACGTCGGCGACCGACCGCACAAGTTGTTCCTGCACTTCTTCGAGTCGCCCACCGAGATCCTCGGTGAGGACGGCAAGGTCGTCGGCCTGCGCACCGAGCGCACCGCCCTCGACGGCACCGGCAACGTCAAGGGCACCGGCGAGTTCAAGGACTGGGACGTCACCGCGGTCTACCGCGCGGTCGGCTACCTCTCCGACAAGCTGCCCAAGCTGCCCTGGGACATCGACTCGGGCACGGTCCCGGACCAGGGCGGCCGCGTCATGCAGGAGAGCGGCGAGCACCTCCAGTCGACGTACGTCACCGGCTGGATCCGGCGCGGTCCGGTCGGCCTCATCGGCCACACCAAGGGCGACGCCAACGAGACGGTCTCGAACCTCCTTGACGACTTCGCGAACGACCGCCTCCAGACCCCCGGTTCGCCCGAACCGGAGGCCGTGGACGCGTTCCTCGCCGAGCGCGACGTCCGCTTCACCACCTGGGAGGGCTGGTACAAGCTGGACGCCGCCGAGAAGGCGCTGGGCGAGCCCCAGGGCCGCGAGCGCGTGAAGCTCGTCGAGCGCGAGGACATGCTGCGCGAGAGCGGCGCCTGACTCGAACACGACGCCGGTCGTGCCTTGGCCTCGCAGGGGCGGCACGACCGGCGTCGCGCTGTTCAGCCGTGTTGCTCACGGAACCCTCGCCGCCGTCCCGTCGTTCCCTTCGTGTCCGTACAGCCGTGCGGGCGCACGCGGGACGAACGGGGTGGGTGTGGCACGCGTACTGGTCATCGGCGGCGGTATCGCCGGTACGGCGGCGGCTCTGGCGCTGCACAAGGCGGGCTTCGAGACCGCTGTGCACGAGGCCCATCCCGACTCGGCCGAGGACATCGGCGCGTTCCTCACCCTGGCGAGCAACGGCATGCGCGCCCTGGCCCAGTTGGACGCCTCCGCGGCGGTCACCGCGCTCGGCTTCCCGCTGACCTCACTGCGGGTCCTGGACGACATGGGCGCCGAGCTGACGCACGCGCCCATGGGCGAGGTCTCCGAGCCGCTCCTCCAGTACCGGTGCCTGCGCCGCGGCGACCTCAACACCGCGCTCCAGGCGGAGGCGTGGCGCCGGGGCATCCCCGTCCGGCACGGCGCACGGCTCGCCTCCGTCGAGGACGGCCCCCACGGGGTCACCGCGCACTTCGCCGACGGCACCACCGCGACCGGCGACCTGCTGATCGGCGCCGACGGCCTGAACTCCGCCGTACGACGGTCGATCTCGCCGGGGACGCGGCCCTTCTACGCCGGCCAGTACGTCTTCTACGGCTACACGCGCGCCGCTTCTCCTCCCGGCGCGGACGCGTGCATCACCATGGTCCGCGGCAGCGGGGCCGCCTTCGGCTACGCGGTGTCGCCCGACGGGGAGGCGTACTGGTTCGCCCGGGTGAGCGGCGACCCGCTGCCCGCCGAGGAGGTGGCGCAGGGCACACCCGATCACTGGCGCGACCTGTTGCTGCCGCTGCTGCGCAAGGACGCCACCCCGGCCGCGGACCTGGTCGGGGCCACCGGCGAGGAGCTCATGGTCACCAACGCCACCGAGATTCCCACCGGCACCCCGTGGCGCTCCGGACGGGTCCTGCTCATCGGCGACGCCGCCCACGCCGCCTCCCCCGCGACCGGCCAGGGCGCCTCGATGGCGCTGGAGGACGCCGTCGTCCTCGCCAAGTCCTTGCGGGACGCGCCGGACCCGGATGCCGCGCTCGCCCTGTACGAGGCGCTCCGCCGCCCCCGTGTGGAGCACAACATCACCGTCAGCGGCAACATCTCCCGGGGCACCCCCACCCCCTCGGCCGCCGCCCGTCCTTCCGAGGAGGACCTCGCCCGGCTCCTGGAATGGGGCGCGGACCTCTGGGCCGAGCGGCGGCCCCTCTAGAATTTGAGCCCGAACGACCTGTGCCCGACGAAGGAGCCGCCCGTGCCCGGCCAGCGATCCATCACCCAAGCCGAGAAGCTCGCGGCCGAGAAGCTCGGTGGTTTCCCGATCCGCCGGGACCAGATGGCGGCCGTGGCGAACATCTACCGGGCCGCGTCCGCGGTGCGCCAGCACCTGGAGAACTCCGTACTGCGCGGCTCGGACCTGACCTGGACGGCGTTCGTCGTGCTGTGGGTCGTCTGGGTGTGGGGCGAGTCGGAGACCCGGCACGTGGCCGAGGAGGCCGGGATCTCCAAGGGCACGCTCACCGGCGTCTCGCGGACCCTGGAGTCGCGCGGCCTGCTGAGCCGGTCCGGGCACCCCACCGACGGGCGGCTCGTCCTGCTCAAACTCACCGAAGAGGGTGAGGAGTTGATGCGTCGGGTGTTCCCGGCGTTCAACGAGGAGGAGGCCTTCGTGACGGCCGGTCTCAGCGACACCGAGTGCCGCGGCCTCGCGGAGGGGCTGCGGCAGGTCGTGCTCCAGGTGGAGGAGCACGGCGAGGAGCGCCGCCGTGAACTCCTGGGCGGCTCCGAGCCCGCGCCGCGGCGCAGCGGACGACGCCCCAAGGCCTGAGCCCGGGCCCCGAACCCGGCCTCCTCAGGAGAACAGCGCCTGGATGTCCGGCTTCTTGCCGCCGAAGATGCCGTCCTCTTCGCCCAGCCCGGCGAGCTTCTCCAGTGAAGCCGTGTCGACCTGGGCCGGCCAGCTGGGGAGGATGAGCCGGGACAGCACATCGCCGCTGATCTTGGTGTAGACGGTGAGGATCTGCCGGGCCTCGTCCGGGTGTCCGGTCGCGTACTGCAGTGACTCCGTCATGGCGTCGGTGAAGCTCTTCACCAGCGCGGGGTTCTGCTGCGCGATTTTGGTCGAGGTGAACCACGTCGCGACGGTGAGCTTCGGGTCGGTCTCGGCGAAGGGCGAGGCGATGACCCGGGCGCCCTGCGCCTTGGCGATCGTCTGGGCCGGCTCCCCCATCCACGCGGCGTCCACGCGGCCGCCGTCCAGCGCGGCCGGCATCTGGTCGAAGGGGATCTCGACGAACTTCACCTTCGCCGGGTCGCCGCCGTCCTCGCGGACCGACTCGCGGACCGTGGTGTCCCCGATGTTCTGGAGGGTGTTCACCGCGACCGAGCGTCCGGCCAGGTCCTTCGCGGACTTCACCGGGCTGTCCTTCTTCACCAGGACACCGGTGACGTCGGCCCCCACCTTGCCGTTGGAAGCGGCCCCGTTGACCACGGACTTCACGGGAACGCCCTTGGTCTGCGCGAGCATCAGGGACGTGGTGTTGCTGAAGCCGAACTGGAACTGGCCGCTCACCACCCCGGGGATGATCGCCGCACCGCCCTGCGCGGTCACCATCTTCAGCTCGATCCCGCGACGGGCGAAGAACCCCTTCTTCTGCCCGAGATAGAGCGGCGCCACGTCGACGATGGGGATGACACCGACCGTGACCTGCGTCTTCTTTCCTCCACTCGCGGACGACGTGCCTCCGCTCCCGGAGTCCGACGATCCACATCCGGCGGCGCCCGCGAGGGTCACCACCGCAACGGCAAGTCCGAGCACACGCCTTTGCATGGGGCCCTCCTGACGAGGCGGCAGCACACCTCATGACCCGTCCACTGATGTTGTGCACATCATTGACGCCCGCAATGTACACGCCTACTTTCGCCGGTGTCAGTCCCCCCGACCGCAGGAAAAACGGACTGCACCCAAGGAGCCCACGTCTCGTGATGCACCGCATCCGCACCCGTACGCTCGTCACCGTCGCGGCACTGCTGCTCGCCGCCCCGTTCACCGGGGCCGCCCGGACCGCCGAGGACGTCCACGTCGAGGGCCGACTGCCGTCCGGCGCGACCTATCTCATGGACGTGCCGGCCGGCTGGAACGGCACGGTCCTCCTCTACAGCCACGGCTACACACCACCCGGCGTCCCCAACCCGGCCCGCGACGCACCCGACGACACCACGAAGTCCCTGCTCCTGAAGGAGGGTTACGCGCTCATCGGATCCTCGTACGCCACCACCGGCTGGGCCGTCACCGAAGCCGTACCCGACCAGCTCGCCACCCTCGACACCTTCACCGCCCGCTTCGGGCACGCCGGCCGGACCATCGCCTGGGGCACGTCCTACGGCGGCCTCGTCACGACCGCCCTCGCGGAACGCCACGCGTCCCGCCTCGCCGGTTCGCTGTCGATGTGCGGGCTGGTCCAGGGCGGTGTCGCCAATTGGAGCAGCACGCTGGACCCGGTGTTCGCGCTGAAGACGCTCCTCGCGCCCGGCTCCGGCATCCGGCTGACCGGGCTGCCGAACCCGGCCGCCGCGACCCAGGCGTCCGACGCCATGACGGCCGTCCTCACCGAGGCCCAGCAGAGCGCCGGCGGACGCGCCCGCATCGCGCTCGCGGCCGCCCTGCACAACATCCCCGGCTGGAACGACCCTTCACAGCCCCGGCCCGCGCCCACCGACCGGGACGCCCAGCAGTCGGGCCAGTACCAGGCCGTCGTCGGTCTGGTGAGGTTCCCCGCCTTCGTCTGGCGCCAGGAGGCCGAGTCCCGGGCGGGCGGCAATATGTCGTGGAACACCGGGGTCGACTACCACGCGATGCTCCGCCACTCCCCCTACCTCAAGGAGGTCAAGGAGCTGTACGGGAAGGCCGGCCTCTCCCTGAAATCCGACCTCAACGCCCTCGACAAGGCCCCGCGCACCCGCGCCGACACGAACGCCGTCGACTGGATGAGCCGTACGAGCTCCTTCACCGGCCGCCTCACCAAGCCCCAACTCGACATCCACACCACCGGCGACGCGCTGATCCCGGTGCAGTCCGAGAGCGCCTACCACCGAGCCGTCACGGCCGCGGGTTCGGCTCCACTGCTACGGCAGCGCTATGTCGACAACGCGGGCCACTGCACCTTCAGCCCGGGCGAGCAGATCGCCGCCCTGCACACGCTGGAGGACCGGATCGCGAGCGGTCACTGGTCGGGCAGTGATCCCGCGGCACTCAACTCCCGTGCCACCGAGGCCGATCCGGCGTCCCCGGCTCGCTATCTCCCCTACTCCCCGAGCGGTTACCCCCGCCCCTACGACCTGGCGCACTCTTCCGGCGGGCACCGGAACTAGACCTCGGCGCTCACGGCTCCGAGGTCTCGGACTCGAGTGAGGCGCGCGTCGCCTTGCCGTAGACGCCGGACTCGTCCTGAAGGACGAAGCGGGTGACCTGGTAATTGCGGACGGCGCTCTGGACCTGCTGGTCGAAGTCGCCGTCGGCCTCCCCGTCGTAGACACCGACCTGCTGGAGCCGGAGCTGGAGTTCGACGACCTCGGGTCCCCGGTCGCCGAGGCTGAGCACGGGAGGCCGGCCCTGGGACAGGGTCGGGCGGGGGGCCGCCGTGACGGTGGCGGCGGCGCTCGACGGAGTTCTGGTCGAGGTGGCGGTGGCCGTCGGGGAAGCGCTGATGCTGGAGTCCGCGCTCGGCGAGGAGGAGGGCGGTGCGGACGACTTCGTCGAGGTCGCCGCAGGTGAAGAAGCCGTGGCGGACGGACCGCTCGACGACGGCGGCACCTCCGGCACGCCCGCGCGCACGCCGCCGGTCACGGAACCGTCCCGTGAAGGGCTGTCGTAGGTGAAGAGCCCGCCGACGAATCCGCCGGTGACCAGGAGGACGGCGACGGCCGCTCCCGCCCCGGCGACGACCGGTGTCCGCCGCCTGCGACCGCCCGGCGCGCGGTCGTCCGGGGACTGCACCCGCGGCTCCTCGCGAGGCACCTGCCCCTTGTCGGCCGAAACCATGGCGGCGTCGCGCAGATCCCCTGTGAGGCCCGGGCGTTCTGGTTCTCCGGCCGATTCGGCCGGTTCCTCGCCGACCTCCACGAAGGGCCGTATCCGTACCGGGTCGAAGTCCTCCGCGGCCGCCGCCTCGGCCGTACGGGACTCCAGGTGGGCCTCGGAGGCGCGGTGTGCGCAGGTGCAGGAGGGAGTGCCGTCCGCCGCCCTGGGCGCCCCGCACTCCGGGCAGACGAGGACTGGTGGTTCACTCACGCGCGATCCCTCTCCCTACGATCTACATATCGTAGACAGATATGCCGCGCAGAAATTCCACACGTCTTATCGATCTGGAGCCGCGCCGTCCGCAGGGCGGAGATTCAGCCACCGCGCGTGAAGGAGAGATGAACGGTGGCGGGCACGGCTTCCCAACACCCGGTCAGACGCAGGGGACTTGGCGACCCGAGAGCGCACGGGGCCGCGACAACAAGGGGTAACCAGCGGTAACTTCTGTCCCGCCCCGCCCCTTCACCCGCGCCACTCCCCCAGGAGACACTCCCCATGCGCAGACTCCTCGCCGCTCTGGCGACGACCACCGCCGTCCTCGGCGGACTCACCGCGGCCGCCCCGCCCGCCACGTCTGCCACGGCCGACGACTCGGGCACCTTCAGCGTTCTCAGCTACAACGTGGCCGGCCTGCCCTCGGCGATCAACAGCTCATCGACACCGCGTGAGTCGAGCACGACCGCGATCGGCCAGCGGATCGCGCCGTACGACATCGTCCACGTGGAGGAGGACTTCAACTACCACGCCTACCTCTACGCGGCCGACACCAACCACGCCTACCGGACGCCCACCAGCGGCGGCGCCGGCATCGGCAGTGGCCTGAACACCCTGTCCAAAATCCCCTATGACGCCGACGACTTCGAGCGGGTGCGCTGGAACTCCTGCCAGGTGGACTCGGGCGACTGCCTCACCCCCAAGGGCTTCACGTTCATGCGCGAGCGCCTCGCCGAGGGCGTGTACGTCGACTTCTACAACGTGCACACCAACGCCGGTACCAATGACGGAGACCTCGCCTCACGCGCCGACAACCTCAACCAGCTCAGCGCGTTCATCAAGACCCACTCCGCCGGCAACGCGGTCGTGGTCATGGGCGACACCAACACGCGCTACACCCGCTCCGGCGACACCATCGCCGAGTTCGCCGCCGCCAACGGCCTGACCGACCCCTGGGTCCAGCTGATCCGCGGCGGCACCCCGCCCGCCAAGGGCAGCGACGCCCTGGTCTGCGACCAGACCGGCACCACCGTCCCCAACACCTGCGAGGTCGTCGACAAGGTCCTCTACCGCAACAGCAAGCTGGTCTCGCTGAACGCCACGTCGTACAACAACGAGCACGCCAAGTTCCTCACCAGCGACAATCTGATGCTCTCCGACCACGACCCGATCACCGTCGGCTTCACCTGGTCGCGCAATGTGGCCTACCAGCTCAGCGACCAGTTCGGCGGCCCGCACGGCGACTACTTCAACGACATCACCGGCGTGCCCGCCGGCGCCCGCGCCACCACCGTCGGGCTGCGCAGCGGCTCCCGCGTCGACCAGATGAGCCTCACCCTGGCGAACGGCACGACGCTCGCCCACGGCGGAACCGGCGGCACCGCGTCATCCCTGACGCTCGGCAGCGGGGAGTACGTGACCACGGCCCAGCTCTGCCAGGGCGAGTACAACGACCACACGCGGATCTTCTACGCCAAGTTCACGACCAACCTCGGCCGCACGCTGGCCGGCGGCACCGCCACCTCCGACTGTGTGACCCGCACCGCCCCCTCCGGCCGGCAGATCGCCGGATTCCACGGCCGCTCCGGTGACGCGGTCGACAAGATCGGCTTCATCTACACCCAGCGCTGACCCACCTGCCCCGGGGTGCCCCTGAGCACCCCGGGCGCACAGGAATAACAAAAGAGTGGCAGGACGATTGACGCGCTTCCGGCCAGGCCCTACTTTCTGATCGATTTACCGAACTCCGTTCGAAATCCCGGTCAATTGCGGTGCCCCCACAGTGCCCCCGCACGCACGCCACCTTGGAGAACAAGATGAGCGCAAACCCCCACCTGTCCCGTCGCGGCCTCCTGGGCATGACGGCCGCCGTGCCGCTCGCCCTGACGCTCGGCGCGGGCACCGCGCAGGCCGCCGACTCGGCGTACGCGATGGTCTACTTCACCGAGTCGACCAACCTCGGCGACGGCACCGACTACGGCCTCCACCTGGCCGTGAGCCCCGACGGCCTCAACTGGACGCCGCTCAACCAGAACAACCCCCTGGTCACCCCCACCGCCGGCGCCCTCGGCCTGCGCGACCCGTTCCTGATGCGCAAGCAGGACGGCACGTTCGTGGTCCTCGCCACCGACCTCAAGGGCACCGACTGGAGCTACAACAGCCAGTACATCCACGTCTGGGACTCCACCGACCTGCGCACCTTCACCGGCTACCGGCGCCTGAAACTGCACGACATGACGACCCACAGCTGGGCGCCCGAGGCGTTCTGGGACGCGGGCCGGGGCCAGTACGCGGTCATCTACTCCTCGGTCAACTCCAGCGGTCACAACGTGATCATGGTCAACTACACCAGCGACTTCGTCACCGCCTCGGCCCCCCAGGTCTTCTTCGACCCCGGCTACGACGTCATCGACGGCGACATGGCCGTGGGAGTGGGCGGCTACAACTACCTCTTCTTCAAGAAGAACCAGACCCTGGTGAGCGCCAGATCCACCACCCTGAACCCGGGCAGCTTCACCGAGTACAGCGCGGGCGTGGCCCACGGCGGCACCGAGGCCCCCACCGTGGTCAAGTCCCTCACCTCCGGCACGTGGTGGCTGTGGGGGGACACCTACACCCCCAACGGCGTCTTCTACGCCTGGCAGTCGAGCAGCCCCGCCTCCGGCACCTGGACCGCCCTGGACCAGAAGACCTACACCCAACCGGTCAACTCCAAACACTGCGGCATCGCCACGATCACGACAGCCGAGTACAACAACCTGCTCGCGAAGTGGGGAGCACCGGCCTGGAACCGGCTCAAGTCGTACAATTTCCCGGCCCGTTACGTCCGCCACTCCAACTACGTGGGCCGCATCGACGAGTACCCCGTCGAGCCGTACAAGGACTCCCTGTGGGCCCTCGTCCCCGGTCTGGCCGACAGCTCCGGTGTGTCCTTCAGGTCGGTCAACTACCCGGACCGCTATCTACGGCACTACAACTACGCGCTCCAGCTCGACGTCAACGACGGCACGTCGACCTTCGCCGGTGACGCGACCTTCTACCGCACCGCGGGCCTCGCGGACGCGAGCTGGGCCTCCTTCCGCTCGTACAACAACCCGACCCGCTACATCCGCCACTCCAACTACGTCCTGCGCATCGACCCGGTCTCCACCACGACCGAGAAGCAGGACGCCACATTCCGAGTCGGTTACTGATTCAACCGAAAAGCCCCCCTGAAGTTGCCGCAATGTATACGCTCCAGGTCTTCTTCACGAGACCTTCACAGGGGGGCTTTTCCATGCGCAGAGGACACATAGCCGTCGTAGCGGCCGCGGGCGCGCTGACCGTGCTGGGCGCGGTCCCGGCCCACGCCGCCGAGTACTCGTCGGCGCTCAAGATCAAGGGCGTCCAGTACGACGCCCCGGGCCGGGACTCCAACAGCTGCGCCACCGGCAACACCGACGAGGAGTACCTGACGATCAAGAACTACTCGCGGACCGCGACGGTGAACCTCAAGGGGTACGTCGTGAAGGATGCCGCGGGCAACAAGTTCACGTTCACGAAGAACCACTCGCTCCAGCCCGGCGACTACGTGAAGCTGCGCGGCGGCCACGGCACCGACTCCGACGCCAACAACGTCGTGTACCGCAACAACTGCAACTTCATGTGGAACAACGACAAGGACACGATCTACCTGTACAAGTCCTCGGGCGCGCACGCCGACACCCACGCGTACACCAAGAGCGCCAACGACCGGGACGGCAACGGGTACATCACGTACCACGGCTGAGCAGGTCGCGTCCGCTGAAGACGGCCAGCGCGGCGGTCAGGGCGACCAGGGCCGCCGCCTGGGTCAGGACACCCACCCGCAGCGCCCCGGGCAGGACGTCGAGCCACGGGTAGACCGCGGTGATCCGGACCGCCAGGAGGAGCAGCCCCAGTGCCGCGAGGGCGGCGGCCTCTCCGGCGGGGACGCGGCGCTCGCCGCGCGACCGGTACAGCAGCCAGGCGAGGGCCGTCACCAGGTAGCACGTGACGAGCGCCCAGACGGTGTCGACCCCGCCCGGCAGTGCCACCACGGAGCCGCCCATCAGTACGCAGCAGGCGGCGAAGACCAGGCCGGGCGCGCCCGCGGGGAGAGCCGCCGGGGGCGCGTCGCGGTGGTGGGCCGCGCAGAGCGCCAGCGCCGACGACCAGGCCAGCACGGCGGCCGCGACGACATAGGCGGAGTCCGAGGGGGCGAAGTCGCGGGCCCAGAGGTCGACCAGCGGCAGCAGCGTCGGCAGGGCGGCGACGAGCGCGGATGCCTGGGCGAGACGGCGGTGGTCACGCAGGAGGGCGAAGTAGGCGACGGTCCACAGCAGCGGCAGGAACCACTGGGCCACCGCGCCGGCACCGGCCCACACCCCGTGGCCGGTGAAGCCGTCCGTGAACATGTCCCACTGGCTTCCGCCACGGGTTGAGGCCCAGGTCAGGCCCAGGACGCGGTCGACCACGGCGGACGCCGCCTGGAGCAGGACGGCGAAGAGCGCGAAAAGGCGGACGGCCGAGCCCAGCACGGCGTACCGGCGGGGTGCGCCGCCCGCGCCGAGCCTGCTGCGCACGGCCAGGGCGACGATGCTCGCCACCTCGCCGACCGTGGGCCGGCTCTGCTCCTGGGCCTCCTGGTCGATGTCCCAGAGGTAGGTCTCGACCATCTCCTCCTCGCGCTCGCGCCGGTAGTAGGCGGGCAGCAGACGCAGGACGGCGCGGTAGCGGGTCTCCAGCAGGGTCGTCATGCCAGACCTCCGGCGAGTCCACGGCCCGTGGCGGGCAGGTCGGTCGCTCCAGGAACAGTTCCGGGAGCACTTCCAGGGGTACGCCGTCCCTCGGCGATCCTCTTCTTCGCCGCGCTGGCTCCGGCGGCCAGCCGCTCCGCCTCGGCGTCCAGCGCCGCGGTGCCCTCGTCGGTGAGCCGGTAGTAGCGCCGGAGTCTGCCCTGCTGCACCTCCTCGCGGTCCAGCACGATCAGTGCGTCGGCGGTGAGCCGGTCCAGTACGCCGTAGAGGGTGCCGACGCGCATCTGCACGGCACCCTCGGAGAGTTCCTCGACCTCGCGCAGGATGCCGTAGCCGTGCCGCGGCTGGTCGGCGAGGGCGGTCAGAACGAAGAACGCCGCCTGTGTCATGTTCCTCGGTGCCATGAACACGAATATATCGGCTCCCGATATATTCAGCCAGCCGAAACACACGATCGGGCAGGAACGGCGAACAGGGCCCGCCCCAATGCGGATGGTGGGCGGGCCCTGTTCGAGAGGTCATTTTGGCGTGCCGGGTCGCGAACTGGGCACGAGTGAAACGCGGTTGCTCTGTGCGGAGCGTGTGCGCCCCGTGTGCGCGGGGAAGATCATGGTGAACGCCCCGTACCGGCGGGCGCCGCACGCCGGGCGTGTCCGCCTGCCGGACCCGCCTGGTCCGCACGGGCCGGCGGCGACGATACTTGGCCCTGGCACGCACCACTCCTTCTTACAGATGGACCCATGTCAAGCACTCCCACGGCAGACCCCACGGCACCTTCCACCGTCTGGCTGGCCCGCGGCCGCCACCTCGGATCCGACGCGGCCGACGTCCTGCGCCGAAACCTGGAGCGACTGAAGGGGAGCGCGGTTCTCGACGACTTCCAGGAGCCGTCCGCGACCGAGGACGCCCCAGAACGGATCTTCGAGGCCCGCTGGCGCGTCGCCGACGAGGTGACCGTCCGGGCCCGGCTCTCGCTCGCCCCCGTGTCGAGCGGCGGACAGGAGTGGGTGCTGGCGGCCGAGGCGGAGCAGCCGTGGGATCTGCGCTGGCCGTCTCCCGCGACCATGTTCTGGCCCGACAGCGACGACGTCTTCTGGGACCGCGACGCGGCCACGGGGCTGCGGCTCAGGGACCTGAGTGTGCTGCCCGAGGAGGACAAGGACGTACGGCGGGTGCTCCGGCAGGCGGTGCGCGGCAGCTGGGCCGTGCATGTCGTCGTCCACGAGGCCATGACCACCGACCAGCGCGGCCGCCGCCCGCTGGCGGACATGCTGCCGCCCGGCCTGCGCCACCGGATCGTCGAGCACCGGGCACAGCCGCACCAACTGCGGGTCCTGAACTGGGCCGTGAAGGAGTTCGGCGTGGAGGTGCCGCGCGGCGGTGCCGTGGTCCTGCCGGGGACGCCGGTGCCGCCCGGATACGACGGCCAGGACTTCTCCGTACGCAGTGTCTTCCTCGACGGCTCGGAGCCCACCGAGCTGATCGCGACCGTGACGCGCTACGCCGCGATGCCCAAGCCGCTGCCGGACGGCGGCGAGGCGGCCGTGACCGCGCTGCGGGAGCAGTGGCAGCTGCTGACGCTGCAGGAGGAGCTCGAACGCGAGCGCGCGCTCGTGACGATGTACGCCGAGGCGCTGGAGGCCATGACCAAGTCCCGGGACCTGTACCGGGAGGCCGCTGAGCGGGCGAACGAGGCGCTGGCCATCTACCGCGAGAACGCCCCGGCTCCGGAGCCCCGGGCGGATCCGGAGGCCACCTCGCCGTTGCAGCAGTTGTCGAAGACGTTCGGGCGCTGGAAGGGCGGCCTGCGGCCCGCGGCCCGCGACGAGGACCCGGACCGGCAGATCAGCTGAAGAGCGGGAAACGGTCCGCGTCCGCGCCGAGCGCGAGCCGTTCGGCGTCCGTGAGCGGTGCGCGGCCGGTGGCGGCGCGGGCGTAGTGCTCGTCGCTCCAGTCGAGCGGGACGGGCCGGCCGAGGAGGCCGTCCAGGGTGTCCCGCACCGCGGCCAGGCCCGCCGAGGACGGTCCCGTGGCCTCCGGCAGGTCGGTGACGAGGTCGAGGTGGTGGACGGTTGCCTCGACGGCGAGGGTCAGCACGAGGTCCTCGGCCGTCAGCACATGTCCCTGGGTGGAGACCCGCAGCTCCGGTCGGGCGTCCGCGGCGGCGTTCACGGTGGCCGCGGTGGTCTCCAGGTACAGGTCGCGCAGCTGACGGAAGTCGAGGAACATGCTGGCGCTCACCCGGTTCCAGCGCCGGCCGTTCGCCGCGCCTACGGGGTCCGGGGCCCAGTCCCGCCAGTAGGTCACCGCGTCCCGGTCGGGCGGCCCGACCGCGGGCGTGTGCAGGGCGACCAGGGCCCGCTGGGCGTCCCCGGCACAGTGGAAGACCAGGTCGCGCACCGCCCACCCCGCGCAGCCGGTGGGCCGCCAGGACTCCTCGTCCCCGAGCGGGCTGACGACGGCCGCGAAGGCCCCGTAAGCGTCGCGCAGCACGTCCGCGTTCATGGCGCCAGCCTAGGCGGAGCGCCTTGCCGGGGTGAGGGAGGTGTCGAAGGGCCCACTGTGGATACGCGGGGGAGACAGCATTTCGGTCCGTCCGGAAGGTCACCGTCATCATGAGCGGCGAGAACAGCGACAGCGCCACCTGCTCGGAGACGACACTCACGGTCAACGGCAAACCCCACACCCTGCTCGTGGACCACCGGCGCGTCCTGCTCGACGTCCTGCGCGAGGACCTGGACCTGTGGGGGGCCAGGAAGGGCTGCGACCACGGGCAGTGCGGGGCCTGCACGGTCCTGGTGGACGGGCGCCGGGTCAACAGCTGTCTGCTGCTCGCGGTCTCCCTGGACGGCAGCGAGGTCCGCACCGTCGAGGGCCTCGGCGACGGGGAGGAACTGCATCCTCTGCAACAGGCCTTCCTCAACCGCGACGCCTTCCAGTGCGGGTACTGCACCCCCGGCCAGCTCTGCTCCGCGCTCGGCATGCTCGACGAGGCCGCGGCGGGCCACCCCTCGCGCGTCACCGGCGAGACCCCGGCCGGCCGTCCCGTACCGCTGGACCGGGACGAGATCCGCGAGCGGCTCAATGGCAATCTGTGCCGCTGCGGCGCCTATCCACGCATCGTCGACGCGGTCGAGGACGTGATCCGGTGAAGACCTTCGACTACGTACGGGCCACCAGCCCCGAAGAGGCGGCCGAGCTCTTCGCCGCCCGTCCCGGCGCCCGCTACCTCGGCGGCGGCACCAACCTGGTCGACCTGATGAAGCTCGGCGTGGAACGGCCGGACGTCCTCGTCGACGTCAGCCGGCTCCCCCTGGACGAGGTCGAGGAGCTCCCGGATGGCTCACTGCGCGTCGGCGCGACGGTCCGCAACAGCGACCTCGCGGCCCATCCTGCCGTCCGCGCCCGCTACCCCGCCCTCTCCCAGGCCTTGCTCGCCGGCGCCTCGGGCCAGCTGCGCAACGCGGCCACCACGGGCGGCAACCTGCTCCAGCGCACCCGCTGCCCCTACTTCCAGGACGTCTCCAAACCGTGCAACAAGCGGGCCCCGGGCAGCGGTTGCGGCGCGCGGGAGGGCGTGCACCGGGACCACGCGGTGCTCGGGCACTCCCCGCACTGCATCGCCACCCACCCCTCGGACATGGCCGTCGCGCTCGCCGCGCTGGACGCCCGCGTCGAGTTGTACGGCACCGAGGGCGCCCGGAGCGTGCCCGTGGCCGAATTCCACCGCCTGCCGGGGGCCCATCCGGAGCGGGACACCGAGATCCTCCCCGGCGAGCTCGTCACCGGGGTGCTGCTGCCGGCGGCCTCGGCCGGGCTGCCCTCCGCCTATCGCAAGGCCAGGGACCGGGCGTCGTACGCCTTCGCCCTCGCCTCGGTGGCCGCCGTGGTGCGGGTGACGGACGGGGTGGTCGACCATGCCGGGATCGCCTTCGGCGCGCTGGCGCACCGGCCGTGGCGGGCGCGGCGGGCCGAGCAGGCACTGTTGGGTGCCGCGCCCACGGCGGCCGCGTTCGAGCACGCGGTCGACCTGGAGCTCTCCGCCGCCGAGCCGCTGCGGGACAACGCCTACAAACTGCCCTTGGCGCGCTCGCTCGCCCTGGACGTCCTGACCCGGCTCACCGCGGCCGCCAGGACCTGAGGAGGACGCATGGACGCCACCACCGGGACCGCGACCGCCCTGGGCTCTCCCGTCGAGCGCCGCGAAGGCCGGGAGAAGGTCACCGGTACCGCCCGCTACGCCGCCGAACAGCCCCGTCCCGGCCGCGCGTACGCCTGGCCGGTGGCCGCCTCGATCGCCCGGGGCCGGATCACCGGCATCGACACAGCGGCCGCTTGTGACGTGCCCGGTGTCCTGGCCGTGCTCACCCACGAGAACGCGCCGAGGCTGTCCGAGCCGGACGACCCCACGCTCGCCGTCCTGTGCGACTCCCGTGTCCCGCACCGCGGTTGGTTCGTCGCCCTGGTGGTGGGCGAGACCCTGGAGGCCGCCCGCGCCGGTGCCGCCGCCGTCCACGTCGACTACGCCGTGGAGGACCACGACGTCACCCTCACCACCACGCACCCGGACGCGTACGCACCCGAGCAGGCCAACGGCGGATACCCGGGAACCCGCGAACACGGCGACCCCGAGGCCGCGTTCACGTCCGCCCAGGTCCGGATCGACGCCGACTACCGGGTGCCGCCGCTGCACAACCACCCGATGGAACCGCATGCGACGACTGCCGAGTGGCACGACGGCCGGCTCACGGTGCACACCTCCACACAGGGCTCCACGGTCGTACGCGCCGTCCTGGCCGGCCTGTTCGAGCTCTCGGAGGAGCATGTCACCGTGCACGCCGAGCACGTGGGCGGCGGTTTCGGGTCCAAGGGCACCCCCCGTCCGGACGTGGTGCTCGCCGCGATGGCGGCCCGGCACACCGGACGGCCGGTGACCCTGGCGCTCCCCCGCCGCTTCATGCCCTCGGTCGTCGGCCACCGCGCCCCCACCCTGCACCGGCTGCGCCTCGGCGCCCGCCCCGACGGGCGGCTCACCTCCCTGATCCACGAGGTCACCACCCACACCTCGCGGATCAAGGAGTTCGTCGAGCAGGCCGCCGTGCCCGCACGCGTGATGTACGCCGCCCCCGACTCCCGTACGGCGCACCGCGTGGTGCCCCTCGACGTGCCCAGCCCGTCCTGGATGCGGGCCCCCGGCGAGGCTCCCGGCATGTACGCCCTGGAGTCGGCCATGGACGAACTCGCCGTCGGACTCGGGATGGATCCCGTGGAGTTGAGGATCGTCAACGAACCGGACACCGAGCCCGACAGCGGCAAACCCTTCAGCAGCAGGCACCTGGTCGAGTGCCTGCGCGAGGGCGCCCGACGCTTTCGCTGGGCCGAGCGGGACCCCCGGCCGGGCTCCCGCTCCGAGGGCCCGCTGCTGGTGGGGTCGGGTGTGGCGGCCGCCGTCTATCCCGTCCTGACACAGCCGTCCACGGCGGCGGCGCGGGCGCTGCCCGACGGGACCTTCCTCGTGCGAATCAACGCCACCGACATCGGCACGGGCGCCCGGACCGTGCTCGCGCAGGTCGCCGCCGACGCGCTCGCCGTGCCCGTGGCCCGGGTGCGGACCGAGGTGGGCAGCAGCGAACTGCCCGCCGCGTCGCTGGCCGGCGGCTCGTCGGGCACCGCGTCCTGGGGCTGGGCGGTGCACGAGGCGTGCACCCGGCTCGCGGAGCGCCTGGCCGAGGAGCCGCTGCCCACGGAGGGCATCGAGGTCCGTGCCGACACGGCCGGCCGGGCGGACGCCGACAGCGCCTTCGCCCGGCACGCCTTCGGTGCCCACTTCGCGGAGGTCGCCGTCGACACGGTCACCGGTGAGACCCGGGTCCGGCGGCTGCTGGGGGTGTATGCCGCCGGGCGCATCCTCAACTCCCGTACGGCGCGCTCCCAGTTCGTCGGCGGCATGACCATGGGGCTCGGCATGGCGCTCACCGAGGGCAGCACGATGGACGCCGCTTTCGGCGACTTCACCGAGTCGGACCTGGCCGCGTACCACGTGCCCACGCACGCCGACGTGCCCGACATCGAGGCGCACTGGATCGACGAGGACGACACCCGCCTCAACCCCATGGGCAGCAAGGGCATCGGCGAGATCGGCATCGTGGGGACGGCGGCCGCGATCGGCAACGCCGTCTTCCACGCCACCGGCGTACGCCTGCGCGAGCTGCCCCTCACCCCGGACCGCGTGCTGAGCGGCCTCCGGGAGCGGGGCGGCTCCTAGGCCTCAAGAGACTCTCAGGCCCCCGGGGAGTGCGTCGGCCGGGGGGCCATCGGTGCCTCGGCCGCCGCTCGGATGGCCTCCGCCGCCCGCCGTTCCGCCAGGACGCGTTCGGGCGGGGGTGGCGTCGCGAGATGCACCACCAGGGCGGTCAGTGCGGCCAGCGACGCGCACACGGCCGCCGTCCCCGCGAGCCAGGCCGGCGCCAGCGGCAGTTCCAGGGCCCGGGCGAGCCCGGCCGAACGGAACCGTCCGTCGAGCGCCTGGCTCGCGGCCACCCCGGCCGGCACGACGACCGCGAGGGCCAGGACCGGAAGGACCGGCCGGATGGTCAGCAGGGCGAGCAGGACGCACAGGATCGACACCCCGAGCGCGAACCCGTACACCTGCGCGGATGCCCCGTCCCGGTGCGCCGGGAAGCACAGGACACCGCAGACCAGCAGTGCCAGGGCGGCGATCGTGCCCGGCCAGGCCGGTGCCCTTCGGGTCCGCACCGACGCGGGCGGATGCGGTGGCGGGGCCGGGAAGGCGCCCGTCCCCGGCATCTCCGCTCCGGGCCACCACTCCTCGTCGGACGGCTGGTACGGCTCGTGCTCCTCGTACGACGGCTGCGGGGGCGGTTCCGTCGCCAGCCGCCCGATGAGCTCGACGAGTTCCTCCACGGGCCTGCCGGTCGCTGCCGCGCGCACCGCCTCCTGCCCGCAGTGGGGTTGCAGTTCGGACCGGTTCAGCAGGGCCACCAGACGGGTCACGTCCTCTATCGGACGGGACGCGGCGGCGGCCCGGATCGCCTCGTCGGCGCTGTCCGCGTCCCGCGGCGGCCGGGTCAGCAGGGACACGAGCCGGGTGACGTCCTCCACGGACCGGTCCACGCCGACGGCACGCAGGGCCGCGACGGTGGCCTGCGCGTACTCGGGGGACTGTTCCAGCAGGGTGATGAGGTGGACGACGTCCTCCAGGGGACGATCGGCCACTGCGGCACGCACCAGGTCGCCGACGGGATCGCCGTACGACCGGTCCATCGGTATGGCGGGTTCGTTCGGGTGGGCTGCTGTCGGGCCGGTGGTCATGCTCTGCTCCAGACAAAGAGTGCGGTCGCTCCTACGCGCCCCCGTCGTGCGACCGCGAGATCGAGATGACCCATTCGTATGCGGGTACACGGCGGCGTGCCACTCGGATGAGCCACGGGTGTGAGTGCGGCCCTTCGGCGAGCCTTAGCGGAGCCGGATGCGGGAATCCGTCAGACAGCGCGCCGTTCGGCGCCCGGAGGAGGAGGTCGGCCCGTGGATACGACCACAGCACTGATCGTCGTCGCCGTGGTACTCGCGGCGCTGGCGCTGGCGGTGGCCGTCGGACTGCTGGTACGGCTCGTGAGAACCCGGCGTGGCCTGCGCCGGGCGGGACTGCCCACCGGGCCCCGCTGGGTCTTCTGGGGCGCCCTCTTGTACTTCGTGTTGCCCACCGATCTGGTGCCCGACCCGGTGTACCTCGACGACATCGGTGTCCTGCTGCTCGCCCTGCGTACCCTGCGCGGTTCCCCCGCCGACCGGGCGGCTCTGCGCCTCGACGGACAGGACCGGGAGACCTTCCGCCGACCGTGATTACGCAGTGTAAGGAAACCAATCACTCGTTCGATTCGTATAAGTCTCTGGAAGCCGAAGGAAGTCGGCTGACCTGACGGCGTCGTGGGGTGAGGCCGTCTGTGAGAGGCAGTACCGGCGAGGGAGAGACGATGCAACCGTTCGCGCTCAACTACGCACGTCCGGCAGCGACGTTGGAGGCGACCACTCCGTACGTCTACGACTCCGGGCTGCAGTTGAACGTGCTCATGGACGGCCGGGTCGCGGCCCGCGACCACGCGCTGATGAGGGAACTGGGGACCACCACGAGCACGGCGGGCTCCAAGACTCACTTCGACGACTGAACACGGCCGACGACCGATGACCGTGTTGATTCTCACCTGCGAAGAGGACGTGACGGCCGACATGGTCGTCGTGCACCTCAACGCCACGGGGGTACCGGTGGTGCGGCTCGATCCGGCCGACCTGACCGACGGTGTCGCGCTGTCCGGGGAGTACGTGCACGGGGCCTTCCGCGGCCACCTGTCGGTCGGCGGCCGTCTGGTGGGCATCTCCGGGCTGCGCTCGATCTGGGTCCGCCGCCCGGGCACCCCCGCGGCGCGGGCGGCCGCGCCCTCCGAGTGGCTGACCGAGGAGTCCGCCCAGGCGCTGTACGGCATGCTCCGGGGCAGTGACGCCCGCTGGATGAACCACCCCGACGCGGCCCGCCGGGCCCGCCACAAGCCCTGGCAGCTACGGCTCGCCCAGCGCTGCGGCCTGCCCGTCCCCGCGACCATCGTGACAACGTTTCCGCAAGCCGCGCGCGAGTTCGCCGAGCGCTACCCGGACCTGGTGGTCAAACCGGTCTCCGGGGCGCATCCCCAGGACCCGCCGCGGGCGGTGCCGACCAGCCGGGTCGCGCCGGACGCCGATTTCGCGGCCGTGGCGTTCGGCCCGACGCTGCTGCAGCGGCGGGTGGCCAAACGGGCCGACATCCGCCTGACCGTGGTGGGCGAGACGATGCTGGCCGCCCGCAAGGTCACCGGGGCGGACGACGAGGTGGACGTCCGTTTCGCCCCGCCCACCTCCTTCTGGCAGCCCACCGAGGTCCCCCCGCGGGTGGCCGCGGCCGTCCGGGACTATCTCCGGGCGGCCGAACTGGCCTACGGGGCCTTCGACTTCGCCGAGGACGGGGACGGGACGTGGTGGTTCCTGGAGTGCAACCAGTCAGGGCAGTTCGGCTTCGTGGAGGTGGAGACGGGCCAGCCGATCGCGCGCGGTATCGCCGAATGGCTGGCCCGGCCCGGTCCGGACCCGCGCTCCCGCGCCAACGGCGCGAACACCGCGGTGTCCTGAGGCCGGGTCAGTAGGGCCGCGGGGCGCCGGGCGGCAGAGCGGGCACCCATCCCTGGCCCGGCGAGGCCGGGCGCTCGGGGGCGGGCGGGGGCATCAGGGACTGCAGCGGCCGCATGACGTACTCCAGTTCCCTGCGTACGCGCTCGGCCTCCCTGCGGGTCAGAGCGGGGACGTCGCCGCGCTCGGCGACGAGTCGGTCGTAGATGGGGGAATCCTGGAACACCCGTCAACGCGCCTTTCGTTTTCTCGGGCCCACGCGCGTGGGCACGGCTGACGAGTCTAGGCGCCTCCACGCACCGACGTGCGAATTCCGGCGTCGGGCTTGACTGCTCGGGGGCGGTCATGCGCCGGTGGTGGACCCCGGGCGGACGATCATCAGGACGGTCACGGTCGCCCACAGAAGGTTGAAAATGCCTGTGAACATGGCCAGTTGGGCGGTGGCGCGGTGTTCGACGCTCCCGTGTCCGGTCAGTTCCTCCAGCAGTTCGCCCTGCCGGGGCAGGACGAAGGCGGCCAGGACCCCGGCGGCCGCCGCCGTCAGGGCCATGGACGTGGTCAGCCACGCGTCGCCCAGGACACCCATCGCGGCTCCGGTGGCGACGCCGAGCACGGGGACCGCGATGCCGATGCCCGCGTAGACCCGGCAGATGCGGTGCAGCAGCCGTACCGTGCCGACACCGGCCTCCTCCGCGTGGGCCCGGCGGGCGGCGGGCGGGAACATGCTGGCGGCGACGGTCACCGGCCCCACGGCGACGATGGCGACGAGGACGTGCAGGGCCAGCAGGAACTTGGTCATGGGGTGGCGTGTCCTTCTCCGGTGCGGTCGGCGGTGCCCGGCCACCCTAGGAACCCGCCGGGTGATCACACAGGGGCTGAAACGACAGCTTCCAACGGATTCCCGCCAACGCTCCCGACGGGGGGTTCCATCTGACCCCCTGGTCGGGACGGTGGCGGGAATCCACCTATCGTGGCGGTCATGCACTCCGTGGCGATCCTGGTTCTCGACGATGTGGTGCCGTTCGACATGGCGGCACCTATGCAGGTGTTCGACTGGACCCGGCTGCCCGACGGCCGCCCCGCCTACCGGGTCCGGCTGTGCGCCGAGTCGCCGGAGGTCCGCGCGGACGGCGGATTCACCCTGCGCGTCGAGCACGGCCTCGAAGCGCTCACCGAGGCGGACACGATCATCGTGCCGGGCTGCTCCCCCGCGGCCGGACCGCCCTCCCCGGCCGTCCTGGTGGCACTGCGGGAGGCCGCGGCCGCCGGCACCCGGATCGCGTCCGTGTGCGTGGGCGCGTTCGTGCTGGCGGAGGCCGGGCTCCTGGACGGGCTGCGCGCCACCACGCACTGGGCGGCCGCGGACGACCTGGCCCGGCGCTTCCCCGCTGTCGAGGTCCGGCCGGACGTGCTGTACGTCGACAACGGTCGCATCCTGACCTCCGCGGGCGCGGCCGCGGCCCTCGATCTGTGTCTGCACATGATCCGCCGGGACCTGGGCTCGGCGGTCGCCGCGCATGCCGCCCGGATGTCGGTGATGCCGCTCGAACGGGAGGGCGGCCAGGCCCAGTTCATCGTGCACGACCACCCGCCCGTGCCCCGGGGTTCGACGCTGGAGCCGGTCCTGGAGTGGGTCGAGGACAACCTGGCCCACGAGATCACCCTCGGGGCGATGGCCGCTCGTTCGGGGATGAGTGAGCGCACCTTCAGCCGCCGCTTCCGCGAGCAGACGGGCAGCACACCGCTGCAGTGGCTGCTGCGGGCCCGGGTGCGGCGCGCCCAGTACCTGCTGGAGAACACCGGCCACCCGGTGGAACGGATCGCGCGGCAGGCGGGGTTCGGCTCCCCCACGGCGTTTCGGGAACGCTTCCGGCGGGTCGTCGGCACCACCCCGCAGGCGTACCGCGCGGCCTTCCACGCGAAGGACGCCGTCCCGGCGGCGGCGAGTTCCTGACCGCCCGCCGGGTCCGGCGTGGTGTCAGCCTGCCAGCGGCAGGCTGCTCTCCCCGTGCGGGTCCGCGCATTCGGCGGCCGGCAGCAGGGCGTCGGCCCTGGCGACCGCCTCACGGACATCGGTGGTGCCCATCATCACGCACAGTGTGTAACTGACGTCCGCCAGCTCACGAGCCGTCGCCGGCCTCTCCCTCTCCGCCTGGGCGATCCTCAGTGACGCGTAGCGGGTCAGCAGGGTTCTGACGGCCTTAGGGTCCGGAACGAGCACGAAGCGCCCCTCTCTAGAATTTTTCGCTGCGTATGCCCCCTCTGCGCCGGTCCAATCCCATCCGCCGCTCCCCGGCACGCGATTGGCGCAATACCGTGCGGGCGGACCCGCTTCCCGAAGGCCCGCAAACCGTTGAACAAGGGGCATCCCTCGCACCATGAACGGTATACGCCCATGAACCGCTCCGCAGGTCTCCTCAGCGCCCTCTATTTCGCGACGAGCACCGGACTCGCGTGGACCGCGGTCCACGCACTGCGTCACGACCCGCTGTGGGCCGCGTGTCTGTTGGCCGCCGCGAGCCTGGTCCCGGTCATCGCGGTCGTACGCGAGAGCGTGCTCCGCGACCAGCGGCGCGCTCTGGCCGAAATGCGCAGGCGGGCCGACGGGCCCAGTACGGGGGCCGCCGACGACATCGTCCGCACCGAACTCGACACCGCGTGCTGTGAACGCTGGTGGACGAGCTGCGGCACCGACCACGACTCGACGTGCCCCCGCCGGGTGCCGCGGAGCAGCGCGGCCTGACGCCCGGCGGACAGGTCTGGCCTCAGGCGACCTGTCCGGCGTGCAGCGCGGTGTAGGCCCCGCCGCGGCGCAGGAGTTCCTCGTGGGTGCCGGTCTCCAGGATCCGGCCCTCCCCCAGCACCACGATGCGGTCGGCGCCCCGCACGGTCGACAGCCGGTGCGCGACCACGAAGGTCGTGCGTCCGTGCAGCAGCCGGGCGAGCGCCTGCTGGACGAGCGCCTCGGAGCGGGTGTCCAGGGCCGAGGTGGCCTCGTCGAGGACCAGCACCCGAGGGTCGCGGATCAGGGCCCGGGCGATGGCCAGGCGCTGGCGCTGCCCGCCCGACAGCCGGGCGCCCCGCTCGCCGACCAGGGTGTCCAGGCCCTGCGGCAGCCGGTCGACGAACTCCAGCGCGTTCGCGTCGCGCAGCGCCGCGCGTACCGTCTCTTCGTCGGCGTCGTCCATGCCGTAGGCGACGTTGTCGCGGATCGTGCCGTCGAACAGGATGGACTCCTGCGGTACGACGGACAAAAAACGCCGGTAGGTGCGCAGGTCGAGGGTGTTCACGTCGGCCCCGTCGAGCAGCAGCCGCCCCGATGTGGGCCGGATGAAGCCGATGACGAGGTTGAGGACGGTGGACTTGCCCGCACCGGACGCGCCGACGAGGGCGACGGTCTCGCCGGGGGTGACGGAGAGGGTGAAGTCCCGTACGGCGGGCCGCCCGTTGTCGTACGCGTGGCCCACGCCCTGGAACTCGACGGCCCCGCGCACCGAGTCGACCCTGGTCTTGCCCTCGTTGTCCTCCAGTTCGGGCGCCTGGAGCACCTCGCCGACGGAACGGACGGACTCCAGGCCCTTGGTGATGACCGGGGCGAGCCCTGCCAACGTTGTCGTGGAGTTGGTGAGCGTGGTCAGGAACGCGCTGAGCATCACGACGTCGCCGGGCGTGACGCCCCAGACGCCGTAGTACGACACCAGCGCGGCCCCGGCGAGAACCAGCACGCCGACCACGTTGAGCACGACCCAGGCCAGCGAGCCGAAGCGGCCGTTGACGAGGTCGAGGCGCATCCCGGAGGTGAGCAGCCGGCGCAGGGTGCCGTCCATGCGGCGCAGCGCCTTGCCCTCCAGGCCGTGGGCGCGGGTGACCGGGATGAGGCGGGTCATCTCCGTGACCCGGGACGAGAGGGTCTCGACCTCGTGCCGGAAGTGCTCGTTGTGGGTGCGCAGCCGCGCCCTGAGGCGGGCCACGACGAGGGCCGCGGCCGGCACGACGACGAGGAAGACGGGCACGAACTCCGGTGTCCGTACGGCGATGATGACCAGCCCGCCGATCAGCACCGTGGTGGCGCCGAGGCCGGTCTCGGCGGTCTGCTGCACCATCTGTTCGACCGTCTCGACGTCCCGCACGACCTTGGCCTGGAGCACACCGGCGCTGACCCGGGAGTGGTAGCCGATGGACAGCTGCTGCATGCGGGTGCACAGGGCGGAACGCAGGGTGGTGCCCATGCGGCGGACGCTGCCGTACAGGAGGCGGACATAGAGGAGGTGCAGAGGGTAGTTGACCAGCAGGATGAACAGGATGACGCCGGTGCTCGTCCAGAGCCGGGTGATCGGCTGGTGCTCGACGACGGTGTCGATGATGGACGCGCTGATCAGGGGCAGCAGCCAGATCGGGCTGTGTTTGACCGTGAACACCGCGACGGCCAGGGCCAGTCGGCGGCGGTCGGCGCGGAACAGATAGGCGAGTGTGCGGATCGGGTGTTCGCCCCGGTAGCGATGGTCGAGTGGTCTTTCCAGCGACGAGGCCATCGTCGGTGGTCCTTCCGGTTGCCGTGTCGAGGGCAAGCGCTTTCTCCCCCTCGTCGGCAAGGAGTACACCAGGTGGCGGCGAGCACTCCTACTCGTCCAGAGTGCGGGCGAGCTCCGTGGTGGCGTGGGCGATCTCGGTGTCGTCGTCGGCCATCAGCCTGCTGAGGACACCGCTCTTGGCGGCGACGGCCTGACGGGCCCGGCGCTCCCACACCACGGGGTTCTCGCGGTGGTTGAGCAGCTTGGGGTACACGGCCGCCGTGCTCTCCCACTGGCGGGCGCCGGCGATGCTCCTGAGCAACTGGATGATCTCCGCCCGGCAGGTCACCTGGGGCAGTTGGGCGAGCTCCCAGAGGAAGGGGACCGTGGCGGCGGTGGCCTGCTCCACGACGAAGCCGTACTGGCAGATGCGCCTGCGCAGGTCGCGCAGCGCGGCGCCGGCGGTCTCGGAGTCCCCCCAGGCCACGCTGTTGAGAAGCAGGGGGATGGCCGCGGCGCAGCCGGTGGAGTCCTGGATCTCGCCCCAGGGCACGCGGCTCAGCGCCGCGAGAGGCGTGGTCCGTGCCACCCCGGTCGTGGGCACGGGGCAGCTGGTGCGCTCGTTGCTCGGCTGGTCCGGAGCGGTGCGCATGGCGTGAAACCTTTCCGCGGCGGTCATGTCAGGGAGGAGGGGTGGCCGACAGCTTGGCCCAGACGGTCTTGCCGGCCGGGGGCCGTGAGGTCCAGCCCCACTCCTCCGCCAAGGCGTCGACGATGTACAGGCCCCGGCCGTGCTCCCGCAGGGCGGTGACGTCGCGGGGTGTGTACGCGGGCGGCTCGTCACCGGGGTCGGAGACGGTCACCAGCAGATGGGCGGGGTCGAACGACAGTCCCAGCCACACCTCGGCCGCACCACCCGCCGCGGGCCGGAGCACCGCGTGGGCCACGGCGTTGGCCGCGAGTTCGGTGATCACGAGGGTGGCGTCGTCACTGCGGTGGTCAAGGGACCAGCAGCTCAGCGTCTCGCGGGTGAAGGCGCGGGCCCGGGCGAAGCCCTCCGCGCTGCATCTGACGAGCAGCGCGGCGGAGACGAGGGGGTCGACCTCCGGCGGTCGCCGCTGTACGCAGGCGGAACCCGGACGCCGCACGGTCGCACCGGCCGGGCCCGCATCACCCACCTCCGGCACAGCCTGGCTCGGCGGCCGGAGCACGTGGTTCGCAGGTGACGACACGGCATCTCCTTGATGCGACGTCAAGACGGGGCGCAACCACAGGGGTTGACGCTGGAGCTATTATCCACGCTAAAGGCGCCCGCGTGCAATTGCACGAGAAATTGCGCGAACGACGGGTGGGGTCACCGAGGTTGCAGTTGTGCACCTTTGCCCCACCCCGCACGGCCGGGCACGGCGCCCGGCACAGAACGGAACAGCAAGGAGACTGCAGTGCCAGCAGTGCAGAACGGAGTGCGGGCGAGTTCGCTCGACGCCCGCTGGGTCAAGAGCCGTCACAGCAACGCCGAGGGCAACTGCGTCGAAGTGGCCTCACTGGTCGACGGCGCCGTAGCGCTGCGCAACTCCCGTGATCCCGACGGCCCCGCGCTGGTCTACACCCCGGCCGAGGTCGCGGCGTTCCTCGCCGGCGCGAAGGACGGGGAGTTCGACCACCTGCTGTGAGGAGCCGGGATCCGGGGCGCTGCCGGCCCCAACTCCCGTGCCGATACCGGTACCTACGGAATGGTGCGATACGGCCACGCTGCGTGCGATAGTGTGAGTCGTCTCTGTGCCGGTTTACTGGGAGTCAGGATGTCTGCCGCGTCCCACCGCATCTCCCGCCTGGAACCGTACCTGGACCGGTCCGAACCGGCTCCCACCCTGCTGAAGATGCTGGTAGGCGTCCAGTTGGCGGGATTCCGCGAGGATGCCGGGCTCGCCCAGGACCAGGCGGCGCGGGCCCTCGGGTTCAGTCCCGCCAAGCTGTCCCGCATCGAGTCCGGCAAGGGCCGCAAGCCCCCGTCGGAAAGCGACGTCCGCGCCCTCCTGGAGCTGTACGGCACCGAGGACTACGAGTCCTCGGTGCTCCTCAAGCTGCTCCAGCGCGCCGGTGACCCGGGCTGGTGGCAGCGGTACGACAAGCGGCTGATGCCCGAGTGGTTCGACCGGCTGGTCGGGCTCCAGGAGGCGGCCGCGGCCATCCGTACCTTCGAGATCCAGTACGTCCCCGGACTGCTGCAGACCCCGGACTACACGCGGGCCGTGGTGGAGCGCGGTCTTCCGGCCGCCGCGGCGAGCGAGGTGGACCGGCGCGTCGAACTCCGCATGCAGCGCGCGAAGTTGCTGCTGCGTCCGGAAGCCCCGCAACTGTGGGCGGTCATCGACGAGTCGGTGCTGCTGCGGGTGCTGGGCAGCCGGGAGGTCATGCGGGCGCAGCTCAAGCACCTCGTCGAGATGGCCCAGCGCTCCAACGTGACGTTGCAGATCATCCCGCTGGACGTGACGAACGCCTCCGCTCCTGCCATCCCGATCACCTACCTGCGCTTCGGCGGGCTCGACCTGCCGGACGTCGTCTATCTGGAGCACATCAAGAGCGCGAACTTCCTGGAGGACCGGGACGAGACGGAGGAGTACCGGCTCGCCCTGGACCGGCTGGCGGACGACGCGCTCGAACCCCGTGCCTCGCTGCGGCTGTTGGAGCAGACGATCGAGCAGCGCTACGGCGGCTGAGAGCCCCGGTCAGCCGTCGCGGCCGAACAGGGCCGCCCACAGGAACGGTTCGCCGAAGCACGGGGACTCGGGCGGTTCGTCGCGCATGCGCCGCAGTTCGATCTCGGTCAGGTCGCCGAAGATCCGGCGCAGGGACTCGGCCGTGTAGGCGAGACCGCCCGCGAGTCCGCCCTGCCGGTACAACTCCGCGTCCGGCAGCTCCGATCCCACGGCCCCGTCGGCGAAACAGGCGAGGCCGAAGCGGCCGCCGGGCGCGAGGTGCCGTTCGAGGAGCGCCAGGTAGCTGACACGGCGGTGCGGCGGCAGATGGTGGAAGCAGCCGGAGTCGTAGATCAGGTCGTAGGTGCCGAGGAGTTCGGCGCCCGACGCGGAGAAGGCGTCGCCGCACACGAAGCGGACGTCGGCCGCCGACTCGTGCGCCCGCTCCCTGGCCCAGGCGATGGCGGCCGGTGAGAGATCGACGGCGTCGACGTCGAAGCCGAGGGAGGCGAGGTGCAGCGCGTTGCGGCCCGGACCACAGCCCAGATCGAGGGCCCGGCCGGCGGTGACGAGGCCGCGGTCGAGGTACGACACCAGGTTCTCGTCCGGCTTCGTCACGAAGAAGGGGACCGGCTTCGAGCGGTCCCCGTAGAAGCCGTCCCACCAGGAACCGGCGTCCGTGGTCCAGCGATCGGCCCGGGGATCGAAGAGGGTGTCGAGGAGCTGGAGTACGTCCTCCATCGTGCGTATGGTGCGGTCCATTCGCGCCCCTCCTCGATGGGGTGAGTCGTAGGGCCGACCGGCGCAAGGGCCAGGACGGGGCTGCGGCCGACATGTGTACGCCCCCGGCGCGGGACCTTCGCGGTCGCGCCAGGGGCGTTCGTGGCGGGGTCAGACGAGTCGGGCGACGCCGCCGAACTCGATCCACTCGTGGGTGAGCTGGCGGGGGGCCACCTCGGTGTCGGGGCGCCAGGTGGAGACCTCCACGAGGCCCGGGGGGAGGAGCTCCAGGCCCTCGAACCACTCGGCGACGTCCTTCTCCTGGCGGACCCGGCCCCAGTGGCCCTGGGTCGCCTGGTCCATGAAGTCGGTGACGAAGGCGCGGACCTCGGGGTCCTCGCTGACGAGCTGGCACATCACCATGAAGCTCCCGGGCGCGAGCCGCTCGCGCACCCGACGGGCCAGGGCGGCCGGCCCGTCCGTGTCGCTGTCCGGGATGCAGTGCATGACCGAGTTGAACAGGACGGCGACGGGCTGTGAGAAGTCGATCAGCCGCTGGGTGTCCTCGTGGGCGAAGATCGCCTCGGTTTCCCGCATGTCGGCGTGGATGACGGCGGTTCGCTCGTCCTGCTCCAGCAGCGCCCGGCCGTGGACCAGGACCATCGGGTCGTTGTCGACGTAGACGACGTGCGTGGTGGGGTCGATGCGCTGGGCGACCTGGTGGACGTTGTCCTGGGTGGGCAGGCCGGAGCCGTGGTCCAGGTACTGCCGGATGCCGAACTCCGCCGAGAGGGTTCGCACCACCCGCTGGAGGAAGCGCCGGTTGTTGACGGCGAGCCTGCGGGTGCTCGGGACGACCTTGTCGAGCTGCTCGCAGGCGGCCCGGTCGGCCGCGTAGTTGTCCTTGCCGCCGAGGTAGTGGTCGTACATGCGCGCGGCTGTGGGTACCGAGGCGTCGATCGACGTGGAGAGGTTCTTTCCGGTGCTCATCTTTCCCCCAGCTTGTTCCGCCAACTGGCCTGGCAGGACAGGGAGTCCATCCTAGAGACACCACGAAGGCCGGTGCCAGTCCGCACTCGGCGCCCGGTCCGCATCGCGACCACCGTCGACGACTGCCGCGCCTCGCCACGCCTCGAGGAGACGGAGTGGTCCTCCGGCCGGTACGACGACCAGGACGAGTACAGCCTGCGACGGGAGCGGCTCGGCTTCCCATGGGTCCGGCCAGGGAAGAGCGCTGCGGCGGGCACGGCGGAAGGCACCGGCGAGGGCCCGGGAGGCGAGGGTCAGGCGGCGTCCAGCTCCGCGAGTTCGTCCGCGGCGAGGACGAGATGCGCTGCGGCGAGCGAGTCACGGATCGTCTCGGGGCGGCTCGCGCCCGGGATCGGCACGACGACCGGCGACTTGGCGAGCATCCAGGCCAGGCAGACCTGCTGCGGGCTCACCCCGTACTGCTCGGCGATCCGCGCGAACGGGGCATGCGCCGAGCCCAGTCCACCCGCCCTGGAGATGCCGCCGAGGGGGCTCCAGGGCAGGAAGGCGATGCCGAGTTCGTCGCACAGGCGCAGTTCCGGCTCGCTGGAGCGGAAGGCCGGGGAGAACTGGTTCTGCACGGAGACCAGTCGGCCGCCGAGGATCTCGCCGGCCAGCCTGATCTGGTCGGGATTCGCGTTGGAGATGCCCGCCTGGAGGATCTTGCCCTCGTCGAGGAGGTCGCGCACGGCGCCGACGGACTCCTCGTAGGGGATCCGGGGGTCGGGGCGGTGGAACTGGTAGAGCCCGATCGCCTCCACCCCCAGTCGGCTCAGCGAGGCCTCGCAGGCCTCCTTGAGATGCCGGGGGCTGCCGTCGAGCGTCCAACTGCCGTCCCCGGGGCGCAGATGCCCGCCCTTGGTGGCGACGAGGACGTCACCGCCCCGGTCGTGGGAGGCGAGGGCCTTGGCGATCAGGGTCTCGTTGTGACCGACCTCGTCCGCGTCCCGGTGGTAGGCGTCGGCGGTGTCGATCAGGGTCACGCCCGCGTCGAGCGCGGCGTGGATGGTGGCGATGGAGCGTTCCTCGTCCGGCCGTCCCTCGATGGACATGGGCATGGCGCCCAGACCGATCGAGCTCACTTCGACATCACCGATACGGCGGGTGTGCATGACGTTGGACCTCTTTCGCCTGTCACGCGGATCTGGGCTCCCATCAGCCTGGCCGCCGCACACACCGAGGTCCAATAGAAGAATGAGAACGCATTCAGCGACGGGAGTGCTGAATCCCGGACCGCCCCGCCCGGCCCGGCCCTGAGTCGACCGGGTGGCGAGACGGGGTTGCGTGTCCGCCGTGTGCGTGTGACACCCTCGCCTCGACCGGCGGATGATCCAGTCCGGTCGTCGTGAGGTTCGGCAGTACGGCGAGAGAGGCAGCGGCATGCGCATCGGACTGCTCGGCACCGGCCCCTGGGCCAGGATGGCCCACGCCCCCGCGCTCGGCGCGCATCCGGAGCTGGACTTCGCCGGGGTGTGGGGCCGTCGCACGGAGGCCGCCGAGGAACTGGCCGCCGAGCACGGCACGCGCGCGTACGACGATGTCGACGCGCTGCTCGCCGACGTGGACGCCGTCGCCATCGCCCTGCCGCCGAGCGTGCAGGCCGGCCTCGCGGCGCGGGCCGCGCGGGCGGGGTGCCATCTGCTGCTGGACAAGCCCCTCGCGACGACGGTCGAGCAGGGGCGTGCGGTGGTCGAGGCCGTCCGGGAGACCGGCGTCGCCTCGGTGGTGTTCTTCACCTCGCGGTTCCTCGCCGAGACCGAGGCGTGGATCGCCGAACAGGCGGGCGTGGAGGGCTGGTTCACGGCGCGGGCCGAGTGGCTGGGGTCGGTGTTCACCAGCGAGAGCCCCTTCGCCGCATCACCGTGGCGGCAGGAGAAGGGCGCCCTGTGGGACGTCGGCCCGCACGCCCTGTCGGTGCTGCTGCCGGTGCTGGGCGAGGTCCGTGAGGTGGCGGCTGCCGCGCACGGTCCCGGGGACACCGTCCATCTGGTCCTGAGGCACACCGGTGGCGCGTCGAGCACCCTGACCCTGAGTCTCACGGCTCCGCCCGCGGCGGCGGGAGTCGGCGTCGAACTGCGGGGCGCGGGCGGAGTCGCCCTGCTCCCGGAGTCGTCGGAGGCCGTCGTACCCGCCGTGCTCCGGGCCGTCGACGGACTGCTCGCCGCCGCGCGCACGGGGCAGGCCCATCCGTGCGACGCCGCGTTCGGTCTGCGGGTCACCGAGATCCTCGTCGCGGCGGAGACCCTGCTGGACGGCGGGACGGCGAAGACCACGGCGTAGACACCGGGTGCTCCTACAGGAGCACCGACGGCGTAGGAACCGGCTGATCCTCACGGCACTGGTACCGGGAGCAGCACCTCAAGCGCCCACGGGGTGCGGGGCGGGCGGGAGATTCACCCGTCCGCCCCGCCCACTCCGTCCGCGCCGAAGGGCTCGTCGCTCCATCGGAACCAGGCCCGGTCGCCCTCGATGTGCAGCAGGAACTCGGCCACGGGACCGGTGGGAGCGAGCAGCGACACACGTCGCCTGACCTCGTCGTAGGCCTTCTCCCACTCCTGCTGTCTCTCCTCGTCGAACTCGTCCATGAGGGCGAGTTCGCGCGCGAACAGCTCGCGCACACCGGCGAATCCCGGTCCCGCAGTGAAGCGGCCCGACAGCCACGGGAAGTCGGCTTCGTCGATCAGGATGTCCCCGACCCGGTCGCCACCGCCGCGCACCTGCCAGACCTCGCCGTCGAACCCCACCGTGCCTCCCGCCTCCAGCTGACGATCACCTCGCCCACCAGCATGGCACCCGGCACTGACAGTCGGACCGGACCGGCTGTCAGTGCCGGGCGCGGGGCTCAGGCGGTGCGCACCAGCTGGTAGTTCAGGCGCTCTCGCACGACGGGATAGCCCGCCTTGGCGAAGTTCGCGGCCATGGGGAAGTTCCCCCGGTCCGTCGCAGCGGAGACGAACTCGGCGCCCCGCTCGACCAGATGGTGGGTGCACTCGGCGAGCAGGTCATAGGCGTAGCCGTGTCCGCGCTGTTCCGGCACGACCCCGATGAACCCGATGCAGGGCCCCGACGGGTTGTGGACCGGGATGTGGATCCCGGCGACCTCTCCCTGCCCGCTGTGGGCGATCTGCCACCACTCACGCGGCGAGGGGCACCAGTGGAAGAAGTCGAGTTCCTCCTGGGCGGCTTGGTCGAGTCCGCCCTCCGCGACGGCTTTGAGGGCGTGCGCGTCCAGGGTGGCGGAGTGGATGCGGCGCAGCAGGTCGAAGAAGACCGCGTCGTCCGGTTCGGGCCGGAACTCCAGGCGTCCGGGCCGCTCGGGCAGCCCGTGCTCCGGTGTCCACCGGTACAGGAACCGCTCGACCAGGAGCTCGTATCCGGCCTTCTGTACGGCGGTGAAGCGGGCCTCGGCGGCGGCCCGCAGCCCGGGGTCCTCGCGCCAGCCCGCGGGCAGGTTCATCTCGAGCTCGACCTGCCAGGGGGCGGTGCGCAGGAGTTCCGCGCCGGCCTCCTCCTCCCCTTCGGCCACGTCGAACCAGTTGATGTTGAGAGGTGCGGTGTCGTCGGGGCCGCCCCACCAGGCGCCGCGTGCCACGACCTTGCCGTCGCGCAGGGCGACGCGCTTCCAGTCGGGGCGGTGGCGGGTGAGCCGGTGGGCGTCGCGGGCGGCGAGCGGGTCGGGAAGCGCGTCGAAGAGATGGGCTGTGCGCTCGTCGAGCGCGCGGATGACCAGATCGGTCATGGGTGGATTCCTCCGGGATGCGTACTGCGGGGAGCGCTCCCGGTCAGATGAGACACGCCGGGGCGACGGAGAGGGAGCGCTGAAGGGTGGTGAACTGCACGGCACTCGCCTCCTTCCGCTGACCTCGGGGCGTGGCGCCTCACGTTACGGGATCTTCGAGACCGGCGTCCATCGGTTTCCGTGACGCGGGCCCGGTCCCCCCTGCCTGCGCTTAAACGGTCCTTAAGGCCGCATTAAACGCCGTCCGCTCGGTATGCCGCGGAGGCCGGCGTCCGTACCATCGGGCCTCGTCCACATCGTGAGAGCGCTCTCAATTCTCCGAGGAGACCCCCCACATGACACCTCGTCACCAGCGCCGTCTCGGCCGCCGCAAGGTCCTCTTCGCCCTCGGCGGGGCGATGGCGGCCGCACCCGCCGTCGCCGCACTGGCCCCCCACGCCCTCGCCGACAGCAACCGCACGACGGCGGGCGGATCCCTGCCGCTGACCGTCGTCAACAACACCGGTGCCTTCGACAACGCGAACGTCCACCTCTACATCGTGGGCAACCAGGACGGCAGGCAGGTCCGCGTCACCCCGGAGGGCACCCTCGCTCCGGTCGCCCTCTCCGACAACGGCGCCGACGGTTACACCGACTACGCGATAGGCCTGTCCGGCAGTGGCGGGACCAGCCTGTCCCTTCCCTACCTGTCCGGCCGGATCTACGTGTCCCTGGGCGCGAAGCTGAAGTTCAAGGTCGTCACCGACGGCAACGGCAACCCCGCCCTCCAGTACCCGGCCGGCTGGGTGGCCTCGGACCCCAACTACCCGGTGCTGCACGACTGCGCCGAGTTCACGTACAACTCGGCGGGCATGTTCTGCAACACGACCATGGTGGACATGTTCAGTGTGCCGCTGAGCATCCGGCTGACCGGGACGCAGGACCAGACGACGGGCACCCTGCGCGCCTCCGGGCGGGCCGGTGCCTTCGCCGCCGTTCGCCAGGTCGAGGAGTTCGCACCGCTGGTCGTGGACGACACGCGTGTCATCGCGCCCGGTCACGGCCTGGACGCCGGCCTGTTCCCGGTGGACTACTTCGCGCCGTACATCGACGAGGTGTGGAGCACGTACACCGGTAAGGACCTGACCGTCACCACGAACGCGGGCACCTTCACGGGCCGGGTGCGCGGCGGGCAGCTCGTGTTCACCGGGCCCGCGCAGGTCTCCTTCGCCCGCCCGTCGACTCGGGACGTGCTCTTCTGCGACGGCACGCTCGCCGCTCCCAACGACGGCACGACAGGGCCGGTCGCCGCGGTGCTGGGTGCCGGGTTCAACCGGTCGACGCTGGTGAGCACCTCCGCCCAGCCGACCACCGACCCCGCCTCCTTCTACCGGACCGCGCTCACCAACCACTACGCCAGGGCCATGCACGCGGCCGCGGCGGACGGCAAGGCGTACGGCTTCGCCTTCGACGATGTGGCCGACTTCGCCTCCTACGTCCAGGACACGGCGCCGACGGGGATCCGGCTGACGCTCACGCCGTTCTAGTCGCGAGGGGCGAAGCGCTCGGCGTGCGGGGCCGGGCGGGTCGTAGCAGCGTGGTGGTGTGAGCGGACTGCGCGACCGGGACCGGCAGAGCTGGCTGCGGGGCGCGCCGCCGCCGGGCTGGGTGCGGGTGCTGCCCGCCGTGCTGCTGGCGGGGGTGTGCGGGGCCACCCTCGCGAGCCCCGATCCGCTCGACATCGGGTTCGTGCTGGGTGCCATCCCGCCGCTGGCCGTGCTGTCGTACGGACCGCTGGCGACGGCCGTGCTCGGTGCGCTGGTCCTGGTCGTGCTGAACGTGCCGGTCTTCCGGCTGAACGATCCGGGCAGCACGGATCTGCTGACGGTCGGCTTCGTCGCCGCGCTCAGTGTGTTCGTGTCGTTCGTACGGAGCCGGCGTGACGCCCAGCTGGTGACCGAGCGCGCGGTCGCGGAGGCCGCGCAGCGGGCCGTCGTGCCGCCGCTGCCGGAGCGGGTGGCAGGCGTGCGATGTGCGGGGCTGTACCGGGCCGCGCAGCACGGGACGCTGGTCGGAGGTGACTTCTTCGACGTGCGGGAGGGGCCCTGCGGGGTGCGGGCGGTGATGGGCGACGTGCAGGGACACGGGCTGTCGGCCGTCGCCACCGTCGCCTCCCTGCTGGGAGCCTTCCGGGAGGCGATGCTGGACCGGCCCGATCCCGAGTCGGTGGCCGCGCGGCTGGACCGCAGGCTGGTGGTGGACTCCTCGGCCGTACGGCACTCGGAGCTGTTCGCGACGGCGGTGGTGCTGGAGTTCGGCGCCGGCGCGACGGCCGTACGGATCGTGGCGTGCGGGCAGCCCGGACCGGTCCTGCTGCGCGACGGGCGGGCCGTGGAACTCGACGTACCGGTGGGCACCCCGCTCGGTCTGGGCCTGTCCGACGCCTCGCCGCCGACGGGGGTCACCGTCGCGCTGCGGCCCGGCGACCGGCTCTTCCTGGCCTCGGACGGCGTCTGGGAGGCGCGCGACGCCGCCGGGGCCTTCTATCCGCTGCTCGACCGGATCACCGGGTTCGCGGGTGACCTCCCGGATCTCGTCGAGCGGGTCTGGGAGGACCTCGTCCGCTACGCCCCGGCGCTCGACGACGACGTCACGATGCTCGTTCTCGAGCCCGCGACCCCGGAGCCCCGCTGACCGCCCCGTCCGCCTCCTGCTCCCCCTCGGCGTCGATGTGCGGCAGCATCCGGTCGAGCCAACGCGGTGTCCACCAGGCGTGCCGTCCCAGCAGGGTCATGACGGCGGGGACCATGAGCAGCCGTACGACGGTCGCGTCGATCAGCACGCTCACCGCGAGGCCCAGTCCCAGCATCTTGACCACGATGTTGTCGCTGACCACGAAGGCGGCGAAGACGCTCACCATGATCAGTGCCGCGCAGGTGATGACCCGGGCGGTGATCTCCAGCGCGTGGGCGACGGAGGCCTTGGCGTCCCCGGTGCGCAGCCAGGCCTCGTGGACCCGGGAGAGCAGGAAGATCTCGTAGTCCATGCTCAGCCCGAAGATGATCGCGAACATCATCATCGGCACATAGCTCTCGATGGGCACCTTGCCGGAGACGCCGAGCGCGGGTCCGCCCCAGCCCCACTGGAAGACGGCGACGACCACGCCGTAGGAGGCGGCGATCGACAGGACGTTGAGGACGGCCGCCTTGACGGCGACGAGCAGTCCGCGGAAGACCGCGAGGATGATCAGGAAGGCGAGGGCGACGACCACGCCGATGATCAGCGGCAGTCTGCTGGAGACGATGTCACGGAAGTCGACCTGGGCGGCGGTCGTGCCGGTGACGTATCCCTTGGCGTCGGTGCCGGAGACCGCGGCGGGCAGGGTGGAGTCCACCAGTCGGTTGGTGAGGTCCGTGGTGGTGGCGCTCTGCGGGGACTGCTTGGAGTAGACGGTGGCGAGCAGGACGTCCCCGTCCTTGGTGGGCGTGAGCGAGGTGACCGCGGCCGCGCCGGACACGCCACTGAGGGTCTTCTGCGCCTGGGAGGACAGGGCCGAGCGCTGGGAGGACGGTACGGACGTCTGGTCGATGACGACGGTGAGGGGGCCGTTGGAGCCGGGGCCGAAGGCGTCGGTCATCAGGTCGTAGGCCCGCCGGTCGGTGAAGGAGGTGGGGTCGGCGCCGTCGCCGATGTGGCCGAGTTGGATGGAGAAGACCGGGATGGCGAGGACGACGACGGCCGTCACGCCCGCGGCCAGGTAGCGCCACGGCCGCCGCTCGACCCGCTGGGCGTACCGGTGCCAGGTTCCCTGGGGTGTCTCGCCCTCGGCGGCGTCGGTCTCGGCGACCGGCCGACGTACCCGGTAGCGGTCGATCCGGTTGCCGATCAGGCCCAGCAGGGCAGGGACCAGTGTCAGGGCGCCGAGGACGGCGGAGACGACCGTGACGGCTGCGGCGAGTCCGAGCAGCCCGATGAAGGACACTCCGGACGCGGACAGCCCGGCCAGGGCGATGATCACTGTGCAGCCGGAGACCAGGACGGCCCGCCCGCTGGTGGCGGTGGCCCCGCCCGCCGCCCGCACCGGATCCTTCCCGTCCATCAGGCTCTGCCGGTGGCGGGTGATCTGGAAGAGCGCGTAGTCGATGCCGACGCCGAGTCCGATCATCGTGGCCAGGGTGGGCGAAACCGTCGCGAAGGTGAAGGCTGAGGCCAGCAGGCCCAGGCACGCGAGCCCTCCGATCACACTGATCAACGCGGTGACCAGGGGAATTCCGGCGGCGATCACACTGCCGAAGCCGACGAGCAGGACGACGATCGCCACGGCGAACCCGATCAGTTCGCTCACCCGGTCGTCGGCGGCGGGCCGTGCGAGTTCACCGAGCGGACCGCCGTACTCGACGTCCGCGCCCGCCGCCCTGAGGGGCTGTACGGCGTGGTCGACCCCGGAGAGGTAGCCGTCGCCCAGGGTCGAGGGCTGGACGTCGAAGCGGATCGTGATGTACGCGGTCTTCCCGTCCGTCGACAGCGGCCCGACCTTCGAGGCGGACGCCGAGAGCGGGTTCTGCGCCGACAGGACGTGCGGCAGCTTCTGGAGATCGGTGATGGCCGTGGACATCTGCGAGTCGAGCGAGGAGAGCGCCTTGTCGCCGTCGTGGAGAACGATCTGGCTGCCGTACCCACCGGCCGCCGGATCGTGCTGCTTCAGGACGTCCAGGCCCTTCTGCGACTGGACTCCGGGAAGCGAGAAGTTGTCCGAGTAGTCCCCGCCGAAGGAACGGTTCAGCATCTGGAGGGCGACCAGCGCCACGAGCCAGGCCACCAGGACGATCACGAAGTGCCGGGCGCACCACTCCCCCAGTCTGCGCAGGGCGCCCTTCGGGCGGTTTCGTGTAGTGGTCATGGTGTCGTCTCTCTGCCGGGCCCCCAGAGATCGATATCCCCATTACACGCCCGTCCGGTCCCCGGGGCATCCGGAAGCTCCGGTGTGCGGGGACCTCTTCCGGATGCAAGGTCGGCCCGGGCGTTGAATGGTGATATCGGACCCGTTGACAGCACCGGGACCGCACAGCGATCCGGATCCGAGGAGCAGAGATCATGCCGACGTCACAGCCCGACGCGTCCCGGTCGTCCGAGGACCGCGCCACCCCGGACGACCTGCTCCACGCCCGCACCGGCACCGAAGTGTCGCCGGAGGACCTCGTCCTCGCCTCGGGCAAGGACATCACACCGCACAGTCTCGAATGGGCCCGGCGCAAGCTGGCGGCGGAGGGCCCGGCAGCGCTCGACAAGCTGCTGCCCTAGCCGCGACGACCCGGTGTTCGGCTGTCCCGAGGCAGCCGAACCCGCCCGCACGGCTCCAAGGCGACCACATCGTCGTGGAGTTGCCGCTCAGCGCTCCCCGACTCCTCGTCCAGGCACAGCACTCCTGGAACCGGGCGGCCTCGCCAACAACCTCGTGCAGCGGGCTGTTCCAGCGGCTGGGTGTGTCCCTCGGCGTCGGTCGCCCGCGCACTGAGCACGAACTCCCCCGGTTCCACACGCCAGTTGTAGCGCCGGCGCCGTCATGCCCGGCGGTGACCGGTGTCCGGTTCGAGTTCCGCCTCGTGCCAGGAGTGCCCCCGTGTCCGTGCTCACCTCGGCCCGGGTCACCGGCGCCCGCGACATGAGGTCCGGGAGCACATTTCCGGCACCCCCGTGGCAGCTCCCCCGTTGCCTGCGGTGATCCAGAGCTCGGCCGGGCCGGTTTGCCGCTCACCCTTTCGGAAGAGGCCCCGTGACTGCCAGACTTCCGAGGGTGCCCGACTTCGACATGCTTGTCATCGGATCCGGTCCGGGTGGTCAGAAGGCCGCCATCGCCGCGGCCAAGCTGGGCCGCCGGGTCGCCGTCGTCGACCGCCCCGACATGGTCGGCGGGGTCTCCATCCACACCGGCACCATCCCCTCCAAGACCCTGCGCGAGGCGGTGCTGTACCTGACCGGCCTCACCCAGCGCGACCTGTACGGCCAGAGCTACCGGCTGAAAGAGGACATCACCGTCGCCGATCTGACCGCGCGCACCCAGCACGTGGTCGGCCGTGAGGTCGATGTGATCCGCAGCCAGCTCTCCCGCAACCACATCGCCCTCTACGCCGGCACCGGCCGTTTCGTCGACCCGCACACCGTCGCCCTGCACGAGGTCACCGGCCACGAACGGCTGCTCAGCGCGGAGAACATCGTCATCGCCACCGGCACCCGCCCGGCGCGGCCGGACAGTGTCGAGTTCGACGGCCGCACGATCATGGACTCCGACAACGTGCTCGCCCTCGAACGCGTCCCGCGCTCCATGGTCATCGTCGGCGCCGGGGTCATCGGGATGGAGTACGCCTCCATGTTCGCCGCGCTCGGCAGCAAGGTGACGGTCGTGGAGAAGCGGGCCGGGATGCTCGACATCTGCGACGTCGAGGTCATCGAGGCGCTCAAGTACCACCTGCGGGACCTCGCCGTGACGTTCCGGTTCGGGGAGACCGTCGCCGCGGTCGAGCGCCACCCCCGCGGCACGCTGACCATCCTGGAGAGCGGCAAGAAGATCCCTGCCGACGCTGTGATGTACTCGGCGGGCCGGCAGGGTCTGACCGACGAACTCGATCTGGACAAGGCCGGGTTGAGCGCCGACCGACGCGGCCGGATCACGGTCGACGAGCACTACCGCACCGAGGTGCCGCACATCTACGCCGTGGGTGACGTGATCGGCTTCCCGGCGCTGGCGGCGACATCCATGGAACAGGGCAGGTCGGCCGCCTACCACGCGTTCGGCGAGCCGGTCGGGCAGATGCACCACCTCCAGCCCATCGGCATCTACACCATCCCGGAGATCAGCTTCGTCGGGCGCACCGAGGACCAACTCACCGAGGACAGCGTGCCCTTCGAGGTCGGCATCTCGCGTTACCGCGAACTCGCCCGCGGCCAGATCATCGGCGACTCCCACGGCATGCTGAAACTGCTGGTCTCCCCGCAGGACCGGACCCTGCTGGGCGTGCACTGCTTCGGCACCGGAGCCACCGAACTGATCCACATCGGGCAGACCGTGATGGGCTGCGGCGGCACGGTCGACTACCTGGTCGACGCGGTGTTCAACTACCCGACCCTCGCGGAGTCGTACAAGGTCGCGGCCCTGGACGCCACGAACAAACTCCGGCAGATCGACCGGATCGGGGACTGACGCCCGTCAGGGGATGTCGGAGGGGTCCTCGACGATGTGCACGGCGGCCTCCTCGGCGCCGGCCGCGCCCGCGTCGATGCCCACGTCGGTGGCGACCTCGTCCTTCGTGGTGGTGGGATGGGCGCCCTCGTCGGGGGCGACGAGACGTCCGGCGCGGTCGGTTCCGGCCTCCGGGTCGACCGGTTCACCCTCACCGCCGGGCAGGTCGCCGATCTCGTCGCCGAGGGGCGCTGCCGCCTCGGGAACCTCCTGGGCGAGACGTTCGTCGAGGCTCTCACCGTCGTGCTGTTCGGCGGCGGTGGTGCCGTGCCGGGTGACGCCGAGGGGCTTCTCCGGTGGCGAGTAGCCCTCGTCCAGGGTGTCGTCGTAGGTGCGTTCGTCGAGGGCGTCCTGGAGGTCGAGCGGGGCCGCGTCCTCCTGCTCCTCGTTGGTTCCGGTGGGCTGGTAGGCGTCGTCGGCCATCGGCTCGGCAGATGTCGGTTCGGTGCCCATGGGCTGCCTCCCTCGCGCTCGCGTACGGTTCGATGCGGTGTCCTGATCCGCGTTTCCCCGTATGCGCTCCCCAACCTCGAAAGGCTGCTGGAGTAAGGCATTCCACAGCCGGAAGGTTACCCCCCAGTTAATCTTGAAGGGTCAAGGAATAGGGCTATCATCACTCGCATACACGGAGTGACCGGTCGTCGACGCAGCGGCCGTACGGTCCTCCGCACCCCCTTCGTTCCTCCCTTCACCGCCCCTGCCCGAGGCCATCCCTCTCGAGGTCCGGGGCGGAGCCACCCCCCACCCCTTTTGCGCCGTACGGCTCCCTCCGCCGTGCGGCGTGCCCGACGGAAAGCAGCACAAGCATGAGCATCAGCAGGGGCAGAGGGCTACAGGCCAATGCCCTCGGTACCTTCGACACCGTGGTGATGGCCGTCGCGGGCAGCGCGCCGGCGTACTCGATCGCCGCGACCACCGCGGTACTGGTCGGCTCGGTGGGCCTGGCCAGTCCGGCGGCTCTGCTCTACTGCGCGATACCCATGCTGGGCATCGCGCTCGCGTTCAGCTATCTCAGCCGGATCGATGTGAACGCGGGCGCCAGTTACTCCTGGGTGGGCCGCACGCTCCATCCCTTTCTGGGCTTCGTCAGCGGCTGGGCGCTGGTGATCTCGGCGACCATCTTCATGGTGGCCGGCTCGCTGCCCGCCGGCTCGATGACGCTGGCCCTCTTCGACCAGGACCTCGCGGACAACACCGCGCTGTCGACCGTCGTGGGCGCGGCCTGGTTCGTGCTGATGCTGCTCGTGGTGCTCGGCGGTGCCCGGCTCACCGTGCGCGCCCAGCTCGTCATGTCGGGCGTGGAGCTCGCGATACTGGCCCTGTTCGCGGTGCTCGCCCTCTTCCACACGGGCAACGCGCGCTCCTTCGAGTGGTCCTGGCTGGGCTTCGGCCACTTCGACGGCATGGCCGGGTTCGCGTCGGGCGCGCTGATCGCCGCGTTCTACTACTGGGGCTGGGACGTCACCAGCAATCTCAGCGAGGAGACCCGCAACAGCCGCCGTACGACGGGACTCGCGGGGCTCATCGGGGTCGGCATCGTCTTCCTGCTGTTCGAGGTGTTCACCATCGCGGTGAACGTCATCCTGACCTCGAAGCAGATCGAGGACAACGACGCCAACGTGCTGGCCGTGCTCGGTGAGGAGATCTGGCCGGGCTGGGGCGGAAAGCTGCTGATCGTCGCGGTGATGCTGTCGACCATCGCCACTCTGGAGACCACGCTGATCCAGGTCACGCGCTCGCTGTTCGCGATGGGCCGGGACCGTACGATGCCGTCCGCGCTGGGCAGGGTGCACCGCCGCTGGAACACCCCGTGGGTGGCGATCGTGGTGGTCGGCGCGGTGGCACTGCTGATGTTCATCGCCTCCAACGCCCTGGGCTCGGTGGGCGACATCCTCTCCGACGCCATCTCGGCGATCGGGCTGCAGATCGCCGTCTACTACGGCCTCAGCGGCCTCGCGGTCGTCGTCGCGTACCGCAAGATGCTGCTGAAGTCCCCGACCGACTTCCTGCTCGGCGGGCTGTGGCCGCTGCTGGGCGCCCTGTTCATGTTCTGGATCTTCGTGGAGTCGCTGGGCGAGCTGAGCACCGCCGCGATCACGATCGGCGTGGGCGGGCTGGCGGTGGGTCTGGTACCGATGCTCTGGTACTGGAAGCAGGGCAGCGACTACTACCGGCCCGCGCGCCTTGACGCGAGCCGTACTGTCGAGGCGGACTACGTGCCCGACGGCGGGGAGTCCGGGCCCTCGCTCGTCCACGAGGGTCTCCCCACCGACTTCTGAGGGGTTGTGCGATGGCGAGAGACCGTTTCGCCCCCGAATTCGATCCCGACTGCGGGGACTTCCCGCTCACCAGCGCCCGCCAGGACATCGTCATCGGCCGCTGGCAGGGCCTGCGTGAACTGCTGCGTGACACCGGACCCGACTGGCTCTCGCGGGGCCACCGGGTGCGGGCACTCGCCCAGGCCTGCGCGGGCAGTTCGACGGTGGAGTCGTGGCTCGCGGCCGAGCCGCACAACGGCGACGCGCTGGTGCTGCGGGCGGCCACCGAGACGGCCAGGGCGTTCAACCTGGCCATCGCCGCGGGCCGGGGCGTACCCATCGACCAGCGCCGCATCGACGCCGCGGTGATGGCCTGTCTGCAGGCGTCCGAGGCGTTCGTGGACGACCCGACGCCGTGGATCTCCCTGATCTCGGTGGCCAGGCTGTACCCGGCCGGTGTGCGCCGACAGGAACTGGGGCGCTGGTGGGACGAGTTGCACGGGCGGGATCCGTACAGCGTCGAGGGCCACCTCCAGGTGCTGCACTACTACTCGTCCCGCTGGCACGGGTCGAACGGCCTGATGTACGACTTCGCCCGCGACGCGGCCGGCGTGGCCCCGCCGGGTTCCGCGCTGCCGGTGCTGGTGCAGTACGCGCGGGTGGAGGAGTACCGGAGCGCGGCGGACGCGGCCGAGGACCGGCGGACGTCCGTGGGTCTCGGGCAGCACTGGAAGAACGACGGGGCCATCAGTGACGTACGGCGCACCTGGCAGCGCTGGATCGTGGGCCGCGCCGACCACACGGTGGCACCCGGCGAGTTGCGCGACCTCAACTACCTGACCCACGCGGCCTGCCACGCGGGCCTCTCGGAGGTCGCCGTCCCGCTCCTGCGCATGCTGGACCGCCAGGGCACCCGCACCCCGTGGTCCTACACCGGCGATCCGGAACAGCAGTTCACCAAGTGGCGCAAGGAGTTCAGAGTGCGGGCCTGAGTCCGGGCACCCGCCCGGGAAGGCCTCAGGGCGTGAATCCCGCCTCCCTCAGGACGGTGGCCGCGACCCCGCGCCCGACCAGGGCGAGTCCGACAAGGAGGTCGTCGCAGTCGATGAGCGCGGCGCCGGCCTCCTCCGAGGAGCGTGCCTCGGCCAGGTCGATGGCCTTGCGGGAGTAGGGCGTCCAGGCGATGCGCTCGGCCGCCTGGGAGGCACCCATGGTCAGGCGGGACCCGACGTCGTCGTGCACGGCGGCTGGCGACACGCCTGCGCTCTCCAGCATCCGGGTCGCGCTGTTGGGCTCGGCGGTGAGCCGAACAGGAGGTGTTCGGTGCCGATGTAGTTGTTGCGGTGCTGTACGGCCTGCCGGGTGACGCCCAGCGCCGAGCCGATGCCGGCCCGGGAGATACCGTGCATCCGGCAGTGCTCGACGTAGTCCTCGGCCAGGGTCTGCCGTTGTTCGGAGAGGTGCGCCGCGCTCGTCAACAGGGCGAGCCAGTTGGGCTGTTCCTGTGCACCGGGGCGGTGGGCGGTCACGCAGGTGCGGTCCACCTGCGCCTTGACACTTTGGAACTGTCAAGGAGTACTTGCCTGTTCCGTCGACGCTCCGGCCGCCAACCCCGCCGTCCACTTCTCCTCGATCCGGCCCACCTTCCACACCACCAGGGCGACGATCCACGTGGCGAAGAACAGACCCACGATGACGAAGCCCAGGACATTGAGGTCGAGGCCGCTGATCCAGGTCCAGAAAAGGCCGTGCAGGCCGAGCTTCTCGGCGAGCAGGCCCAGGAGTTCCACCGTGCCGATGAGGAGCGCGACCGCGACGGACAGGCCGGTGATCGTGAGGTTGTAGTAGACCTTGCGGACCGGCTTCGAGAACGCCCAGCCGTAGGCGAAGTTCATGAAGGAGCCGTCGACCGTGTCGAGGAGGGACATGCCGGCGGCGAACAGGACGGGCAGGGTGAGGATCGCGTACCAGGGCAGCCCGGAGGCCGCGCCCGATCCGGCGAGGACCAGCAGCGCGATCTCCGTCGCCGTGTCGAAGCCCAGGCCGAAGAGGAGCCCGAGCGGGTACATCTGCCACGGCTTGGTGATCGACTTCATGACCCGGCCGAGCAGACGGTTCATGAAGCCGCGGTTGTTCAGCTGCTCCTCCAGCGCGGCCTCGTCGTAGCGGCCGGAGCGCATCCTGCGGAACACCTTCCAGATGCCGACCAGGACGACCAGGTTGACCGCGGCGATCAGATAGAGGAACGCGCCCGAGACGGTCGTACCGATCAACGCGGTCACGTCATGGAGACGGGAGTCGCCGTCGCGCACCGGTCCCGCGAGGGCTTTCACGCCGAGCGAGAGCAGCAGGGCCAGGACGAAGACGACGCTGGAGTGGCCGAGCGAGAACCAGAAGCCCACCGACAGCGGACGTTGCCCCTCCCCCATCAGCTTGCGGGTGGTGTTGTCGATCGCCGCGATGTGGTCGGCGTCGAAGGCGTGCCGCATCCCGAGCGTGTAGGCGGTCACGCCGATGCCGATCCCGAAGGACTTCTCGCCGACGCTGTAGTGGTGCGGGGCGACGATCGCGACGAGGGTGACCCAGCCGATCACGTGCAGCGCCACCACGACCGCGGCCATGCCGCCCGCCCTGATCCACTCCTGCCGCGTCATGGAGCCACGGACGCGGTGCCATACCGAGCCTCTCGCGGGGCCGGTGGCGGGGAGGAGGGGCGGAGCGGAGTCAGGGGCGGCCGTCATCGGGCGGAGGATCCTCTTCGGTGGGTACGGCCGCGTTCAGCAGCCTTGTGCCATCCTCCAGTACCTGCAAGTCATGTGCAGTAAAGCCCGTGACAGGTCTTTCCCACGACTGGGGAAAGTGCCCTGTCAGGCCGTCGCGTTCGGCCCGTCCGGCCGGTTGTGGCGCTGCTCGACCATCTCGCGGCTGAGGTTCTCGGTCTCCGGCTCGGACAGCCGCTCGAAGCCGTCCTCGGTGATGACGGAGACGATGGGAAAGATGCGGCGATTGAGGTCGGGACCGCCGGTCGCGGAGTCGTCGTCGGCCGCGTCGTAGAGCGCCTGAAGCGCGGCGAGGGCGGCCTCGCGGCGGTCGAGTCCCTTGCGGAACAGCTTCTTCAGGGCGCCCCTGGCGTACGGCGAGCCGGAGCCCTCGGCGTGGAAGCCGTTCTTCTCGTAGAGTCCGCCGGCGATGTCGTAGCTGAAGATGCGGCCGCGTTCGCCCTCGGGCGCGGAGGGGTCGTAGCCGGTGAGGAGGGGGACGACGGCGAGGCCCTGCATGGCCTGGCCGAGGTTCTGCCGGATCATGCCGGCCAGACGGCGCGCCTTGCCGTCGAGGGTCATGGCGACGCCCTCGATCTTCTCGAAGTGCGTCAGCTCGACCTGGTAGAGCTTGACCATGTCGAGAGCGAGTCCGACGGTGCCGGCGAAGGCCACCGCCGTGTAGTCGTCGGCGGGGTGCACCTTCTCCAGATCGCGCTGGGCGATGAGGTTGCCCATGGTGGCTCTGCGGTCGCCCGCGATGAGCACGCCGTCGCGGTAGGACAGGGCCAGCACGGTGGTGCCGTGCGGCACTTGGTCCGGCGCGGCGCGCACTCCGTCGGGCAGGACGCGGCGGGTGCTGAGCAGTTCGGGGCGGTGAGCCGCCAGGAACTCCGTGAAGGACGAGGACCCCGGAGTGAAGAACTCCTCCCCCAACCGCCCGCCGTTCTCGTTCCACGTCATGGCACTCCCCCTCGCCGTCGGGCCGACATCCGAAGTCCTACCAGAAGCATGGGGACCGGAAACGCCGGTCGCGCTCACAGCGCCTTGTGGCGGACGAGGAGAGCGAGCACCAGCAGGCCGGGCAGCAGAGGCAGCCACACGGTCAGCAGCCGGTAGCCGAGCACCGCGGAGGTGGCGGCGACTCCGGGTGCTCCTCCGGCGGTGAGGGCGAGGGCGAGCGCGGCGTCGAGGGAGCCGAGGCCGGACGGGGTGGGCAGCAGGACGGCCGCGCTGCTCTCGGCGGGGTAGAGCAGGGCCGCCAGGGGCGGGGCCGCCGGCAGGGCGACGGCCCGGGTGACGCGATCAGCACGAGCGCGTGCTGTACGGCGAAGCCCAGCGAGCCGCCCCACAGGGCCGCCGCCCGGTGCGGTCGCGCATGGATGGCCCGGAGGTCGGCCGTCACCAGGGCCAGGGGCCGCCGGCAGCGTGGCCACAGCGCGGTGCCCAGGAGTACGGCGAGCGCGAGGGCGGCGACGGCTACGGCCGGCCACACCGCCGGCTGACGCGGCAGCCCGAGAACACCGGGGCAGGCCGTCGCGAGTACGGCGATGAGGGCGGCCCGCACCAGCCCGCCCGTCGTGGCCTTCACCGCGAGCGCGGTCGCCGCGCGCCCTGTGGACAGCCCGAAGCGCATGAGGAAGCGGAGGTTGACCGCGCTCGTGCCGAGCCCCGGGGCAGCAGCTGGCCGGCGGCGGAGGCGGCGAACTGCGCGGCCACCAGCCGCTTCGACGGCAGGGGCCGCAGCACCGCGCCCTGCTGGGCGAGCGCCGAGCACGCGCAGGTCGCGGCGGCGACGAGCAGCCAGCCCTGGTCGGCGACGGCGCGCCGCAGGGCACCGGTCTCCTGGACGGGTCAGTGGCGCCGCGCCGGAGCGCCGGCGGCGGTCAGGACGGCGAGCGGGAGGGCGAGAGGCAACACGGCGCGTCGGCGGGTCGAGGCGACGGCGATCTGCCGGACGTCATGTCGGTCCGTGTCGGCTCACGTTCGGCGGGACGCGGATGTCCATCCCGGCAGCGGGGAAGGTCTGCCAGTCGCGCGCGTAGGCGGGCGGGGCGCCACCGGGCGGGGTGAGGACGGCGACGGGGAGACGACGGGACGTGCGCAGGATCCCGGCCGCGGTGCTGTTGGCGTTGGGACCGCGCGCCGCCGCCGACGAGCACCCGGTGTAGTAGCCGACGGGAATCGACAGGTGGCCGGTGAGCACACAGGGCGGGCGCACACCCAGGCGGTGCAGCTCGGCCGCGGTGACGGCCCAGTCGCGGTGATCGTCGGTCGTGCGGCGCACCGTGCGGTCCAGCACCGCGTACTGCACCGCGAGATGTCCCGCCAGGCCGAGCGCGATCAGCGTCGCCGCGACCGGGCGCCACCGGCCGGCGCCGGTGGTCGCGAGGTGGAACAGCGCGTCGGCGACCGGGATCGCGAGCAGGGCGTAGGCGGGCAGCAGGAACCGGGGGGCCGCGTACCCGATCATGAACAGGTAGGGCAGGGCGGCGGTCGTGGCGCAGGACAGGGCGATGAGGGTGCCCCGGGTACGGCCGGCCCGGACCGCGACGAGGAGGCCGACGCCGGCCAGCAGCGGGAGGACGAACCACCAGGCCATGATCGGCGGGTCCGGCAGGGGGCCGGTGCACGGGCGGCACAGGCTGCGGCCGCCCAGGCTGCGCAGTTGGTCGTCGACGGCGAACTGCAGGCCCAGTCCGCCCTGGATGCGAGAGCCCTCGTGCAGTCGCTCGGCCAGGCCGCCGTAGCTGGTGTACGCCTCGATGACCCACTGCACGCCACCCGCCACCAGCCCGGCCACCAGTCCCGCGACGAGCCGCCCATGGCGGACCGCGGCGGCCGCGACGAGCAGTGGCAGGGCGACGTACACGGCGTCGGTGGGCCGCATCAACGCCATGAGACAGGCCCCCGCCACGACTCCCCACAGGGCCCTCGGGTTCTCCCGGACCCGCAGGAAACAGCCGGCCGCGCCCAGCGCGCCGACGGCGACCCAGTAGTTGGGCATGGCCTGGGGGCCGTAGAACAGGGTGATCCACAGGGAGGCGAACAGGGCGCCTCCGACGGCGATGACGCGGGCCGGGAAGAGGCCGCGCCAGGCACGCAGTGCCAGGTGGAGGCCGACGCCGGACAGCACCGCGAGATAGACGCGCAGGAGTTCCGTCGAGGTCGACCAGCTCGCGATCGGCGCGACCAGCAGCGAGACACCGCGGGCGCGCGGGGCACTGAAGAACGCCGCCGGTGCCTGGACGCCGACCTGGCTCACATAGACGGTCTCGTCCCAGCCGAGGCCCATGCCGGGGCGGACGAGGACGAGTTGGGCCAGGGTGAAGGCGGCGGCCACCACGGCGATCAGCCGAGTGCCCCCGGCACGCGCGGCCGCCCCGAGGGCCGGGGACGGCGTACGTCGTCGCGCGTCGGCGAGCAGGGCGCCGTCGCCGTGAGCCATCGTCCACCCCTCACCCCCGGGTGCCGCGGGGACCCGGTCCATCGCAGAAAAATCATGGACAAAGTAACCCGTGGCAGCTGGGGGTGCAGGGTGGAGTTCGGCCAAGCGGCGCCTGTCCGGATCGCGCCTTTCCGTCAGCGGGCGTGGGGCCTGCGGTGGGCCGGCTGGCTCGGGGCCGGGCGGTCCTTCGACGGCGGGACGGGGCGGACGACCGGGCCGTCGCCGTTGACGGTCAGCGGGGTGCCGTGGTGACTGATCTTCAGGGGCGCGCCCGACATCAGGGTGTACGTCGCCTTGTCCGGCCCGATCTCCACGCGCAGGCAGCGGCCCAGGAGCTGGAGGTTGAAGGCGAGGCGGCTGAACCGCTCCGGCAGCCGGGGCGCGAAGCGGAGGGAGTCGCCGTCGCGGCGCAGACCGCCGAAACCGGCGACCAGGGCCGTCCAGGTGCCGGCGAGGGAGGCGATGTGGAGTCCGTCGCGGGTGTTGTTCGCCAGGTCGGCGAGGTCCATCAGCGCCGCCTCGGCCGTGTAGGCGTAGGCGAGGGACAGGTGTCCCGCGCGGGCGGCGACGACCGCCTGGACGCAGGCCGACAGGGAGGAGTCCCGTACGGTCAGGGGCTCGTAGTAGGCGAAGTTGCGGGCGATCTGCTCCTCGTCGTGGAACTCCTCGAACCAGCCGCTGCACAGGTACATCGCCAGCACCAGGTCCGCCTGCTTGACGACCTGTTTGCGGTAGATGTCGAAGTAGGGGAAGTGCAGCATCAGCGGGTACTGGTCGGCGCGGGTGCTGTCGAAGTCCCAGCGCTGGTAGCGGGTGAAGCCGGCGTGCTGTTCGTGCACGCCGAGTTCGGCGTTGTAGGGGATGTGCACGGCCTCGGCGGCGTCCCGCCAGGCGGCGCTCTCCTCGTCGTCGACGCCGAGGGCGGCGGACTGTTCCGGATGGCGGGCGCAGGCGTCGGCGGCCGCGAGGAGGTTCGCGCGGGCCATGAGGTTGGTGTACGTGTTGTCGTCGGCGACCGCGCTGTACTCGTCTGGGCCCGTGACGCCGTCGATGTGGAAGACGCCGTGGTGGTCGTGGTGGCCGAGCGAGCGCCACAACCGGGCTGTCTCCACCAGGAGTTCGACACCGGTGTCCCGTTCGAAGTCCGTGTCGCCGGTGGCCTCGGTGTAGCGCACCACGGCGTCGGCGACGGCCGCGTTGACGTGGAAGGCGGCGGTGCCGGCGGGCCAGTACGCCGAGCCCTCCGAGCCCTCGATGGTCCGCCATGGGAACGCGGCGCCGTTCAGGCCGAGCTGCGCGGCCCGCTCGCGGGCGGCGGGCAGCGTCTTCTGCCGCCAGCGCAGAACCTCGGCCACGGCACGTGGCTCGGTGTAGGTGAGCAGGGGCAGCACGAAGGTCTCGGTGTCCCAGAAGGCGTGCCCGTCGTAACCGGAACCGGTCAGTCCCTTGGCGGGAATGGCCCGTTGCTCCGCGCGGGCGCCCGCCTGGAGCACGTGGAAGAGGGCGAAGCGGACGGCCTGCTGGATCTCCTCGTCGCCGTCGAGCTCGACGTCGGCGCGAGCCCAGAAGTCGTCCAGGTAGCTGCGCTGTTCGTCCAGGAGTCCGTCCCAGCCGCTGTGCGCGGCGGCCGCCAGGGCCGCGTCGACCTGGTCGCTCATCGCGGGCCGCGAGCGGGCCCCGGACCAGCCGTGGGCCACCAGTTTCTCGACCCGCAGCCGCTGCCCGGGCTCCAGGACGGAGGTGACGGTCAGCCGGGCCAGGTCCACCGTCTGCTCACTGCTCGTGGTGGTGCGCTCCGGTCCTTCGATCACGTGGTCGGCGGCCACGGCGACCCGCAGCCCGCTGTGCCGGGTGCGGTGCACCAGCCGCAGCCGGGTGCCGTCGGCGAAACCCTCCTCGTGCTCCAGCGGCGACTTGAGAACCTTCGACGCGCGCGGGTCGCCGTTCGCCCCGGGCAGGCTCTCGTTGGTGACCAGCTCCGACTGGATCACCACGCGGGTGCGGCTGTCGACGGGCTCCACCTCGTAGGCCACCGCGGCGACCGCCCGCTGGGTGAGCGAGACGAGCCGGGTCGAGCGCACCCTTATCCGCGAGCCCGCCGGTGAGATCCACTCGCAGGACCGCTCCAGGACGCCCCGGCGCAGGTCGAGGTTGCGTTCGTGGGCCACGAGACGGCCGTAGCGCAGGTCGAAGGGCTCGTCGTCGACGAGGAGCCGCACGATCTTGCCGTTGGTGACGTTGATGGCGGTCTGGCCGGACTCCGGATAGCCGTAACCGGCCTCGGCGTACGGCAGCGGGTGCAGTTCGTGGACGCCGTTGAGGTAGGAGCCGGGCAGGCCGTGCGGTTCACCCTCGTCGAGATTGCCGCGCCAGCCGACATGGCCGTTGGACAGGGCGAACACGGACTCGCTCTGGGCCAGGACATCGAGGTTGAGGGAGGTCTCGCGGACGGCCCAGGGCTCGACGGTGTAGGAGCGTTGGGTGATCACGCGTGTCCTCCCAGCTCGGCGAGGCCCTTCACGACGATGTCCGCGCCGTGCTCGTACAGGGCGTCGGCCTGTCCGACCCGGTCGAGGCCGACGACGTACCCGAAGCCTCCGGCACGGCCCGCGTCCATGCCGGCGAGGGCGTCCTCGAACACCGCGGACCGGGGTGCGTCCAGGCCCAGGTCGTCGGCGGCGGCGAGGAAGGTGTCGGGGCGCGGCTTGCCGGGCAGCCCGCGCTCGGCCGCGACCACGCCGTCGACGCGTACGTCGAAGAGGTCCTCGGCGTCGATCGCGCGCAGCACGTCCCGGCAGTTGGCGCTGGAGGAGACGATCGCGGTGCGCAGACCCTGGGCGCGGGCCGCCCTGATGTAGGTCAGGGTGTCGTCGTAGGCCTCGACGCCGTCGGTGCGGATCTTCTCCAGGACGAGGGCGTTCTTGCGGTTGCCGAGGCCGTGGACCGTCTCCGCGCCCGGTGGATCGTCGGGATCACCGTCCGGCAGTTCGATGCCGCGGGAGGTGAGAAAGGTGCGCACGCCGTCGGCCCGCGGCAGACCGTCGACGTACTCGTCGTAGTCGTGGTCGTCGAATGGCCGGAAGTGTTCGCCCTCGCGTTCGCGAAGGAACGCGTCGAACATCTCCTTCCACGCTGCCGCGTGCACGACGGCCGTCCTGGTGACGACCCCGTCGAGGTCGAACAGGCAGGCCTTGATCTCTTCTGGCAGACCGAGCTCCGTCATACAGAACCCGGTTCCCTGCCAGACGCTGTGCCAACAGGTGGATTCAGTCGTGCGGGAAGGAGTGGTGCTCGTGGGCCACCAGCCAGCGGCCGCGTTCCCTGCGCAGGCCGAAGGTGAGTCTGAGCCGGAACCCGGGGTGGGCGGCGAGTTCCTCCGGGGTGGCGCAGCGCACCAGGGCGTGGGCGTACGCCACGTCCGTGCCCGCGGTGACGTGGAGGGACTCGATGTCGAAGCAGGCGCCCTGGGCCTGCCAGGCGAAGAAGGGCGGCCAGGCCGCACGGTAGGCGGCGAGGCCCCGGATGCCGTGGTGGGGCGACGCCACGTCGAACATCACGATGTCCTGGGCGTGGTCGGCGATCACGCCGGCGAGGTCGCCGCGGTGGACGGCCGCCGCCCACCCGGTGATGAGGGCGCGGATCTGCGCCTCGTCGTCGGAGACGTTCGCGGCGTCCAAAGAGTGCGGGGCGTCGGATTCGTCGGAGTGCTGGGGCACGACTGGGGCTCCTTTCTCCCCCTTCCGCCCTCCAGGGTGCCTGGCCGACCTGAAGTCCTCGAATGACACACTCGGCGTGTGCCCCTGACCTTCGACGATCTTGTGACCCGTGCGCGTTCCCTCGCCGAGCCCGAGAGACGGGCCGTTCTCGGTATCGCCGGCTCCCCCGGCGCGGGCAAGACGACCCTTGCCGAGCATCTGGTGCGGGCGCTGAACGGCCCGGGCGAGCCCTGGGTGGCACACGTCCCCATGGACGGGTTCCACCTGGCCGATGTGGAGCTGGACCGGCTCGGGCTGCGCGACCGCAAGGGGGCGCCCGAGACCTTCGACGCGGCGGGCTACGCGGCCCTGCTGCGGCGGCTGCGCGAGGAGAGGGACGGGGACATCGTGTACGCGCCGGGCTTCGAGCGGGTCCTCGAACAGCCGATCGCCGGGGCGATCCCGGTGCCGCCGACGGCCCGTCTGGTCGTGACGGAGGGGAACTACCTGCTGCTCGGCACGGGCGCGTGGACACGGGTGCGGCCCGCCCTGGACGAGGTGTGGTTCTGCGCGCCGGACGAGGACGAGCGGGTGCGCCGGCTGGTCGCCCGGCACGAGGAGTTCGGCAAGTCCCACGACGAGGCGGTGGCGTGGGTGCTGCGCTCGGACCAGCACAACGCGGAGTTGGTGGCGGCGACGCGGGAGCGGGCCGACCTCGTGGTGCCGGTGTCGGCGCTGCCGCGCGTGGACGGGTGAGGCACGGGGGCGAGGCCCCCGTGCCTCAGCAGGCGGACAGCGTCAGTTCCGGCTCGCCGTGGGCGTCACCCGCCGGGTCGCCGATCCTTGCCGTGAACGCCTCGGTCCGTACGGTCAGTTCGGCGCCGACGCGTGCGAAGGTCGCCGTCAGGGCGGCTCCGGGGCCGTAGCGCACGGCGAAGGCGTGCAGGTCGTCCGGGGCGTCCGGGACGGGGTCCGCCTCCAGGGCCGTGGAGCTGACCAGGTGGCGCCAGCCCTCGTCGGGGTTGCCGTAGCCGCGGGGGTCGGCGGCCAGCGCGAAGGCCGCCTGCTCCTGGGTCGTCTCCGAGCGGGCGTCGAAGTGGTCCACGCCCTCCGCCTCGGGGTGCGTCAGCCGCAGGGCGCCCACCGAGGTCACCTCGCCCTCGGCCGTCCGGCGCACCTTGTCGCCGTCGTCCTCGGCGTACGGCAGCCCGGCCAGGAGGTAGGGCGTGCCGGGGAGGCGTTCCACGGTGACCGTGGTCCACAGGCTGGTGCCGTCGGTGACGTACAGGGACTGGATGTGCCGCAGGACGTGGTCGCGGCCGACGACCGGCTTGGTGACCAGCTTGGCCGCGAGGCCGTCGGCGCGCACGTCACGGACCCGGACCTCGCCCATGGGACGGCACAGCAGGAAGCCGTCGACGACGGGGCCGAAGCCGTGCTGGCGGTTGACGGCCGCGGGCAGGTAGTAGGTGCCTCCGGCCTCGACGACTGCCGGAGTCATCTTCGTGTCGAAGGCCACCGACACCGTGCCCGCACGCAGTTGGTGGCGGGCGATCGCCGTGGACGGTTCCCGGTGCCAGCGGGTGGTGTCCTGGATCTGCCAGACCAGCATCCAGGCGAAGTGACCGTCCACTCCCCCGTCCTCCTTGACCGCGTGCCGGCCCCAGCGGCTGTCGCCCCGGTAGCGGCCCAGGTCGGCGCCGATGCGGGCGCCGAAGTAGCGCAGGCCGAGCACCGACTCGAAGGCGGAGTGCTGCTCGCTGTAGCGCGGGCCGCCGTTGTCGAAGCCGCCGCCCGTCACGCGGGCGTCGATGTAGCGGGCCAGGGTGTCGCCGTCCTCGGCGAAGATCTCCTCCCCGCTGATCCGGTGGGCCTGGGCGAGGAAGGACAGGGAGATCGGGCCGTAGTTGTTGTCGTAGGCGCCGCCGTGCTCGGGCGGCAGGGCCGCGCCGCGGTCGGTGACCCGGTGGGCGCGGATCTCGTCGGTGTACAGCTGGAGTGCCCGCGCGCGGACCGGCTCCCGTTCCCCGTCCGGCAGATGGTTCGCGAGCATCAGACCGCCGACCACACAGCCGATCGCCTGGTTGCCGGCTTCCTGCGGGTTGAAGAAGGTGGCCTCGGTCAGCCAGCGCCAGTACCCGCGCGCCACGTCGAGGAGTTCGGCGCGCTGTCCGTCCTCGACCAGCCCCTCCGCCGCGTCGAGTACGTTCACCGCCTGGAGCAGCGCCCACACCGTGCTGGGCCAGTCGCCGATGGGGTGCGCGCCCGGCGCCAGGGTGTAACGGGCGTACGCCAGGCCCGAGTTGCGCACCTTCAGGTTCGGGTAGCCCGGGTTGTCGTCGGTGTAGACCCGCTCGCGCAGATGGAAGGTGAGGCTGCGGCTCACCGCCTCCGGCAGCCTCGGGTCCTTGGCGCGCTGCCAGGCGAACGCGAGCAGGGAGGTGATGCCGAGGGAGGTGTCGCCGATGTCGTGGACGCAGTCGGGGTGTTCGAGGCTGCCCTCGGGCGTGAGGCGCGCGAGGGCCTGCTCGGTGACGTCGGCGAGGACGGCGTCGTAGGCCTCCGGAGTGTCCGGCAGGTCGTGCAGCGGCCCGAGCTGGCGTGGGAGGTGCAAGGAGATCAGCCCTTCATGCCTGAGATGTGGCGCGCAGTGTGAGGGTCAGTGCCTGCGGTCCGTGCCCACCGAGGTAGACCCGGTTCCCGGTCGTCGCGTCGGTGCCGCCGACCACGGTGTGGTCCTGCCCCGGGTCGTAGCGCAGGACGTCGCTCCGGTCCGGTCCGGCGAGCGGTTCGCCCGTCTCGACGGCGGCCTCGACCCGGATCTCGTCGTCGCCGACGCGGTAGGTCAACGGCTCGGTCGTCAGACACCAGCTTCCGTCGCCGAGCGGTACGGCGCCCTGCGGCTCGCCGCCCGGCCGGAAGGTCAGTTCGAGGGCCCAGGGCACCGGTGGGCCGCTGATGTCGATCCGCAGGTCGGCCCCGTCCTCCCGCACGTCGACCTCTACTCGGGTCATGTGGGAGACCTCGTCCTGAGGGCGGTCGGGGAAGGCCATCGCCGCGGAGAAGCGGCCCTCGTCCACCAGGCGGTAGGCGCCGTCGTCGCGCCTTTGGTCCTTCGGTAGCGGCTGGTAGTAGGCGGTGGTGAGGGTGTGGGTGAGCCGGTACCGGTGGCTGGCGAGCTGTTCCATGTCTGCGGCACGGAACGGGCCCAGGTCGAAGAACGCCCGCGAGAGGCGGACCGCGTCGAGGACGGCGGCACCGGCGAACAGGCGCAAGAAGGTGGGGTTGCAGGCGAGGCCCGAGCGGATGCGCCGGTGCTCGGGCACGTCGGAGCCGCCGTACACCACGGTGTGCGCGGTGGCCGAGACGTGTGCGGCGAGACGTGCGGTGGGGAGGTACCGGTCGCGCGGGAGCTTCTCCGCGTCCGGGGCCGGCAGGGCGCGGCACAGATCCGGGGTGAGGAGGGTCTGGGCGAGCAGGTCGGGGTCGTCGATGCCGTCGGTGGCCGCCAGACGGGCGGCGCGGGCGAAGTCGCCCCGGCCGGTGCGGATCGCGAGCAGCCGGTAGTGCGGCAGGTAGGGCCACAGCGGGAACGAGAGCTTCTGGTCCTGGCGGCGCGAGTGGAGGGTCTCCACCGTGCCGTCCGGCCTGATCAGGTCCAGGGTCGTGGCGAGGTTGCGTTCGACGGCGTCCTGCAGGTCGGTACGCCCGAGCACCTCGGCCAGCAACAGCAGCGACGGGTTGGTCACGAGGGACGCGTAGACGGCACTGCGTTCCGAGTACAGGCCCTCCGCGTCGATGTCGACGCCCTCGGCGAGCCATTCCGCGGCGCGGTCGAGGAGACGGTCGTCGGGGAAGGACCGGTGCAGCCTGGCCAGCGCCGCGCTCAGCTCCCAGCGGTGGTTCGGGGTGTGTACCCCGCCGGTCAGGAGACTGCCGGTGGCGGCGCCGGCGATCTGGGCGAGCGCGGCCGTCACCTCGCGCAGTTCCGGCCCCGCGCCGGCGGCGAGGACGTGGGCGTCGCACACGTCGTTGACGGTGAACGCGGAGTCCGGTGGTGACTGCACGTTGTCGCCGCCGGCGAACAGCCCGGAGGGCGTCTGCGCGGCCCGCAGGGCGCGCAGCTGGGTCGCGGCGGCGGCGACGGCCCGCTCGCTGCCGTGCAGTTCCGAGTCCGGGGAACGGTACGCCGCGACCAGGGTCTTCACCCGCCGCGCCAGACCCCGGTGCGGCACACCGGCGGGTTCCTCGTCGGGGCCGTCCGCCAGGGGGACAGCCGTCCGGTCGGCGGCGCGGGCCACCGACCGGACGAACTCGTGGTCGAGCGGGCTGGACAAGGTCAGTCCTTCAGTCCGGCGTTGATGTCGGCGTTCATGACGTACCGCTGGAACACCAGGAAGACGAGGATCAACGGGATCATCGAGATGACGGAACCACCGAGCAGCACCGACCAGTTGATGTTCTGCGCGCCGACGAGGCTCTGGATGCCGATCTGCACGGTGAACTTGTCGGGGTCGTTGAGCATCAGCAGCGGCCAGATGTAGTCGTTCCACCGCCACTGGAACGACAGGATGGCGAGCGTCAGCATGATGGGCCGGGAGATCGGCACCATGATCCGCAGGAAGATCGACAGCTCGCGGGCGCCGTCGATACGGGCGGCCTCGATCAGTTCGTCGGGAACCGTCAGGAAGAACTGGCGGAACATGAAGCATCCGGTCGCGGTGAGGACGGCCGGGAGGATGATGCCCGCGAACGAGTTGTAGAGCCCGAGGTTGCGGACCACCAGGAACTCCGGGGCGAGCATGACCTCGGACGGCAGCATCGTGGTGGCCAGGATGCAGAGGAAGAACGCCTTGAGCCACTTGTTGTCGTACTTGGCCAGCGCGTACCCGGTGCAGCAGCTGACTCCCACCGTGAGGATCGTCGTGATCACGCACACGAGGGCGGTGTTGATGAAGTACTGGGAGAAGTTGGCGCTGTCCCACGCCGCCGTGTAACCCGACAGGGTGGGGTTGTGCGGAAGCACCGTCAGTGGAAGGGAGAACAGGTCTCCCGCCGGCTTGAAGGAGCTGAGGACGAACCACAGCACCGGCAGCCCGTACAGGCACGCCAGGACCCACAGCAGCGTCGTCGCGGACACCGCCGACCGAAGCCCGCCGTTGCCCGCTCTGCGGGGCCGCTTCTTGGAGACGGCTCGTCCGCTACCGGCGTCGACCGGGCGGGGAAGGTCTGTGGTGGTCATCGGTTCTCCATCCGCCGGTTGACGATCAGCTGGATGATCGCGACGGCCATCAGGATGAGCATGAGCACGAACGACGCGGCGCTCGCGTAGCCGATCTGGCCCGTTTTGAAGCCGGTTTGGTAGATGTACTGGACGAGCAGGTTGTTCGAGGTGCCCGGTCCGCCGTTGTTGAGGGCGAGGAAGAGCGGGTATTCCTTCATCGCGTTGATCGTGTTGAGCAGGATGACGATGAAGGAGGTGGGCGCGATGCTCGGCAGGGTGATGCTCATGAACTGGCGCCAGGGGCCCGCGCCGTCGAGCGAGGCCGCCTCGTAGTACGACACCGGTACGTTCTTGATCGCCGCGATGAACAGCAGCATCGAGAAGGCCGTTCCCCACCAGGCGCCCGCCATGACCACCACGCCCAGCGACAGGTCGGCGTTCGACTGCCAGGCGATCGCGTTCCCGCCGAGCTTCTCTATGACGTAGTTGATCAGTCCGAAGTTCTCACCGAACAGCCAGCGCCACAGGACACCCACGACGATGGGCGAGATGAGCCACGGGACGAAGAAGACGACACGGGCGATCGACGCGCCCTTGGCCTGCTTGCTGACCACCAGGTTGGCGACGAGCAGCGAGAGCACGAAGTTCAGCGGGACGACGAGCACGGTGTACAGCAGCGTCCGGGACAGCGCGTCGTAGAACGTGGAGTCCCCGAACAGGTGCTGGTAGTTGTCCAGGCCGACGAACTGGAACGCCCCCACACCCGTGTAGTTCGTGAAGGAGTAGACGAGCCCGATCACCGCCGGCCAGACGAAGAACAGCGAGAAGAGCACGACATTGGCCGCGATGAGGACGAGCGGCGCAAGGGTGTACTTACTGCGTCTCCTGGGCGGGCTCACGGACACGTCCGAGGCGCGTTTTGTCATCTTCCTGACTCCGTGCTGGTGGAATGGATTGCGGTGGGCTCACCCCATGAGCCCGGCATTCACATGGGCGGCCGGGGCCGGGCGGCGGGGTGGAGGCACCGCCGCCCGGCACTGTGGCCTACGATCAGCCGCCGACCTGCTGGTTGTAGCCGTCCACGATGTTCTGCAGGGCCTTGTCGGCCGACTGCTGGCCGTTGATCGCCTTGCCGAGCTCCGTCTTGGTCGGGTCCTCTGTGAGGCTCTTGCCCTTCAGCACCCAGTTCGTCTGCGCGGTGTTGAAGTAGCCGGAGATCGGGGCGTAGAGCGGGATCGACTCGTTGTACAGCTTGAACGCCGCCTGTGCCGCCTCGGACTTGAAGGGGTACTTCGGGTTCAGACCGCTCTCGACCGGCAGGAACCCGGACGCCTCGCACAGCGCCTGGTAGTGGGCCGGCTCGTACAGCCAGGACAGGAACTTCGTCGCGGCCTTGGCCGCGTCGCCGTTGTTGTTGAAGCCCACCGTCAGACCGCCGCTGTTGACGTCGCTGGCCTGCACCGGCTGGGCGGGGGTCGGGACGCTCGCCCACTCGAACTTCTTGATGCTGTCCGCGAAGGCGGGCACCTGCCACACACCGGACCAGTAGGCGACGACGTCACCGCTCTGGAACATCGCGGACGGGTCAGCGCCGCTGGTCCACACCGACTTCGGCATGGTCTTGTCGTCGTTCCAGCCGACGAAGGTGTTCACGGCCTTCTTGGTCGCCGCGTCCGCCGAGAACTTGCCGGAGGAGTCCGCGTGGACGTACTTGCCGCCCATCTCGTACACCATGGCGCGCAGCCGGGACGGCGACTGGTCGAAGGTCAGGGAGTACTTGGCGCCGGTCTTCTCGCGGACCTTGTTCGCCGCGGCGATGAAGTCGGTCCAGGTCCAGGTCTTCGACGGCGAGGCCGGGAAGGAGACGCCGGCCTTCTCGAACAGCGACTTGTTGATGAACAGGCCGGACGCGGTGACGTCCGAGGGGATGGCCAGCACCTTCCCGGACGAGTCCTTGGCGACGAAGTTGCCGTTGATCTTGTTGGTCTTGTTGTCGGCGATGGACTTGAGGTCGATCAGCTTGCTCGACCAGATCGGGTCCAGCGCCGGCACGGTCGCCACGTCGGGCAGGGAGTTCGCCTGTGCGGCGTTGTGCAGCTTCGTGGAGTAGCCGTCGTAGGGGATGTTGACGAGCTTGACGTTGACGCCGGTTTCCTTCTTGTACTGCGCCACCATCTTCTTCCAGCCCGCGTCCTGCCCCGGAACCGTGGAGATCCAGAACGTCAGGGACTTGGAGGTCCCGCCGGAGTCGCCACCGCCCCCGCAGGCGGTGAGCAGCAGGGCACCCGCCGAGGCGGCGGCAGCGAGGGAAACCAGGCGGCGCATGCCGCCGCGGCCGAGACGGCTAGAGCGCCGCACACCCACAGTGGTCATCTTCGATCCCTTTTTTTCGTCGTAGGGGACGGAGCACGGCGCCGACCGAGGCGGCACGGGTGCATTTTGCAGGAAGGTTTGCTTTCCGAGGGCGCGGCCTCGCCCGGCCGCGTCATCCTGACGGGCGAGGGTCCCCGGCCGCTGTGGCCGTCACCGCACGGGCACGCCCTCGTGCGGCTGCCGTACGTCGAGTACGGGCGGGACGCTCACCCAAGTCGGCGTCCCGGCCGACTTAGAAAGCGCTTGTCCGGACATTGGCAGACCGAGTCCGAAACCGTCAATCCTTCGTCCGCGCCGCCTGGGTCACGGTTTGGACTCCTCTTGCGACCGCAAGGCGGGCGGCGCCCACGACGGTACCCAGATCACCGACCTGGCTGCTGACCACCTCGGTGGGCCAGCTGAGCCGCTCCAGTTCGGCCCGCACACCGGGCAGGAGCTGCGGAAACGCGCCGGTGCTACCGCCGAGCACGAGCAGTCCCGGGTCGAGTACGGCCGTCACTGCGGCGGCCAGCCGGCCCACGTCGACGGCGTGTCTGGCGACGACCTCGCGGGCCGTGGCGCTGCCCTGTCCGGCGAGGGCGAAGAGCCGCTCGGCGGTGCGGGGGCAGGCGCCGTCGGATTCCGGCCAGGCCGCCGCGGCCCGGCGCAGCAGGGAGCGGGATCCGATGTACTCCTCCAGGGCCTCGTGGCGGGGCTCCAGGTCGTCGTCCCAGGGGTAGGGCAGCCTGGCGAGCTCTCCGGCGGCGCCGTTGGCCCCGGCCAGCACCTGGCCTCCCACGACGATGCCGAGACCGATACCGACGCCGATCCGCAGGTAGCCGAAGGTGTGCCGGCCGCGGGCCGCGCCCTCGTGCAGTTCGGCGAGGGCGGCGCAGTTGACGTTGTTCTCCAGGTGGACGGGGACTCCGGGCGGCAGCGCGACGGTCACCGCGTCGAAGACGGGTCCGGCCTTGGCCGTGGCGGGGCGCATCCGCTGCGGCGCGGTGACGTCACCGACGGCCACGACGATGGTGCGCAGCGGGGCGTCGGGGGGCAGCGCGGAGAGGGCGTCGCGCACCACGTCGGCGGCGTCTTCCCGGGGGCCGGTGGCCTCGGCGAGCAGGGTCCCGTCCAGGGCGCAGCCGCGGACCCGGGTGAGGGCGGGGCCTAGGTCGACGGCGAGCACGGCACCCGCGGCCGGGCCGAGGCGGTAGACGGCGGCGCTGCGGCCCGTGGCGCCGGAGGAGGTGCCGGAGTGGGCCGCGAGATGGACGCCCTCCAGTTCGGCGACGGCGGAGGAGACCGTCGGCTTGGACAACCGCGCGAGGCTCGCCAGCTGCGGCCGGGTCGCGGTGCCCGCCTGGGCCAGCACGGCGAATACGGCGCTCGCGCTCTCGGTCAGACGGGGGGCTCTCGCCACGTCGTGTTCCACACTTCCCCCAGGTCACAGGCCACGCTCCTGCGCCGAGCGACTCGGCGGGAGGCGGCGATGGGTTGCTCCGGCGTCGCGCGTTCCGTCCCGGGACGGGGGGCCCGGGAAGTCGAGTGCGTGACGCCTATTGACACGCACTGTACTTCGTTAGTTAACTTCCTAACGAACGTCACGGTACTCGCCTGCCGTGGTCCGTCAGAGGCCCGTCCCGGGGCTTCGCTAGTTCTCCAACTGCCTTGCCCTACGGCACGGTTCGCCCACCGTCGCAGCACACAGCGCAACGACGAAAGAGGTTCCGTGCAGGACACCGCACCCCTGGTTGTCGGCATCGACGTGGGCGGCACCAAGACTCAGCTCCGCGCGTTCGCGGGCGACACCCTTGTCGCCGATCACGTCCGCCCCAGCAGTGGCTGGCGGCCCCACGACCCGGTGGCCGCCGCCGGCTGGCTGGCCGCACTGGCCGCCGACGCGCTTCCCGTGGGCGCCCGCCCGTCCGCCCTCGCCGTCGGCGGGCACGCCTGCGAGACCCCGCGCCAGTGCGCGCAGATCCGCACCGCTCTCCAACTGCACTTCGACGCGCCCGCGCTGGTCGTGGGAGACGCCGAACTCCTCGTGCCCGCAGCGGGATTGGACAAGGGGGTCGGCCTGGTCGCCGGCACCGGCTCGGTCGCCGTGGGCCGGTTCGCCGACGGCACACCGGTCCAGGTCGGCGGCTGGGGCGCGCTCCTCGGCGACGAGGGCGGTGCCGCCGGCCTGGTCCGCGAGGCCGTACGTGCCGTATGGGCGGCGCACGACCGCGGCGAGGAGCCCGAAGCGCTGGCGCTCGGCCTGCTCGCCGGATTCGACGTCCCCGAAGTACCCGCGCTCGGTGCCGCGCTGGAGCACACCACGGCCGCCTCCGCCGACTGGGGCCGCCACGCCCCGGCCGTCTTCACCGCCGCCGAGGCCGGATCCCCGCTCGCCCGCACCGTCATCGCCGAGGCGGGCCGCGCCCTGGCCGCACTCGTCGAACGGCTCGCCGCCCGCGGGGTGGTGGTCGACGACGTCGTGGTCGCGGGCAGCACCGTCCTCGCCCAGCCGTCGCTGTACGACGCCTTCGTGTCGGCACTGGCCGACGGCGTGCCGTCGGCACGGCCGCGTCCCCTGCGGGCACCGCCGGTGGACGGAGCGGTGGCGATGGCCCGTTCACTTCTGTGACATCCGCCGGACGCCGAGTCTCCTGCGGTCCGACATGACTCACCCGTAAGTCTTCGCTCGTACGACTTCAGAAAGCGCATTCGCCGCACAGGCCGTCCAGCGCATCATGAGTCGCATCCGCACCACCTCCCCGGCCGTACGGCCGCAGAACTCCAGAGAGGCAGACCCATGCCGTCAAACGCCGGGCAGCACTCCCCCGCGCCGCTCACCGAACGCGCCATGAGGCGAAGGGGCTTCCTCAAGACGTCCCTGGGCGCCTCGGCCGGCATCCTGGCCGCGCCGACCTTCGCCTCCTGGCTGGGCGCCGCGGACGCCAAGGCCGCCACCGCCCCCGTCGCGTTCGTGGACGACTACAAGTCCAACGTCATGGCGAACCTGACGCCCGAGACCAACGCGGTGGTGCGGGCCCTCGGCGGCTTCGCCCGGGTGTGGAAGACCGGCGACGCCTGGAACACCGGCACCCCGCTGCGGCCCGAGATACTGCGGGCCAACATGCGCTACTGCGCACGCGTCACCAAGGCGCGCACCGAGGCGCAGGCCAAGGAGGCCTTCCTCTACGACCGCCAGCACCAGAGCTACGCCATGATCGGCGCCCTCGGCCCGCTCGCCGGCCTCTACCGGTCCGGCGCCAAGGCGGTCACCTCGATCACCAGCGCTCCCGACACCACCCCGGCGACCACGATCAGCGACGCCGTCCCGGCCGACGCCCCCGCGGGCTCCGCGCTCGGCGCCGGTTCCTACGACTCCTCGCTCGGCCTGGTGGCCAAGCTGGTCGACACCGTGCGCGGGCCGTACGCCTCCGGCAACCCCGGCAAGTACGCCTTCCAGTACCCGCGGCCGTGGCGCATGAACGAGGACAGCGAGGTCGTCGACACGGGCGCCAAGGACGCGCTCGGCTACCCGGTCTACGACTCCGAGGTCGTCGTCGCCCCCCAGCTGCTGCGCCAGCGCAGCACCTCGCCGGTCGACGACGGCGGCTTCCCCAGCGGCCACACCAACGCCTTCCACCTGGCGGGCCTGGCCTTCGCGTACGCGGTACCGGAGCGCTTCCAGGAACTGGTCACCCGCGCCTTCGAGCTGAGCCACACCCGGATCATGTCCGGCATGCACTCGACGGTCGACGTCATGGGCGGCCGCATCATGGCCACCGCGCTGGCCGCCGCCACGCTGGCCGACCCCGCGAACGCCGACCTCAAGGCCGCCGCACGGGCGCAGGCGCTGCGGTTCTTCACGCAGCAGACCGGCACCACGGCCGACACCCTGTTCGCCTACGCCCACTCGGACGCCGCCGACGCGTACGCGGACCACGACGCCAACGCCCGCTCGGTCAAGCCCCGGTTGACCTACGTACTGCACCGGGACGGCGGCAACGAGCCGTTCACCGTGCCGAAGGGCGCGGAGGTGCTGCTGGAGACGCGACTGCCCTACCTGGACGCGGCGCAGCGCCGTGAGGTGCTGCGGACCACCGGGCTGCCCTCGGGCTATGTCCTGCTGGACGGCTTCGAGCAGTGGGGCCGGATCGACCTGTTCGCCGCGGCGGACGGTTACGGCTCCTTCGACTCCGACGTCACCGTCACCCTGGACGCGGCCGCGGGCGGCTTCCACGCGGCCGACACCTGGCACAACGACATCGACGGCTGCGGCGGTCTGACCAAGCGGGGCAGCGGCACCCTCACCCTGACGGGGCACAACCGGTACACCGGCGGGACGGTGCTCAAGGAGGGCGCCCTGGTCGCGGGTTCGGCGCACGGGCTCGGCCACGGCGACGTGCGGGTGCAGGGCGGGAAGCTGACGCTGGACGGCAAGTCGCTCCAGGTCCACGGCACGTACAGCCAGGAGGCCGGCGCACTGGAACTGACGCTGCGCTCGGGCCAGGAGCCGGTCCTGGAGGTGACCCGGCGCGCGGTGCTCGGCGCGGGCAGCGTGCTGTCGCTGAAGCTCGACGCGCACAAGCCGCCGAAGGCCGGACAGACGGTCCGGGTCCTCGGCTGCCAGGGACTGCGCGGCCAGTTCGACCGCGTCGAACTGAACTCCGACACCCTGCGAGCCGTACCCGTCTACACGGCGGAAGGTCTGTCGGTACGACTCCTGAAGCGGTGACGCCCACGGGGCGGGAGCTGATGCGAGAGTGACCCTCATGAGGTGGCTCCGGATCGCTCCCGCCACCGCCCGGCCGGTCTCACCGCGGGGCGGATGATGGCGAACGAGCAGCAGACGGTCCTGGCCCCGGCTCCCGGGTCCGGGGCCAGCGACGACGAGGTACGGCAGCCGCGACCGGTCCGGCGGTGGCTGCTGCCACTCCTCGTCGTCGTGCTGCTCGCGCAGATGGCCGCCGTCATGGTGACGACCGCCGTGCAGCAGACCCCCACGATCGACGAGCCGGTCTACGTGGCCACGGCCGCCGAGTACCTGCACGGCCAAGGCATCCGCTACAACCCGGAACACCCGCCGCTCGGCAAACTGGTGATCGCCGTCGGGGTGGCGATCGCCGATCCGCACGTGGACACGGCGTTCCACGGGCCCCAGATCGACCTGGGCCCCCATCTGCTGTACCAGTCGGGCAACGACCCCTGGCGGCTGATGTTCTGGGCCCGGCTCCCGGTGATCGTGCTGACGCTGCTGTTCGGCCTGGTCGTGTTCGCCTTCGCCCGGGAACTCGCCGGACGGGCGGCGGGCCTTACGGCACTCGCCCTGTACGCCTTCTCCCCCGACGTCGTCGCGCACGGTTCGCTGGCGACGCTCGACGTGCCCATGGCCGGTTTCCTGCTCACCTCGGTGTGGCTGCTGTGGCGGGCCCGCGTACGGCCACGGCTGTACGTGCCGCTCGCCGGTCTGGCGCTCGGGGCGGCCCTGGCGACGAAGATGAGCGCGCTGCCGGCCGTGCCGGTCCTGCTGGGACTGGCCGCCTTCTCGGTGTGGAGCGCGTCGCGTGACGAGGAGACGCGCAGGCGGCTGCTCCACGCGCTCGCAGGGGCCGCGGTCCTGACTCTGGCCGCCGTCGCCGTCGTATGGGTGTCGTATCTGGTGGTCGATCCGCGGCTGCGGTGGACGTCCCAGGACCCGGTGCCGGTGGTGCGCGGGCTGCGGGGAACCCTCGTCGATCTGCTGCCCTTCCCCCAGGCCTACGCGGACGGGATGCGCATCCAGTTCCATTTCGAGAACTACCCGTGGGAGGGCTTCCTGTTCGGGCGGGTGTACACCGGGCACCTCTGGTACTACCTGCCGGCCGCGCTCCTGGTGAAGACCCCGCTGGGGCTGCTCGCGCTGTGGGCCGCCGGTGCCGTCACGCTCCTGGCGGTACGGCGACTGCGGCCCGCCGCACCGTATCTGCTCGTGCCCGCCGGGGTGCTGCTCGCCTCGGCCATGACGGGGTCACGCGACTTCGGCACGCGGTACGCGCTCTTTTTGCCCATGTTCCTGACGGTGGCCGCCGGGTGTGTCCTCGCGGTACGCCGGCGCTGGGCGACGGTCGCGACCGGGGCGCTGGTGCTGTTCGTCGCGGTCAGCTCGCTGTGGACGTTTCCCTACTATCTGCCGTACTCCAACGAGGCGTTCGGCGGACCGGCCCGCACCCATCTGCGGCTGCACGACTCCAACGTCGACTGGGGCCAGGACCTCGGCCGGCTCGCCGACCGGCTGCGCGAGCGCTACCCCGACGAACGTATCTGGCTCGTCTACAAGGGCAGCGGCATGCCGTCCGCCTACGGCATCGAGGCGTCCGATCCGCGCGAGGTACCGGTGGACGACGTGCGCGGACTGCTGGTCGTGTCGGACTCGTCGGTCGCCAAGGCGAAGGGCCGGCTGGCCGAGTTGATCGGCGGCAGCCGTCCGGTCGACGAGGTCGGTCACTCGATCACGATCTACCGCCGATGACCCCCGCGGCGGGCCGGGCCCGCGTCCGCTCAGCGGACCGCCTGCTGGAACCCCTGGGCGCTCACGTGCTGCATCGCCCCGCTCGTCACGCGGTAACGGCCGTTGGGCACCTGGTCGGACCTGGTGATGTGCACGGTGAGGGGGCCCGCCCATTCGTAGCCCTGCCGCTCGCCGTGCCGGGCCAGGCTGTCCGTGAGCACCTGGCCCACACTGCTGCCCCGGCGCACCAGTTCGTCGTAGGCGAAGTCCGCGAGTTCGACGTCGTACGCGTTCGGGACGACCACCCTGTTCTCACTGCACACGACCACGTTGTTGTCGCACTCGCGCCGCAGCGCGTCGAGGAGTTCGACGGGCTCCCGGTCGACGACCCGCGCCCACAGCGCCTCCCACCCGTGCTCCATTGCCTGTTCCAGCGCGCTCAGCGCACCCATTGCGTCTCTCCTGCCGGTAGCTCCGGTTTGACGTGCGGGGTCATTCCTGGGCGAAGTCGTCGGGTTCCACCCGTGCTTCCTCGAACGCCTCGCGCAGGGTGCGTCCGCTGCCACCGGGGGCCTCGGGTGTGTCCGGGTCGCCGGTCCGCGGCTCGGGCCGGTCCTTGTCGGGGACGGTCATACGGGGCTGCTCCTCGGATGTCGTCGAAGGGGGTGCGCAGAGGCGGGTTCCCGTCCGGCGGCCACGTATCCGTCCTTCTGGGCGGTCGCCGGATGCTTTCGTACAAGCCCTGGTCACCGGGGGGTGTGGGCTATGTTGACTCCCCGTGGCAGACAAAGGAGGCACCCCGGTGTCATCGCCGCAGCAGGCACGCGCACAGGCATCCGCGATCACCTCGGGCAAGACCGCACCGGAGACGGAGGCAGCCCCGGCCTCCCAGCTCAGGACGCTCTTCGACAGGCCCCGGCTCTCCCCCGGGCAGCGGCGCATCGCGCAGTACCTGATCGAGCACATCACCGAGGCGGCGTTCCTCTCCATCACCGATCTCGCCGAGCGTGTGGGCGTGAGCCAGCCCTCGGTGACGCGGTTCGCCGCGGCCGTGGGCTTCAGCGGCTACCCCGCCCTGCGGGAGAAGCTCCAGTCGATCGCGCTCGGCACGCTCGCCGGCGGACCGGTCGCCGACGACGAGTCGCGCGGCAACGAACTCCAGGCCGCGGTCGACGCGGAGATCGAGAACCTGGAGAACCTGCGCCGCGACTTCGCCGACCCCGACCAGGTGATCGAACTGGGCCGCAAGCTCTCGGAGTCGACCCCGCTGACCATCCTGGGCCTGCGCATCTCGGCGTCGCTGGCCGAGTACTTCGCCTACGCGGCACGCCGTATCCATCCCGACGTACGGCTGGTCACCCGCGGCGGCAGCGTCGCCTACGACGCTCTCCTGCAGTCGCGCGAGGCGGGTGGCACCTGGGTGCTCGCGTTCTCGATGCCGCGGCACGCCCAGGAGACCCTCACCGCCCTGCGGGTCGCCCGCAGCGCCGGACTGAAGATCGCCCTCGTCACCGACCTGGCGCTCGGGCACGTGGCCGACGAGGCGGACGTCCTCTTCTCCACCGGTACGGGCTCCCGGCTGGTCTTCGACTCCTACGCGGCACCCGGTGTGATCGCCGCGGCCCTGCTCCAGGCCATGACCGACGCCGACCCCGAGCGCACCCAGGCGCGGCTCGAGGAGTACGAGCAGATCTCCGACCAGCACCAGTTCTTCCTCAGGGACTGACCCCTCCCACCCCCGGTCATACGCCTTCACAACGGGGCCATCCGTAATAAATCGAGCATGAATGTTTTCATACGCCTTGCCAAGCGGACGGCATATATAAATACTGCTCACGGATCACCCCCGGGACCCCTCCGGGACCGTCCGCACCCCTGTCCCCGTCCCCACCCCCACACCGCCCGAGAGGGCTCCACTGCGGACATCCCGAGCCGTCGTCACCTACCCGCGTCGGCGCCCGGGGTGTTCGGTAGGGCCTCGCCTGCACGCGAGCCCATGGCGGTCCCGGTCATCCCCTAGACCGGGGCCGCCCAACCCGTCGGAACACCCGCACGACGCCGCACACCCGGAAGCGATTCACCATGCCCCTGACGACCACGCGGACCACCACCCGTACCGGCCCGGACTGGCCCTGCCAGGTCAAGACGCCCGGCAGCTACGACTGGGAGCGATCCGCGGCCAAGTGGCTGCGTGAGCTGGTGCCGGCGCGGTACGCGAGCTACCCGGCGCTGATGCGGCACACCGTGCTCCTCGCCCGGCACGCGCAGATCCAGGTCCAGCACGAGATCCGGGTCGCCCGCACCGCGCTGCAAACCGCCCGGGCGGACCTGCCCTCGCTCGGCCTGCCGGAGTCGGTCATCGAGCACACGATCAAGCTGTACGCGGCCGAGGTCCTCCAGCTCCAGCACATCGCCCGCAGCATCCGCGCCGTCACCCAGGCCCTGGTCGACCACCACCACGGACGCTGACCCACCTCGGGGGGCATGACCCACGCCGTACGTGGGACCCGTGGTGAGCATGAGCACCACCGAAGTACGGCGCGGCGATCCGGTCACCACGGTCCTCACGTGGGAGGTGCGTCCCGGCCGGGAGCGGGACTTCGAGCAGTGGACGCGGGGGATCACCCGCTGCGCCAGACGGTTCCCCGGCAACGAGGGCGTCTCCTGGCTGCGTCCCGAGGACGGCCACCGCTTCCACGCGGTGCTGCGCTGGTCCGACGCGCACCGGCTCACCGCCTGGCTGCAGTCCGACGAGCGGGCGGCCTGGCATGCGCGGATCGACGACATCGCCACGGAACTCGGCAGCGAACGGCAGTCGACGACCGGACTCGAGACCTGGTTCAGTCTGCCCGGCACCACCGTGCGGCCCCCGGTCCGCTGGAAGATGGTGCTCACCACGTTCCTCGGGGCCTTCCCGTGCACGTTGCTGATCCAGTGGCTGGTGGCGCCCCGCACGGCCGCCTGGCCTCTGCCGCTGCGGGCGGCGGTGTTCCCGGTGGTGCTGCTGCCGGTGCTCACGTATCTGGTGATGCCGTTGCTGAGCCGGGTGCTGCGAAGGTGGCTGTACCCGCCGCCCGACCACTGACCCCGCCGCGAACGGGGCCCCCGGCCGGTTTCGTCAACCCGCGGGGTCACCGGTGTGTGGGATGCGTTTGACAAGAGCGCGATCGGCACCTGGCGCATGTGCGATGCTCAACGCGTGACGAGCGAGTCGACCGGCCCCGCGCACGCCGGTACCGCACCCGACATGGCCGCGCTGGCCAAGGTCGTGGCCAGACAACGGGCCGAGATGGACCGGTTGCGGGACCAGGCCGCCACCTCGGCGGTGCTGGAGCGGGCCAAGGGCGTGATCATGGCACTGACCGGGTGCACCCCGGACGCGGCCGGGGAGGATCTGCTCCAGCGCGCCAAGGCCGGCAACCGCACACTGCTGGAGGAGTGCTGGATCGCCCTCGGCTCCCTGCCCCCGCTCGGCTCGGCCACGGAGTCCCGCGTCGGCGACGACGTTCCCGGCGCACCCCTGCCCGCGATTCCCCACCCGACCGGCCCGCGGGCCGTCCGTCCGGGTACCACCGAACCCGCCGGGCGGGACACCTGCGAGCCGGACGACGGCTTCACGGCGCTCGGCCGCCTCGGCAAGGCCCTCGTCCATGTGGCCACCCCCCAGGACCTGGCCGGCTGTCTGCTGGAGGAGCTCACGGCGGACGTCGACGCCGACGCACTCCTGCTCTTCCGGTCGCTGCCGGCCGGAGGGCTCGAACTGATCGGCCATGCCGGCATCGACGCCGGCCTGGCCTCCCAGTGGGCACAGGTTCCCCCGCTGGCCGGAATCGCCGCGCTCGAAGCGCTCCGGGCGCGGGAGCCTCGCTGGCTGGAGGACTTCGCGACGGACCGGGAGCGGCACCTGCTCATAGGAAATCCGCCCGAGCGCTGGCTGTCCCGCGCCTGGCTGCCGGTGCCGGCCGGCGACGGGGCCGAGGTCTGCGTCGGGATCCTGCGCACGCGGAGCGGACCGTTCTCACCGCAGGACCGGCAGCTCCTGCGGTCCGTCGTCCGGCTGTGTGCCGGCTGGCTGCGGTCCTTCGGCGCCCGGACCCAGCACAGTGCCGCCGCCTCGGCCGTCGCCCAGCCCGTGTTCGACTCGCTGCCCGGCCCCGCCATGCTGCTCACGCCGCTGCGCGGCCCCTCCGGTGAGGTCGAGGACTACCGCATCGACGCCGCCACCGAGCAGACGGTCGATGTCGCGGGCCGCACCGGCAAGCAGCTGCTCGGCCGGCGGATCCTGGAGTGCTTCCCGAGCATCGCGGGCGAGGCGGTGTGGCACGGCTGTCTGCGCACGCTGACCACCGGCGTGCCGTTCGAGGGCGAGCCGTTCGCCTACCAGGAGGTCGTGGACGGCACCCCCGAACTGTGCACGTACGCGGTGCACGCGGCCCGTCTCGGCGGCGCCCTGGTCGTCACCTGGGTCCGCCACGACTCCTCCGACCGGCAGGAACAGCGCCTGGCGGACGTGCAGCGGCTGGGGAACCTGGGCTGGGCGAACTGGAACCTGGTCACCGGCGAGGGCAGCTGGTCCTCCCAGACCTTCCAGGTCATGAACCGGGACCCGGCGCTCGGACCGGTCCGGCTCGCCGACCTTCCCGGGCTCGCGCTGCCCGAGGACGCACCGGTGCTGGCCCACGCCGTGCAGGAACTCGTGCGCTCGGGGCTCCAGTTCGACGTCCCGTTCCGGATCCGGGCCGGGGACGAGATCCGCCATCTGCGGATGGTCGCCGAGGTGGTGACGGACACCGAGGACGAACCCGTCGAGGTGCACGGCTTCGTCCAGGACCTCACCGCGCAGCGCAGCGCCGAACTGGCCCTCGTCGAGAGCGAGCAGGCGATCGTGACGCAGCACGGGGTGCTGCACGCCGAGCGGACCCTGGCCGCCCGCCTCCAGCACGCGCTGCTGCCCCTGCCCACCCGGCCGGTCGACCTCGCCGGACTGCGGGTCGAAGTGGCCTACCTGCCCGCCCAGTCGGGCATCCACGTCGGCGGCGACTGGTTCAGCGCCATCGAACTGCCCGACGGCGACGCCCTGTTCGTGGTCGGTGACGTCGCCGGACACGGCATCGACGCCGTGGCCACGATGGCCCAACTGCGCTTCACCGCCAAGGGCATGGTCATCACGGGCTCCTCGCTGACCGGGGCGCTCGCCCGTCTCAACACCCTGCTGCTGCACTCGCGCGACTCCCACGGCACCGCGACCATGGTCCTGGCCCGCTACGACCCCGGCGAGCACTGCCTGGTGTGGGCCCAGGCCGGCCATCCGCCACCGCTGCTGGTGCGCGACGGAGAAGTGCGCTATCTGGAACGCCCCTTCGGCATGCTGCTGGGGGCGTGCTCCGATCCGGACTTCCAGGAGGCGCACTGCCTCCTGGAGCCGGGTGATCGCGTCCTGCTCTACACCGACGGCCTGGTCGAGAGGCCCCCGGAGGGCATCGACCACGGTCTGGACCGGCTCGCCGCGGCCGTCGCGGCCCACCACACGGACGAGCCCGGCTCCCTGGCCCCGATCCTGGCCTCGGTGCTGGACGGCGAGCGGCGCGACGACGTCTGCGTCGTGGACATCCGGGTGCCGTCCGGGCCGGAGTGAGCCACCGGGACGTCCGCGGTGTCCCCAACCCGGCTCAGTCCGCCGGGTGGCCGGGCGAGATGGACATCGCGTCGGACAGCCGCAGCAGCTTGGCGCCCGCGGTGTCCTCGCGCGCGCCCCACGCCTGCGGTTCCAGGACGAACCCGACGTGGTCACCACCCTCGACGCGCAGCACGACCGTGCCGACGAACCAGGCCGCCGCCTCCTCCAGTACGACGGCCCCGCCCACCTCCCGCCGGCGGACCCGGGCGAACTTGTCCGTCTGGTCCCCCGTCTCCCCGCCGAACAGCTCGGCGAGGCCGTGCTGTTCGCGGGTGAGCAGATGGACGGCGAGACGGTCCGCGGTGCGGGCCACCCGATAGGTGCGGTTGGCCTTCGACAGCCACACCACGTACCGCAGGGGTTCGATCGAGCACTGTGAGGCGAATCCGACGAGACAGCCCGCGCGGTCGCCGTCCGCAGCGGCGGTCACGACGCACATGTCGGGGTCGAGCCGGTCGATGAAGGCGTCCATGCCCGCCATCCTCTTCGATCAGCCGCCACCGGTGCGAGACTCCAGGTCCCGCCGTGTGTCGTCGCCGTACACGCCGTCCTCGTCGCCGCGGATGCCGTACCAGAGCTGGAAGCGGGCCACGGCGGCGGTCAGGGTGGTGTCGTAGGTGCCCTCGGTGGACCCGTTGTCGTAGACGTTCGGGATGCGTCGCAGGCGTTCCTGCAGGTCGCTCACCTCGGGGCCGCTGTCTCCCTGGCGGAGGGTGCCGGAACCGTCGGGGTCGGGGGCCCCGGAGGTCGTCGGGGTGGGCGTCGCGGAGGAAGTCGGGAGGGGCCGCGGGGCCGCCGCGGCGGTGCTCTCCCCCCGGCCGGGAAGCAGGAGCGCGCAGCCGAAGCCGATCACCGCGGCCGCGGTCACGGCCGCCGCGATCACCGTGCGGCGCAGTCCCGGCACCCGCCCGCGCGGGATGTCACGGGAACGCCGGGGGCGGTCGTCCCTGACGGGCGGCAGTTCCTCGGTCGCGTCCTCGGTTCCCGACGGCGGCCCGGGCAGCACGAAGGACTCGTACCGGACGGCCGCTCGGGGCGGCATGTCCTTCATCAACTCCGCGAGCGCGTCGGTGCGGCGCGGACGCAGCACCCGGATGGGTTCGATCGGCGGCCCGCCCCCGGGCACCCCTCGGTCGGACGGTGTCGGCATCCTGGTCTCCTTCCGCCCCGCGCACGGGTCTGCGCCGTCCCCCGGGGAGTGATACGGCGCCACGGGCCCGGGAGTTCAGCGCTACCGCTCTGTTCCCGGCCCGCCCCTCACCGGGGAGAGGAGGCGAGAAACTCGTGCAGGGATGCCTTCATGGCCGCGACGAAGGCGTCCCTGCCCTCGTCGTCCAGGGCGTCCAGCGAGAGGTACGGATTGAGGTCCTCGAGCTCCACCAGCAGGAGTTCGCCGCCCGGAACCCGGCAGGCGTCCACGCGCTGGATGCCGTGGCCGAGGGCGTTCCAGTCGATGAAGCGCCGGGCGAACTCCAGGTCGTCGGGGGTGGGCCGGTACGGCTCCAGGGCCCAGCGCCGGTCGGCGTGCGGGGCGTAGAGGGCGTACTGGAAGGCGTGGTCGACGAAGTAGAAGGACACCTCGTAGGCGAAGTCGACGCACGGCTGGACGAGGACCTGTCCGTCGACGAGGTCGCGCACCTGGTCGGCGGACACGATCCGCAGACCTATGGAGTCGGCGCCGAGCCTGGGCTTGACCACGTACCGGTCCGTCGCGGGCAGCCGGTCGAGGTCCCCGGCACGGTCGACGGTCGGGATGACGGGGTACCCCGCGGCCGTGAGGTCGAGCAGGTACTGCTTGCCTGCCATGTCGGCCTTGCCGGACAGGGGGTTGTACACGCGCGTCCCGTCCCGCAGCGCCCGCTCGCGGAACGCGTCGTACGCCTCCTGGTACGCCAGGACCGGCCCGCTGTTGCGGACGACAACCGCCTCGAAGCCGTTCATCAGCGCGGCGGCGTCCCGGGGATGGCACAGGGCGAGGTCGAAGTCCTCCCTCAGGCGTGAGGTGAGGAGGATGTCCTCGTCGCAGTAGCGGCGCCCACGGGCCTGGTAGGCCAGGTCGGTCACGTACAGGAGGGCGGGGCGGCGGGACATGCGGGACTCCTCGGCGGACGGGCGCCGATCGTATGCGGCGGACCATCCACCGGACAACACGAGAAAAGCACTCAGTTCCCTCTTGATGCTGCACCCAGTGCCACTCGAGTGCTTCAGGTGCTACGTTCGCGACCATGAGCTCCACCAAGCCCGCCATGCGGGACGCGCTGGTCGCGGCCGCCTTCCAGTTGTTCCTGGAACGGGGTTACGAGCAGACCACCGTCGACGACATCGTCGCGCTCGCCGGAGTCGGACGCCGCTCGTTCTTCCGGTACTTCCCGTCCAAGGAGGACGTGGTCTTCCCCGACCACGAGCGCTGCCTGGCGGACATGACGGCGTTCCTGGCCGCGAGCGACCCGGGGTGCGACCCGCTGGAGCGGGTCTGCGAGGCGGTGCGCCTGGTGCTGCGCATGTACACCGAGAACCCGACCTTCTCGGTGCAGCGCTACCGACTCACCAAGCAGGTGCCCGGACTGCGCGCCTACGAGCTGTCCGTGGTGTGGCGCTACGAGCGCTCCTTCGCCGAGTATCTGCGCGGGCGCCTGAAGGGGCTGCACGACGGGACGCTCCGGGCCGACGTGATCGCCGCCGCCGTGGCCGCGGCGCACAACAACGCCCTGCGCTCGTGGCTGCGCTCGGACGGGCACGGCGACGCCGAGGAGGCGGTGGAGCACGCGCTGGGCTATGTGCAGGCCGCCTTCGGGGCGCCCGGCGCGCCGTCCGCCGACGAGCCGCCCGAGGACGTGGTGGTGATCGTCTCCCGCCGCGGCGCGCCGCTGTGGCGGGTGGTCCAGGAGATCGAGTCCACGCTCGACCGGGACTGAGCCGCACCCGCCGTACGACGGAGCGGCCCCGCCGCCCGCTCAGTGACCGGTCAGGTCTGGCACTGCGCCGTGCCGGCGGTGGACCACCCGCTCCAGGCGGCCCCGTCGGCACGGGCGTGCACGCGGATCTCGACCTTCACGGGCCCGCACACCCGGGTCGAGCCGCCCACCTCCGTGGGCTCGACGGTCCCGCCCGCCGGGACATAGGTGCGACCGCTGCCCAGCTTCACCCAGTGACCACCGTCGACGACACGGAAGAACGCCTCGTAGGAGAGGTTCACCGCCCCCGGCCCCGTGTTGCGCGCCTTGACGTACGCCGTGATCTCGCGGGTGTAGATCCGGCCTTCCCGTCCGCGCTGGGCGCTGATGCAGCCGTTGACGGCCACCCTGCCGGTCGACACACCACCGCCGCAGGCGACCGCCGCCGCGTGAGCGTTCGCCGGAACGGCGAGCGCGGCGAGCGCGGCAGCGCTCAGGATGGATCCGATACGCCTCACATGCACAACCCTGCTCCCTTCGACCCTGTTTGCCTCAGAGGAACCTTGACGGGTCGAGACGTGGCGGGAAGCGGATCATCGAGTTCTTCACTCCAACGGAAGATGAGGGTACCGAGTACCTTTACGGTTGACACTCAGTGCCATACGCTGACCGTGTGCACGGCGGCACAGGAGCCGCGCACGTCCGTGCACGGTTACCCGAGCACGTGGGATTCCGGCCGAGCGCAGGGAGTTGACCAGCGTGTACCACCACTCAGGCATTGCTCGTCAGGCAGCCGGCTCCGGGACGGGCGTACTCGAGCCCGCCGCCCCGGCCACGGACGCGATCCTCTTCCAGCGCTGCACCTGGTGCGGTACGGCGATGTACCACCGGCTGCTGTGTCCGGTCTGCCAAGGCGGTGACCTGCGCACGGAGCGCAGCGAGGGCGTGGGCACGGTCCGCCACTCCACCGTGGTCCACCGCAACACCCCCGCCGCCCGCAACGTGTCGCTGATCGAACTGGCCGAGGGATTCGTCGTCCGGGGCCGGGTCATGGGGCCGCCCGCGGCGATCCACAGCGGCGACCGGGTACGGATGTCCACGGCCAAGGACCCGGTCCGCGGCGAGCCCGTCTTCCAGCTGGTCGACGAGCCCTACCGCGCCTGGAGCTGACACTTCGTCAACCACGGGCGGTGTCACGGGCTTTCCGGAGTCACCATGTCCCGGGGATCAGATCACGCACCCGCACCGGCTGCCCCGTCTCGAAGCACCGGTTGGCGGCGATGCCCACGCCCAGCGCCAGGGCACCGTCCCGTTCGGTGGCCGTCGGATGCGTCGCGGCGCCTAAGTCCTCGTTCACCAGCCCGGCACCGGGGTCCACGGGCCCGAAGAGGGCGTCGAGCATGCGCGGGTCTCCCCCGCCGTGCGCGTCGTGGGCGGTGACGAGCGGCACGTCGACCGGGGGCCGCCACAGGGGACGCAGGGTGAGACGCGCGCCGCCCGCGTGGTCGGCCGCGGTGTCCCCGTGCAGCGCGCCGCTCGCCGAGGTGATCCTGGTCCGGGGCGCCTGCCAGCGGCTCTCCTCGACCTCCAGTTCCAGCCGGCCCGCGCTGCCGTTGACCATGACCCGGTAGCCCTCCCACGGGGAGTAGGCGGTGAGGTGGTAGGTCATCGTCGCGCCCCGGGCGTGGCGGACCAGGAGCGCCATGTCGTCCTCGATGCTGACGGGCCCGTCGAAGACGTTGCGGTCGCGCAGGTATCCGTCGTCCTGCTCCGCGTCGAGGTACAGCGAACGCAGGGTGTCGTCGGCCGCGAGGTCGAGGGCGAAGGGGTCGTCGGCCGCCGGTCCCGCCCCGTGGGCCCGGGTGTAGTCGCGGCGCAGGCCGTGGCGTTCGCCCGCCGCACGGCCGTAGAACCCGAGCCGCCCGTAGCCGAAGACCTCCTGCGGCTCGTCGGCGAGCCACCAGTTGACCAGGTCGAAGTGGTGGCTCGCCTTGTGCACCATCAGGCCGCCGCTGTGCCGCTTCTCGCGGTGCCAGCGGCGGAAGTAGTCCGCTCCGTGCCGAGTGTCGAGGAGCCACTCGAAATGCACCGAGAGGATCTCGCCGATCGCGCCGTCGGCGAGCAGGGCGCGGACCTTCTCGTGCACGGGGTTGAAGCGGTAGTTGAAGGCGACGGTGAGGGAGTTGCCGGTGGCCTTGACCGTGTCCAGGATGCGGGCGCAGCGGTCCGCGTCGACGGTCATCGGCTTCTCGGTGACCACCCGGCAGCCGGCCTGGAGTGCGGGAACGATGTAGCGGTCGTGTTCGGCGTCGACGGTGGTGACGACGACCTCGTCGATGTCCTCCTCGGCGAGCAGGTCCGCGAAGTGTTCGGGATCCCACTGGGCGGCGGCGGGTTCGCCGGCCTCGGCGAGCAGGCGGTTGTGGAAGGCCATTCGGGTGGGGCTGGGATCGCACAGGGCGGCGACCCGGTGGCCGGGGCGTGCGGCGAGGGCCCGGGTGAACAGCTGGGCACGATGGCCGGTGCCGACGACGGCTGCGCGCAGGTGGGGAGTTCGGCTCATGGAAAGCGCTTCCCCGCTGCGGTGATCCGCTAGTCCCCGCGAGCTCTCTGGCTTGATCGCATCGCTCGTCCGCGAACTACGGCTCCGCACAGACAACCCACAGACACCCCTCCCCCGTCCTATGTGACGCGAGAGGCGCCCGGGACCGACGGGACGTCTGCGCACGGGGTTTTGAGGAGAGAACCATTGAACCCTGCCCGGCGAATATGCGTGACCGCCGTGGCGGTACTGGCGGCCCTGGCGGGCTCGCCCGGACTGGCACAGGCTCAACAGCCGTCCCACGCGGGATCGTTGAGCGCGACGGACGACAACGGACTTCCGCCGGGATGGCGGATCGACGGGGCGCGCGGGGCGCGTGAGCTGGTCTGGCGCGCGCCGAAGACCGTGCCCATGGGGGACGCACGCGTCGAGTTCCGCACCGGGAACCGGCTGCTCGGAGTGCCGAAGCCGGCGAAGGACGGGCGGACCTTCCGGCTCACCCTCGACAAGGCCGCTACCACCGAGCTGACCAATCTCCAGGTCACCGCCGCGGGACGCCGGTTGGACGCGGCGGCCGACGAACCACGCGAGTCCGACGCACAAGGGGCGCGGCTCCCCGCGCAGGCACCGGCGAACGGCGTCGATCCCGGAAAGCCCGGCTCGTACCGCACGGTCACCGGCGAGTACGACCTCGACCCGGTACGCCTGCCGGGGTTCGCCACCCCGGTCGAGATGCGCGCCCAGGTGGTGGCGCCGAAGGGGGCCACCGGCAGCCGGCCGCTCGCCCTGTTCCTGCACGGCCGTCACGCGACCTGTTACAAGCCGGGCAGCGAGGACGACGTGAACATCGACTGGCCCTGCACGGACGGCTACAAGCCGATCCCCAGCGACAAGGGTTATCTGCGCGACCAGAAACTCCTGGCCTCCCAGGGCTATGTGACGGTGTCGATCTCGGCCAACGGCATCAACGCCCAGGACTGGCAGCCCGAGGACGCCGGCGCGCAGGCGCGTTCCTCGCTGGTACGGCAGCATCTCGCCCGCTGGGCCGACTGGACCGCCCACCGCTCCACCGCCCCGGCCGTCGTGCGCGAGGCGGCCAAGGCGGACCTGTCCCGGGTCCTGCTCGTCGGCCACTCGCGCGGCGGCGAGGGCGTCAACCGGGCCGCCATGGACAGCCTCTACCCGCCGCCCGCCGCTGAGGACGGCTACCGGGGACCGGTGCGCTGGAAGGTGCGCGGGACCGTGCTCATCGGACCGACGATCTTCGGCCAGAATCCGGTCGCCGACGTGCCGTCCGTGACTCTGCTGCCGGGCTGCGACGGCGATGTGTCGGACCTCCAGGGCGAGGACTTCGTCGACGGCACCCGCGGCGTCAGCAAGGGCACCGCGCTGCACAGCGCGGTCTACATGGTCGGCGCCAACCACAACTACTTCAACAGCGAGTGGACCCCGGGCCAGGCCGAGGCGCCGGCCTCGGACGACTTCTGGACCGACCCCGAGGAGCGGGACCCGGTGTGCACGCCGGGTGCCGCGACCCGGCTGACCGCCGCCCAGCAGCACAAGGCGGGCTCCACCTACATCGCCGCGGCGGCCCGGCTCTTCCTCGCCGATGACGACCGGGTGCTTCCGCTGCTCGACGGTTCCGGCAGGCGGGCCCCGTCCGCCGACCCGGCCCGGGTGCTGACCCACGCGGTCGGCGGTCGCCGCAGCGGCGGCTTCCTGCCGGACGCCGGGGCCAAGGTGACCGGCGCCCGGTTGTGTTCGGCGATCGACCCGAACCCGGCCGTGGCCTGTCTGGACCCGGAGACTCCCGGCTCGTCACCGCACTTCGCGGGATGGGAGACGGAGAAGGAGACCGGCCGCAGCGCGGTGGCCCTGAAGTGGTCCGCTCCGGGCAGGGCCGCGCGCGTCACTCCGGCCAAGCCGCTCTCGCTCCACGGCTCGCAGAAGCTCGCGCTGCGGGTCTTCGTACCGCCGAACACGACCGGCACCAAGTTCGACGTGTCCATCACCGACTCCAAGGGCCGCCGGGCGACGCTGGGCCGGGCCGCGGTGGCGGGTCTGCCGGGCTCCGCGAGGACCGCGTCCTACTGGGCGCAGGAACTGCGTGTCCCGCTGACGGCGGCGACCCGGGCCCGGCTGGATCTGCGGCACGTCAAGTCCCTTGAGCTGACGCCCCGTTCACGCTCCGGGCGGGCCTGGCTGATGGACGCCTGGGGCTGGGCCCCGGGCACGCCCGCTGTCAAGGCGGCCGCCCTGCCCCGCGTCGACGTGGGCCGCACGATCGTCAAGGAGGGCGACTCGGGTACCCGCACCTACCGCATCCCGGTGAAGGTCTCCGGGCACGGCAGCGGTCAGGTCCGCGTGTACGTCATCGAACCGGACAGCGGCCGGGCCAAGAGCAGGCTGGTGACCGTACGGCCCGGCAGCCACGCGATCGACGTACCGGTCGAGGTGAAGGGCGACACGAACTACGGCGAGGACGTGGAGCACGACATCGCCGTCAAGGCCGTCCACAACGCCGTCGTCGGCCAGCACCGGGGCGGGGTCACCGTCGAGAACGACGACCCCGCCCCGGTGATCACCCTGTCGCCGGTCGCGGACCGGGTGACCGAGGGGGAGACGCTGACCTGGCGGCTGTCCATCGACGCGCCCACGGCAGTGGACCTCTGGGAGCCGGTGCGGGTACTTCCGGTCACCGAGGGCACCGAACTGTCCACCAAGGACGTGGACCCGCAGTGGCTCAAGGAGTGGTCCGGTGACGTGCCCGACCCCGACCGGCCGCTGTCCGACGCGCACCTGTGGGTGTGGCTGAACATCCCGCCCGGGAGCACCAGCGTGGACTTCGTCGTACCGACCGTCCAGGACCGGGTGGCCGAGCCGACCGAGTCGATGCGCCTCGCGCTGACCGACCCCAACGCCGAGCCGCTGCCCGACCGGCCGGTACTGACGGGGACGGTGCTCGACCGGCCGTGAGCGCGATGCCGTACGACGGCACGTGAGCGTCCTGTTGTGCGGGGTCCGGTCCGTCCGGCCCCGCACTTCCGTCCGGCCCCGCACTTCCGTCCGGCCCCGCACTTCACAAGGTCACGCGGATCCCGACCGTCCCGTCCAGCCCCCGGCGCAGCCTGCTGCCGAGGAGCGAGAGCCGGCCGAGGACGCCGTACTTCCGGGCCAGGAGCTGCCGATAGCGGGCGGTGGTCGCCGCGTCGCAGATCTCCGCCGTGGCCGGGATCTGGTCGCCGGTCGGGTTGCCCCGCACGTCGCAGGGGCCGACCAGGACGTCCGCGCGAGCCCGGATCCGCTTCACCTTCCACGCGTCGGCGGCCGACCACACGCCGAGCGCGTCCCCGTCCCGGACCACCCACACAGGGGTGGCGACCGGCGTGCCGTTATTGCGGAAGCTGGTGAGCAGCAGGTACTTCCCCGCGCCGAGCCGCTCCAGCGGCGTGTCGTCCATGACGGAAGTCTAGGCGGACACGTTCGACCGGGCGCGGGTGCGGTGCGCGTAGGGAGCGGCGGCGACACCGGTCGGTGCGGGCGTGGCCGCGTCGTCCGGCGCATCAGCCCGGTCCCGCCGTTTGGACGTCTCCCGTGACCTTGCCGACAAGGCGTCCTCCGTCGTGGACCGTGCCGACGGGTGGCAAGGCGTCCTCACGACGGCCCCAGCCATTGCGCGTCCGGGTCGGCGACCGTCCTTCCGCCCTTGTGAAGGCGCTCATCCGTGGGGTCGACGTCCTACGCCGCGCACATGGGCGTAGGACTGTGCCGGCAATTTTCGGGCGGCCGACGGAGGACTGACAGGCGCAGGGCGCGGCCCTGGGCCCACCGTCGGCGGGCCGGGCCCCGTCCGGCCGGTGCGCGGCCGGAGCGGAGCGCGGCCGGAGCGGAGCGCATGGACTGGGTCGCAGAGTCGGTCCGGCCGGGTGGGCAGGTCGTGTCCAGGTGCGGCTGCGTGGAGGCCGGGCTGGACCTGCGGGTGCGGTCGGCCCACGTCCAGCCGGATGCGCGACGCCGTGTCGAGAAGGCGGCGGTGTGAAGACCCGTCCGGACCCCGGGCGCGGTCGGCCCACGTCCAGCCGGATGTGTGAAGGCAGGCCGGACCCCCGGGTGCGGTCGGCCCACGTCCTCGTCGGCGGCGTCCGCGGGGGCGCCTCCGGAGGACTGAGCGGTCGCGTCGGCACCGGCACACCGCCCTGGAATCCGTGCGGGCGATGCGCCGAGCTCGGCCCTCATGCGTGGAGGTCCGTCCAACTCGCGTCCACGCGTGGCTGATTGAGACGCCTCATCGGGATCCCGCGGCACACGAACACCCGCTGTCGTGAACGCGCACCGCCCGGGCTCCGTATTGCAAGGAGGGCACTCAACGACCGGAGGGCCCTGCGGTGCAGACACCGCATTTTCGGGTTCGGGAGCCATGCATGAGGCACGCACGACGACGGGTCGTCCGGCGAGTGACACGGCTGGCGGCAGTCGGCGGACTCCTCCTGGGAGGTGTGATGGTCACGCGGGCCGTCGCGAGCGAGACTCCCGCGACCACCGCCGTGCCGCACACCTACGCCATGAAGGCAGGGCAGACGGGGGCGGAGCTCGTGTCACGGCTCGGCAGCTCCCGTACGGCCGGCACGTGGATCGGCGCCGACGGCAAGCCGGTCGTAGCGGTCACCGACGAGCAGGCGGCCGCCGAGGTGCGGGAGGCGGGCGCCAGGGCGAAGGTCGTCGGGCACAGCATGGACGACCTCAAGTCGGCGGCGAGGACGCTGCGTTCCGCGCCCCGGGTCGCCGGGACCGCCTGGTCCATGGACTACCGGACCAACGAGGTGGTGGTGCAGGGCGACAGCACCGTCTCGGCGTCCGACTGGGCCGCGATGACCAAGGTCGCGGACGGCATCGGCGGCTTCGTCCGCATGGAGCGCACCGAGGGCACCTTCACTCCCCGCCTGAACGGAGCGCAGCCGATCCTGTCGACCGGCGGACGCTGTTCGGCGGGCTTCAACGTGACCAACGGCCAGAGCGACTTCATCCTCACCGCCGGGCACTGCGGTCCCACCGGTTCGGTCTGGTTCGCGGACACCGGGGGCACCAACCAGCTCGGCAAGACGGTCAATCAGAGCTTCCCCGGCAACGACTTCTCGCTGGTGCAGTACGCCGACGGGAAGGCGGGCGACGGCGCCGGTGTCGTGTTCATCGGCAACGGCAAGGGCGTGCAGATCACCGGCGCGGGTGATCCGTCGATCGGGCAGCGGGTGTTCCGCAGCGGCAGCACCAGCGGCCTGCGCGACGGTCAGGTGACGGGGGTCAACTCGACGGTGAACTACCCGGAGGGCACGGTCACCGGGCTGATCGAGACGAACGTGTGCGCCGAGCCCGGGGACAGCGGCGGTCCGATGTTCTCCGAGGGGATCGCGCTCGGCATCACCTCGGGCGGCAGCGGTGACTGCACCCAGGGCGGTACGACGTTCTTCCAGCCGGTGACGAAGGCGCTGACCGCGCTCGGCATGCGGTTGATCGTGTCGAACCCGGCCGCCGCCGGTGGGGCCTCTCCCGCACCGTCGGCCACTTCCGCGCAGGGCTCCCTCGCCCCTGGTGCCGCCTCTCCCGGTTCCTCGGCGGCGGTGGAGGGGGCACAGGGCACGCCCCTGCTGAGCCGGCTCACGGACACCCGGAACGTCGGCCCCGGACTGCTGGTCGTCGGGGGAAGCCTGATCGCGCTGGTGGCGACGCGGTACATCCGCTCGGAACAGGACCGCAAGGCGTATCAGCGCTACTACTCGGCGACGTGGGGATGAGAAGCGCGCTTCTCATCCGCTGGGGCGCGGGCTCGTCCTCCGCTGAAAACGCGCTCTTCTCAGCCGAGGCCGAGCAGGACCGTCGCGACCCCGGCCCCCACGAGGCCCACGACCTGCTTCCGGTTCAGCCGTTCGTGCAGCAGGGCGAGTCCGAGGATCACGGGAAGGGCCGGGTAGAGGGAGGCCAGGACGACGGCGACAGCCAGCAACTGCCGTTGGGCGGCGAGCAGATAGAGAATGAGCCCGAGGGCTGCGCCCGCGCCGACGAGCACCGCCTGACCGGCTCGTACAGGTGGCAGGCGCAGGCGCCGAGGGTGTCGTGCCGCCGTGGGCAGCAGCACGAGTACGGCGGCCACCCGTCCCGCGGCCACCGGCCACAGTCCACTGGAGGCACCGGCCTGGGCGAGGGCGATGTACTGGAGCGCGACGCCGGCACTGGCCAGCAGCCCGTCGGGGACGCCCCCGCCGTCTTCCCTGCCGCCGCCGCAGACCATCCAGAGCGCGGGCGCCGAGAGGACGATCCCCAGCCACGCCACGGTGCTTGGCCGGTCACCGAGGATCACTCCGCACACCACGGAGAGGACGACCCCGGTGACGGCGCTGACGGGTACGACCACGCTCATCGCGCCGTGGCTGAGGCCGCGGTTGAGGAAGTGCATGGCGGCGCCGCTTCCGACACCGGACAGCGCGCCCCACAGGAGGTCAACGGGACGTACTGCCTCGGCAGGGAGGAGAAGTGCGGCGGTGGTCGCGAGGAGCAGGCCGCCGATCTGGCCGAGGAAGGTGACGGCGGCGAAGTGGGCGCGGCGGGACAGCAGGCCGCCGGTGAAGTCGACGATGCCGTAGCAGACCGCTGAGGCCAGTGCGAGGAGAGGACCCATCCCATGGGGGGTGCCCCGGGAAGGCGGCGTGAGTCCCGCCGAACGGGACTGTCAGGCCGCCCGGACCGGCTGCGGAGCGGCGGCGGCCCACTCCAGGACGAGGCGCTGGTACTCCTCGCGCTGCTCGCCGCTCAGTGTCCCGCCCGCCCGGCGCCACAGGGCCCGGATCTCCTCGTTGACCTCGTCGGCCGATCGATCGGTCACGGGTTCAACGGTGGTGGACATGGTGTGAAGCATACGGCTCCGGAAGTGAAGGCGCCGTGAGTAATCACATCAGAAAAGGATATATCGGACCGTGTTACTGATCACGTCCATCTGTCAGGAGGACATCTGTCAAGAGGCGTGACCCGCTTCACACTTCGGCCACACCCAGGACCAGCACCTGGATCGCCAGCACGGCGGCTCCGCGGGCCCAGTCGTGGAAGTCGGACACCCGGGTCTCCAGGTCGATCGGGGTGGCCAGGGGGTGGCGGTGGGAGCGGATCGTGTCCTCCACCCTCTTCCCGGCCACCTCCATCAGTCCGACCCCCTCACCCGCGAGCATGATCTTCTGCGGCATGGCGAAGTTGGCGATCTGGGCGACCAGGACACCGAGGGCGCGCCCGGCCTCGTCGATGACGCGGGCGAGCATGGGGTCGCCTGCCGCGGCGAGGGCGAGGATCTCCTCGTAGGTGTGATCGCGGCCGGTCGCGGCCTGCACCTGGTAGCGGATGTTGGGGATGGTGAGCAGGGAGACGGCGCTGCCGCGGTTGCCGTCGGGGGTGAGGGGCCCGTTGGGGTCGATGATCCAGTGCCGCCCGAAGCCCCGGTCCTCCTCGGCGTAGCGGACGCGCCGGCCGCCGAGCACCAGGCCGTAGCCGATGCCGGCGCCGATGGTGAGGACGACGAAGCGGTCGAGGCCGCGTCCCGCCCCGAACCACGTCTCCGCCTCGACGAGGGCGGCGACGTCGTTCTCGACGACCACCGGCAACCCCGTGCGTTCCTCGACGAGTTCACCGAGGGGGACGTCCCGCCAGTTCAGGAACGGCGATTCCCCGACCACGGCGCGCTCCTGGACGAAGCCGCCGACCCCGATGCCGATGCCCGCGAGCCGCGGGTACGCGCGGGCCAGTTCGCTCGTCATCTCCGCGAGCAGGTCGGCGACCTCGGCGGGGTCGTGACCGGCGAGGGGCCGGTCGTGGCGGGCGACGATCTCGCTCCTGAGGGTGGTGACGACGCCGTAGACCATGTCCTCGGTGATCTTGAAGCCGATGAAGGACCGGGACTCGGCGACGACGTCGAGGGGCTGCGAGGGGCGCCCCTGGCGCGCCTCGGCCGGGGCGCCGGCCTCGGGGACCTCGATCAGCAGGCCGGACTCGATGAGCGGTTTGGTCAGCCGGGTGAGGCTGCCCGCGGAGAGGTCGAGGCGACGGGCGAGTTCGGTGCGCGACAGCGGGCCGTGGACGAGTACCTCGATCGCCACCGAGCGCTCACCGGCGCTCAGCGGTAGCCAGCTGGCGGCAACTGCGGTCATGAAGGTCAGACTCCCACATGATTTTTTTCGTGGTGAAAGCAACATGACCAGGTTAGGGCAGTGGAGGTGGCCCTGAAAAGATGTTTGCAGGCCTCTTGACGCCTGGATTCTTTCGCGACAAAAGTAAGTGGTCGAGGACGAGCCACCGCAGACGAGGGAGTCTCCCGATGACCATCGCCTCCAGCAGCCCCCCGTCGCGTCTGCCGCTCAGCGGCTCCGAGGGGGCACGGACCGAACCGAGCACGGACCGGGGCTCAAGCGGGTCGAGCGGGGGCGACGGGCGCCTGGCCGCGGTGTTCATCGCCCCGGCCCTGATCGGCTTCGTGATCTTCCTGCTCTGGCCCACACTCCGGGGGATCTACCTGAGCTTCACCCGCTTCAACCTGCTGACCCCGGCGGAGTGGGTGGGCCTGGCCAACTACGACCGGATGATCCACGACCCCATCTTCTGGGAGTCGCTGAAGGTCACCGTGGAGTACGTGGTCATCAACATCGGCGTCCAGACGGTGTCCGCCCTGGCCATCGCCGTGCTGCTGCAGCGCCTGACGCAGTCCCCGCTGCTGCGCGGGATCGTGCTCACGCCGTATCTGATGTCGAACGTCGTCGCTGGTCTGGTCTGGCTGTGGATCCTCGACAACCAGCTCGGCATCGGCAACGAGATCATCGCCGGGCTCGGCTTCGACCGCATCCCCTTCCTCGCCGACGAGACCTGGGCGATCCCGACGATCGCCCTGATCAACGTGTGGCGGCACGTCGGCTACACCGCGCTGCTGCTGTTCGCGGGGCTCATGGCCATCCCGAACGACATGTACGAGGCGGCGAAGGTGGACGGGGCGAGCGAGTGGCGGATGTTCTGGCGCATCACCATGCCGCTGCTCAGGCCGGTCCTGGCGGTCGTCCTGATCATGACGGTGATCGGTTCGTTCCAGGTGTTCGACACGGTCGCCGTGACGACCGCGGGCGGTCCGGCGAACGCGACCAACGTGCTCCAGTTCTACATCTACCAATCGGCCTTCGGCCGCTTCCAGTTCGGCTACGCATCGGCCATGTCCGTCGCCCTCCTGGTCGTGCTGAGCGCGATCACCGTCCTGCAGTACCGGCTCACCCGGGCCGGCCAGACCGACCTCGGCTGAACCGGAAGGAGTCGACATGGCTGCCCTGACCACCACCACGACGACACGCATACGGCCCACCGGGCGCCGTTCCCTCTCCCCCGGCCGGGTCCTGGCCTGGACGGCGATGGGTGCGATCCTGCTCGTGACGTTGCTGCCGTTCTACTGGATCCTGCGCACCGCGCTGTCCACCAACTCGGGACTGGCGGCCCACGCCTCCGACCCGCTGCCGGTGGACCTGACCGGCACCGGATTCGCCCGCGCCCTGGGCCTGGAGTCCACGAAGGAGGCGATCGCGCAGGGCGGCGCGGGCGGCGGGCTGAAGTTCTGGCGTTATCTGCTCAACTCGGTGATCGTCTCGACCCTGGTGACCGTCTGCCAGATCTTCTTCTCCGCGATGGCCGCGTACGCCTTCGCCCGGCTGCGCTGGCGGGGCCGGGACAAGGTGTTCGCCCTGTTCCTGGCCGGGCTCATGGTGCCGACCATCTTCACCCTGCTGCCGAACTTCGTGCTCATCAAGGAACTCGGCCTGATCGACAACCTGTTGGGCATCGCGCTGCCGACGATGTTCATGACGCCGTTCGCGGTGTTCTTCCTGAGGCAGTTCTTCATGAACGTGCCCCGCGAGGTCGAGGAGGCGGCCCTGCTGGACGGCGCCGGGAAGGTGCGGATCTTCTTCCGGGTGCTGCTGCCGATGGCGTCCGCACCCGTCCTGACCCTGGCCGTGCTGACATACATCACGTCCTGGAACGACTACTTCTGGCCACTGATGGTGTCCTACAGCGACAGTTCGCGCGTGCTGCCGGTCGCGCTGGCCATCTTCCGCGCCCAGACCCCGCAGTCCGGCGTCGACTGGTCGGGCCTCATGGCGGCGACGCTCATCGCCGCGCTGCCGATGCTGCTGCTGTTCGGGTTCTTCGCGCGCCGCATCGTGTCCACCATCAGCTTCACCGGGATCAAGTGAGGGACTCGTGACGCGACTTCGTACGCTGACCGCACTGGCCGGCGCACTGGCCCTCTGTCTGACGGGCTGTGCGCGCGGCGGCTCCGCCGGGTCCTCCTCGAACACGGTGACGTACTGGCTGTGGGACTCCAACCAGCAGCCCGCCTACCAGGCCTGCGCCAAGGACTTCGAGAAGCAGAACCCCGGACTGCACGTCAGGATCACCCAGTTGGGCTGGGACGACTACTGGACCAAACTCACCGCGAGCTTCATCGCGGGCACCGAGCCCGACGTGTTCACCGACCACATCCAGAAGTTCGGTCAGTTCGCCGACCTGAAGGTCCTCGAACCGCTCGACGACCTGGGCATCGACGAGTCCGCCTACCAGCCCGGGCTGGCGGCCAACTGGATGGGCCAGGACGGCCACCGCTACGGCGCCCCGAAGGACTGGGACACCGTCGCCCTCTTCTACAACAAGAAGATGACCGACGCGGCCGGGCTCACCGCGGACCGGCTGAACGACCTCGCCTGGAACCCCGAGGACGGCGGCACCTTCGAGAAGGCCATCGCCCACCTCACCGTCGACAAGAACGGCAAGCGGGGCGACGAGCCGGGCTTCGACAAGAACAACGTCAAGGTGTACGGCCTCGCCACCAACGGCGGCGGCGACGGCGACGGCCAGACCCAGTGGAGCACCTTCGCGGCCTCGGCGGGCTGGAGCTACACCGACAAGAAGCGGTGGGGCACGAAGTACCGGTACGACAGCCCCGCCTTCCAGTCGAGCATCAAGTGGTACTTCGGACTGGCGAAGAAGGGCTACATGGCGCCCTTCACCGACTACAACTCCCAGTCCAACCAGGCCAACACCCAGGTCGCGGCCGACAAGGCGGCGACCGCCTTCGACGGCGCCTGGATGATCTCCACGTACGCCGGCTTCAAGGGCCTCGACATGCGCACCGCCGTCACCCCCGAGGGCCCCACCGGCAAGCGCGCCACCATGATGAACGGCCTCGCCGACTCCATCACCAAGAACGCCCGCAACAAGGAAGGCGCCCGCAAGTGGGTGAAGTACCTGTCCTCCGACGAGTGCCAGAAGACGGTGGGCGGTTACGGCATCGTCTTCCCCGCCACCCCTGACGGCACCGCCGCCGCCGTGGCCGCCTACAAGAAGAAGGGCATCGACGTCACGGCGTTCACGAAGCCGGTCGCCGACAAGGAGGACTTCGCGACCTTCTCCTACCCCATCACCAACTACGCGGCGGACGTCTACGCCTTGATGCACCCCGCCATGCAGGACATCTTCGGCAACGGCAAGTCCGTGACCGGCCTCGACCGGACCAACGACCAGATCAACCTGATCCTCTCGCAGTGATCCCGCGACCAGTGAAGGACACACCCCGCATGACGTTCTCCCTCGGCATCGTCGGCGCCGGCCAGTTCTCCGGCCAGTTCGCCACGCTGTTCCAGGCCCACCCCGGTGTCGGCGACGTGTACGTCACCGATCTGCTGCCCGAACGGGCCGAGCAGCTCGCCGGGGCGCAGGGGCTCGCCGGCACCTTCCCCACGTACGAGGCCATGCTGGAGTCGAAGGAGGTCGACGCGGTCGCGATCTTCACCCAGCGCTGGACGCACGGCCCCCTGGTGCTCCAGGGCCTGAACGCCGGCAAGCACGTGTACTCCGCCGTGCCCATGGCCATCACCGCCGAGGAAATCTCGGCGATCATCGACGCGGTCCGGGCGACCGGGCTGACGTACATGATGGGCGAGACCAGCCAGTACAACCCGGCGACCGTGCACGCCCGCAACCAGATCGCCGAGGGCGCCTTCGGACGGCTCTTCTACGCCGAGGGCGACTACGTCCACGACATGGATCTGGGGTTCTACGAGGCGTACCAGTACAGCGGCGGCGAGAAGTGGAAGGAGACCGCCAGCTATCCCCCCCTGCTCTACCCCACGCACTCGGTGGGCGGGGTGCTGGGGGCCTGGCAGACGCACGCGGTGAGCGTGTCGGCGATCGGTGTGGTCGACGACCGCGGGGACGGCGTGTTCGACAAGGAGGTCAGCCGGTTCGGCAACGACTTCTCCAACGCGACGGCGCTGTTCGAGGTGGCGGGCGGCGGGTCGTTCCGTACGAACGAGTTCCGGCGGGTGGGCTACCCCTCGCACATCCGGGAGTCGCGTTTCCGGTTCTTCGGGACCGAGGCGAGCATGGAGCAGCTGGCCACTGTCGCCTTCTGGCAGGACAAGAAGGGCGTGAAGGACATCAGCGAGCTCCTCGAGCCCAAGCCCACCATGTCTCCTGACGACCCGTCACTTCAGCACATCGCGCCGGACCTGCGGGCCGCCTTCACGTCCGGGTCGGCGCCGGTGCACGACCGGGCCCGGCTGCCGCGCGCGTTCGACAACCTGCACAACGGCCACGAGGGCAGCCACCACTTCCTGGTGGACGACTTCGTGACCGCGGTGAACACCCGCACCCTGCCGACGGTGAACGCCTGGGTGGCGGCCCGCTACACCCTGCCGGGCATCGTCGCGCACGACTCCGCGCGGCAGGGTGGGGCGAGGCTGGAGATCCCGGACTTCGGGGACGCGCCCGAGGCGTGAGTCGTGTCGTCGCGCCGGGCGCCTGGTGTCTCAGGTGCCCGGCTTGCGGCCGTACACGAAGACGTCGTCGCCCTTCTTCAGCAGCGACCAGTACTTCTTGGCGTCCTTGGGCGTCATGTTGGTGCAGCCGTGGGAGCCGGGCGGGTTCCACATGCTGAGGTTCACCGAGTGGAAGGCCTGGCCGCCGTCGAAGAACTGGCTGTACGGCATGGGAACGTTGTAGATCGACGAGACGTGGTCGATGTCACGCCAGTAGATCTTCTTCAGGCCGGTGCGGGTCTCGTAGCCGTCGCGGCCGGTGCGGACCGGGACCGGGCCGTAGACGAGCCTGCTGCCGTCCTGGATCCAGCTCAGCTGGAGGGTGAGGTTCACGCAGGCGATGCGGCCCTTGTTGGTCGGGCACTTGCCGTCCCTGTTCGGGTTGCTGCCGACGGCCTTCTGCTTGTTCATCAGGTCCATCACACCCCAGGTGACGGAGCCCGCGTAGCCGATGTTCGGTGTGATGCCGTGCTTGGTCTGGAAGGCCTTGATCGCCTTGCAGTCGGCGGTGGACTGCCTGCCGTCGACCGGGCGGCCGAGGAACTTCTCCACCTTCTTCTGGTACGGCCCCGCCTGCGTGGTACAGCTGGCCGCCTGCGCGGGCGCGGCGCCCAGCGCGACGGTCAGCGGTACGACGAGTCCGGTGATCCCGAGTGCGACGGCACCCCGTCTGCGTATGTCCCCCATGGCCCTGTCCCCTTCATAGGTCCTGCGATCTCTTACCTCTAGACAGGTCTTCGAGCCACTTCGTTGTACCGCAGGGCGTGCTGGGACGGAACGGTGACAAAGCTCACGACGGAGCCCCGCGGTCCGGATGGACCGCCGCGTGGAAGCCCGTGTTGACCGCGGTGAGGCCGCCGTCGACGACCAGTGCGGTGCCGGTGATCCACGCCGCGTCACGGGAGGCGAGGAAAGCGACGGCCGCGGCGATGTCCTCGGGTTCACCGACCCGGCCGAGAGGGTACAGCCGCCGCATCTCGGTGAGCTCGCTCTCGCGCCCTTCCCAGGCGGAGGTGCGGACCGTGCCCGGGACGACCAGGTTGACGCGTACCCCGCGGGCGGCCGCGTGCCCGGCGAGGGTACGGGTCAGCGAGCCGAGGCCCGCCTTGGCGGCGCTGTAGGCGTGGTTGCCGAAGTCCTGGAGGCCGTTGACGGAACCGATGTTGACGATCGCGCCCCGACCCGAGGCGACCAGGTGCGGGAGCGCGGCGCGCGAGCAGCGGTACGGCCCGCTGAGGGTGATGTCCAGGTCACGCGCCCACTCGTCGTCGGAGTCGTCCTCGAAGAGCGGGGTCTGCGGGGTGCACCGGGCGGCGCAGTTGACCAGGACGTCGAGCGAGCCGAACGCCGCCACGGCGTGGGCGACGGCCGCCTCGACGGCCGCACGGTCCGCCACGTCGCACTCCAGCGCCTGGGCGGTCAGACCCTGCTCACGCAGGCGCGCGGCCGTCTCCTCGACCACGCGCCCGTCGCGGTCGGTCAGCAGCACCCGCGCCCCCTCCTCGGCGAGCCTGCGGGCGACCGCCGCGCCGATTCCGCGGGCGGCACCCGTGACCAGTGCCGCGTGTCCCTCGAAGCGCTCGGTGTGGGTCATGGGCCGAAGATAGCCCCTCGGTGATCAACGGGGCAGATACCGTGCGTCCCTGTCCGCGTTCCTTCAGCAACTCCCCGCACTCATCGGCGTCGTCATCGGCGCGCTCGGTTCGTATGCGGCGGTCGTGCGGGGCGACCGGGTGCGGTTCCAGCGGGAGCGGGCGGCCCGTTGGGAGGAGCGCAAGTTCGCGGTGTACGCCGAATACGCGCGGGCGTTGAAGAAATCCGTCACGCTGACCTACCGGGTCGCCGCCCACTTCGGCAACGATCCGCACCCGCACCCCTTGACGCCTCAGGAGGCCGAGCCACAACTGGCCGAGGCGACGACCGCACGGGATCCGGCCGGAGAGGCGCTGATCCTGCTCGGCAGCCCCACGGTGGTGGAGCGGGCCCGGACCTGGGTCGTCTCCGTGATGGAAATGGAAGCCTTCCTGCGCGCGGAGACGCGTGACCCGGCCGCGTGGCAGGCCCTGATGGAGCGGCAGCGCGCCGGCCGCGAGGGGTACTACCGGGCCGTGCGGGAGGATCTCGCGCTGCCGCCGGGCCATTCGGCGCGCTGGGCCCTGCCGTCGAGCGGCACGCCGCCTCAGCGGTAACCGGTCACGTCCGCCGGCTTTCCCGCGTCCTGGACCTCGACCAGGTAGCGCCAGGCGTCGGGGCGGCTGCCGTCGAGGTCCGTGAAACCGTACGTCCGCGCGAGCGAGCCGCTGTCGAGGGACTGGCCGTTCCAGCGGGCCACGTCGGCGTCGGCGGCCAGCGCGGCGACGGCACGGCCCACGTAGTGCGGGGTCTCCGAGATGGCGAAGTGGGGCACGCGATCGAGGGCGTCGCGCCAGTTGTCCTCTCGGACGCCGAAGTGGTCGAGCATCATCTCCGAGCGCAGCCAGCCCGGGGTGAGCGCTACGGCGGTGGCGCCGCGCGGTCCGAGTTCGTGGCCGAGGGCGAACGCCATGCGGATGACGGAGGACTTGGCGAGGTCGTAGAAGAAGGAGACCCGGTAGTTCGCGCGGTTGTAGGCGTCGGTTCCGTCGGTCATCTCGACGACCAGGCCGCCGGGCCGGCGCAGCAGCAGGGGCAGGGCGTGGTGGCTGGTGATCGCGTGGGTGTCGATCGCGAGCCTGAGCAGCCGCAGGCCGTTGTCGAGGTCGTGCTCCCACACCGGGCTGTCCCACGCGAAGAGGTGCTCGCCGCCCCAGATGTCGTTGACGAGGACGTCGAGGCGGCCCTGCTCGTCGGCGATCCGGTCGACAAGGGTGCGGACCTGCGCGGGGTCCAGATGGTCGGTGGGTACGGCGATGCCGTGGCCGCCGGCCGCGGTGACGAGGTCGGCGGTGTCCTCGATGGTCTCGGGGCGGTCGTACTCGGAGCGGCGGGCGCGGGTGCTGCGTCCGGTGACGTAGACGGTGGCGCCCGCCGTCCCGAGTTCCACGGCGATCCCGCGTCCCGCTCCGCGTGTGGCCCCGGCGACCAGCGCGACCTTGCCTTCCAACGGCTGTGACATGTCCGACCTCCCGTTGTGCACGATGTCTCGTCGAGCATGGCCGGGAAGCCGGACAACCTCTGTCGTGATTTACGGGAGGGTCACCCGGTCGCGCCAAGTTTCTCGTCCAGGGTGTCCAGATCCGGCAGGAACCAGATGTGGCCGCCCTGGTTCGTCTCGTGGACGAAGTCCCTGAGGGCGGTGCTGTCGTCGAGGTGACGGGTGACGTCACCGACGACCGCCAGCCGGACCCGGTAGGTCACGAACTTCTGCATCACCGCGCCCGCGACACCCGACCGCAGCCGGAAGAAGTCCTGGGCGACCCGTGCCACGGGTACGACGACCACCTGGGCGTCGCGGCCCATCGCGTCGCCGATCAGGTCGAGGGCCGCCCGTTCGCCGTCCAGCGGCGGTCCGTCGGGGGCGCAGTGCAGGACGTTCACACCGTTCAGGTGCACGACGTCGTCAGTGGCCACGGTCGATCCATTCCTGGAGGTGCGGGGCCTCGGCGCCGATCGTCGTGGGGTCACCGTGGCCGGTGAGGACCTTCGTCTCGGGCGGCAGGGCCAGCAGCCGCTCGCGGATCGAGTCGATGATCGTCGGGAAGTGCGAGTAGGAACGGCCGGTGGCACCGGGGCCGCCCTGGAAGAGGGTGTCGCCGGTGAAGACGGTACCGAGGCCGGGGTCGTAGAGGCAGACCGCGCCCGGGGCGTGGCCGGGGGTGTGCAGCACCTGGAGGTCGATGCCCGCGGCCTCGATGACCTGGCCGTCTCGCAGGTGGGCGTCCGGGTCGCGGTCGGGGTGGGTCTGCTTCCACAGCGGCAGGTCGTCGGGGTGCAGCCAGATCGTGGCGCCGGTGCGGTCGGCGAGGGCGGGCGCGGCGTCGATGTGGTCGTTGTGAGCGTGGGTGCAGACGATCGCGGTCAGCCTGCGGTCGCCCACGGCCTCGAGGATGGCGTCTGCGTCGTGGGCGGCGTCGATGACGATCACCTCGTGGTCGTCGCCGACGATCCAGACGTTGTTGTCGACGTCCCAGGTGCCGCCGTCGAGGCTGAACTGCCCGGAGGTGACGAGGCGTTCGATGCGGGCGGCCATCAGAGCACCACCACCGAGCGCAGGACGTCGCCGTGGTGCATGCGCTCGAACGCCTTCTCCACCTCGTCGAGTTGGATGGTCTCGGTCACGAACGCCTCCAGGTCCAGGCGGCCTTGCAGATGCAGGTCGATCAGCATGGGGAAGTCGCGGGAGGGCAGACAGTCGCCGTACCAGGACGACTTGAGCGAGCCGCCGCGCCCGAAGACGTCGAGGAGCGGCAGCTCCAGCTTCATCTCGGGGGTGGGCACCCCGACGAGGACGACGGTGCCGGCGAGGTCGCGGGCGTAGAAGGCCTGCTGGTACGTCTCGGGGCGACCGACCGCCTCGATGACGACGTCGGCGCCGAAACCGCCGGTCAGTTCACGGATCGCCTCGACCGGGTCCGCGTCCTTCGAGTTGACGGTGTGGGTCGCGCCCATGGTGCGGGCCTTCTCCAGCTTCCGGTCGTCGATGTCCACGGCGATGATCTTCGCGGCGCCCGCGAGGTTCGATCCGGCGATGGCCGCGTCGCCGACGCCGCCGCAGCCGATGACGGCGACGGTGTCGCCCCGGCCGACGTTCCCCGTGTTGATCGCGGCGCCGATGCCGGCCATCACGCCACAGCCGAGGAGTCCCGCGACCGCGGCCGACACCGAGGGGTCGACCTTGGTGCACTGTCCGGCGGCGACCAGCGTCTTCTCGGCGAAGGCGCCGATGCCCAGGGCGGGCGAGAGCTCCTGTCCGGTCGAGGCGAGGGTCATCCTCTGCTCGGCGTTGTGGGTGTTGAAGCAGTACCAGGGCCGCCCGCGCAGGCAGGCCCGGCAATTGCCGCACACGGCACGCCAGTTGAGGATCACGAAGTCGCCGGGCGCGACGTCGGTCACCCCCTCGCCGACCGACTCCACGACACCGGCGGCCTCGTGACCGAGCAGGAAGGGGAAGTCGTCGTTGATCCCGCCCTGCTTGTAGTGCAGGTCGGTGTGGCAGACCCCGCAGGCCTGCACCTGCACGACGGCCTCCCCCGGCCCCGGGTCCGGCACCAGGATCGTCTCCACCCGCACCGGCTCGTCCTTGCCGGGTGCGATCACTCCGCGTACCTCCTGCGCCATGGCCCTGACCCCTTCTGTCGCCCGGTGTACGTCCCTCCGACCCTACGCGTGACTGATCAGTAACGGCACCGATTCCCGCACGGCAAAATACCCCCGGGGGTAACTGAGCCCCGGTTTCGCGAGCAGAGGAGTCGCGCGGTCACGGACGGAGAGGGTGCCCACGACGAGCCCGGCGCACGGCGGGCGCCCGGCCGCCAAGGTGTCGCCAGGCGCACTCCAGCGGACCTTCGCCGTGGCGCTCCCGGCCGTGGCCGTGCTCATGCCGGGCGACGCCGTCCTGTGACGGTCACGCCAGTGACAGGAACAGCTTCTCCAGCCGGGCCTTCATCTGCTCCGTCGTCTCGCCGTCGCCCCGGTTGCGCTCGGGATCGGTCAGGCACTGCTGAAGCCCCGTCGCGATGATCGCGAAGCCGGCCCGGTCGAGGGCGCGGGAGGCGGCGGCGAGCTGGGTGACCACGTCCTCGCAGTCCCGGCCCTCCTCGATCATCCTGACCACTCCGGAGATCTGCCCCTGTGCCCGGCGCAGCCGGTTCAGCACGGACTTGAGCTCATCGCCCTCGAACTGAAGCTCCACCATCACTCCTCTGCATACCCGTGGGGGTATTTTACCGTCTCCGGGTCACCACGCGGGTCACGTCGTACGCCCACCGCTCTCGACGCCACGCAGGCAGGCGTCCGCCCGGACGAACTGACGGTCGTCCGCCCCCCTGGACCAGCCAGACGGGCCCAGCCCGCGCTGCGCGAGGTTCGCGGCGACCTGCTCGTCGTCTGTGCCTCCGGCACGCGTTCACGGAGCGCCTGCGAGGTCCCCGCCGAGCACGGCAGACGGGCCGTCACCCTGACCGGCGGCACGCAGGGCCGGGCGGCGGCCGGGCGACGGCTCGACCGGCCGGCGCCGGGTAGCTCTCGGCAGGCATTGCGGGCGGCCCCGTCTACCCCGCGCTCACCGACACCTGCGGCATGGCCGTCCTCCTGCGGAAACGACCGCACAACCGGTCACGGGCCACCGGCCTCGACGCGACCCTGGCCGCGCTCTCCGGCCGCTGATCCCGGTCACCGCGGGGACGCCTGCGTCCCCGGAACCGGTAAAGCGCCGTGGGAGAGCGCCGACGTAGCCTGAAGGCTCCGCACGCCGTCGGGCCCCAAGGAGCACCGTGAGCAGCACCGAGACCGAGACCGGGCCGCCGACCTGGCGGTTACTCCTCGGATACGTAAGGCCGCACCGCTGGACCCTACTGGCCGGTGCCCTGCTCTCGCTCCTCACCGGGGCCACCGGTCTGCTGCTGCCGCTGGTGGCCCGGGAGTTGATCGACGACCTGTCCCACGACCGCACGATCACGGGCGCGTTGTTCGTCATGTCGGGGCTGGTGATCGCCAACGCGGCGGTGGGCGGGCTGGGTTCGTACGTGCTGCGGCGTACCGCGGAGTCGGTGGTGTTGGGTGCGCGGCGCGCGCTGTCGTCGTATCTGCTGCGCCTGCGCATCACGGCCGTGGACCGCACGGAACCCGGCGACCTGATGGCCCGGATCACCTCGGACACCACCCTGCTGCGCGAGGTCACCACCGACTCGCTCGTGGGGCTCGGGACCGGTGGGCTCACGCTGGTCGCGACCGTGGTGATGATGGGCCTGGTCGATCCCGTGCTGCTGGGCGTGACGCTGGCGGTGATCCTGGTGGCGGGCACGGTCCTCGGGGTGATCGTGCCGCGCATCAACCGGGCGAGCCGTCAGGCGCAGGACGCGGTCGGCGTGATGGGCGCCTCGCTGGAACGCATCCTCGGCGCGCTGCGCACGGTCAAGGCGTCCGGCGCCGAGCACCGGGAGGAGAAGACGCTGCACGCGGCGGCCGAGGAGTCGTGGCGGCAGAGTGTGCGGGCCGCCAAGTGGTCGGCGGCGGCGGGCAATACGGCGGGACTCGCGATGCAGATCGCGTTCATCACGGTGCTCGCGGTGGGCGGCGCGCGGGTCGCCACCGGTGCCATCGATGTCGGCACGCTGGTCGCGTTCCTGCTGTACGTCTTCTATCTGATGTCGCCGATCCAGCAGGTCGTCGGGGCGATCACGCAGTACCAGACCGGGGCGGCGGCTCTCGCCCGTATCCAGGAGGCGCTGCGGCTGCCCGCCGAACCGGCCGCTCTGCCCGCGCCGTTGCCCGCCGACGGGGCCGCGCCGGCTTCCGTCGCCTTCACGGACGTGCGCTTCCGGTATGCCGACGATCTGCCGTACGTCCATCACGGGGTGACGTTCGATGTGCCCGCGCGGGGGATGACGGCGTTCGTCGGGCCGTCAGGGGCGGGGAAGACGACGGTGTTCTCGTTGATCGAGCGGTTCTACGATCCCGAGGCCGGGGTGGTGACGCTGGACGGGCGGGACCTCGCTGAGTGGGATCTGCCCCGACTCCGGTCCGCGATCGGGTATGTGGAGCAGGACGCGCCCGTCCTGTCGGGGTCTCTGCGGGAGAATCTGCTGCTCGGGAACCCGGAGGCGGACGAGGACGCGGTGGCACGCGTGCTGAAGACGACCCGGCTCGACACTCTGGTGGCCAAGCTGCCCGCCGGGCTGGAGACGCTGGTCGGGCACCGGGGGACCAAGTTGTCGGGTGGGGAGCGGCAGCGGGTGGCGATCGCCCGTGCGTTGCTGCGACGGCCCCGGCTGTTGCTGCTGGACGAGGCCACGTCCCAGCTGGACGCGGTGAACGAGGCGGCCCTGCGGGACACGGTGGCGGATGTGGCGCGTACGACCACGGTGCTGGTCGTCGCGCACCGGTTGTCCACGGTGACGATGGCCGACCGGATCGTGGTCATGGACGGGGGTCAAGTGCGCGCGGTGGGGACGCATCGGGAACTGGTCGCGGGAGACCCGTTGTACGCGGAGCTGGCCGCCACGCAGTTCCTGGCGACCGCCGGTTGAGACAGCTCGCACCACGATTTCCGGATGCGCCCGCGGCCCGGATTCCACTTCCCGGACGAGGGGACCTGCGGCGAGGGCCGCCCGGTGATCCGGGCGGCCCTCGGTCTCCGTGCGGGAGGCTCAGTCGACGGCCGGCACCAGCCCGGTGACGGGGGCGACGAGGCCGGTGAGCTGTTCCAGCTGGCCCAGCTGGTTGAGGCCGGCCAGTTGCCGGGAGACCGGCGGGATCTCGTCCTTGTGCTCCGCGGGGATCTTGCTCGTCGCGAGCGAGTCGATCACGGCGATCGGATTGAGCTGCCCGGTGTCCGGGCCGGCCGCGTCGGCCGCGTTCGCGAGGGGGGCGGTGAGGCCGGTGACGCCGACGGCGAGACCGACGGCGGCAACGATACGTCGAGTTGAGATCATGTTTTCAGCAACGCGGGCGGGCCTTCCACGGAAACGGCCGCCCGATGCCCCTCACCCGTCAGGCCCAGCGCCCGGTCTGCGCTTGCCGTGGCCGCCGGGGCGGAGGAGTCTCGAAGAAACAAGCCCTCCGCGGTCCGCTCCTCGTCGGACCGCGGTCCTCGAAGGAGGTCCCCATGGGCACCGCGGCAAGCTCCGGCTTCACCACCGAAACCCTCCGCAGCGGCATCGAAGGAACGTCTGCGGCGAATCTTCTGTCGCTCTACGCGGACGACGCCGAGATACGCGTCGTGGACCGCAATACCCAGCCCAGCCACCCCATGGTCCTGCACGGCAGGGACGAGATCAGCGCGATGCTCGACGACGTCTACAGCCGCGACATGACGCACAAGCTGGAACAGTGCGTGGTCGAAGGCGACCGTGTCGCCTTCAGCGAGTCCTGCCGGTACTCCGACGGGGTACGCGTCCTGTCCGAGTCGATGCTGACGCTCCGGGACGGCAAGATCACCGAACAGACCATGATCCAGGCCTGGGACGAGTAACGAGAAAGGCGCCGAAGGTCCAGATCACGATCCGGCCGACCTGGGCCTTCCCGGCGCGGGCGCCGTCTGCCCGGCCGGGTCCGTCTCGGCGGCCACGACCAGTTTCCGTAGCAGGTCGGCAAGGGTTCGCCGCTCTGCCGGGGTGAGTGCGCGAAGCAGCGCGAGCTCGCCCGCCTCCTCCGAGGCGACCTGCTGTTCGAACGCGGCGTGCCCGGCCTCGGTGAGCCGGACCCGCACCCGTCGCCGGTCGTCGTCCTCGTGCGTCCGGACGATCAGCCCGGCATCCTCCAACGGCGCCAGCCGGGCCGACAGGGCTCCCCTGGTCAGTCCGAGGTGGTCGGCGAGAAGCGACGGGCTGCCGGTGTACGGCGGCCCGAGCCTCCGCAGGGTGAGCAGCACCTTGTACTGCCAGTTCCGCAGTCCGTCGGAGTCGAGGGTGTTCCCGCGGCCCTGGGACGCGTACCGGGCCAGGATGGCCAGTCGCGCGAAGATCGCCTCGCGGTCCTGGCCCGGGACACCGGCGACGAGGCCGGGGCAACCGTCCTGGCCCGAGAGATCGCTCGCTGGGCCGGGGCGATCGGCGCCGACCAGGTCCGCGCCCAGGCGCTCGGCCTGCTCTCGGGGGCCGATCAGCAGAGCGGGTCCTGACCGTCGTAGCGCGTCGGTTAATGTGATGTCCGGGCCGTGACTGGCGCTGAGGTGGAGCACCACCGTGGAGCGGCCCGCACACTCGACGCCGTGCGCCTGGGCGATTCCTTCGATCGGCTCAGGAGTGGATCATGGACCAGGCACGGATCATGGACGGCACCGCGCTCGCCCGGCGCATCGTCGAGGCGACCGCGAAGCGGGCGGCCGACCTCACCGGGCGCACCGGACAGGCGCCCTGCCTCGCGACGGTGCTGGTCGGCGAGGACCCCGCCTCCGTCACCTACGTCCGTATGAAGCGCAACCGCTGCCGCCAGGCCGGCATCGAGTCGCGGCAGGTGGAGCTGCCCGCGGCCACCACCACCGAGGAACTGGTCGGCACGCTGCGCGCCCTCTCGGACGACCCCACCGTGCACGGCATCCTGCTCCAGCATCCGATGGGCCCGCACATCGACGAGCGGGCCGCGTTCGAGGCGATCGCGCCGGAGAAGGACGTCGACGGGGTCACGTTCGCCTCGTTCGCGACGATGAGCTTCGGGCTGCCGGGCTTCGTGTCGTGCACACCCGGCGGGATCATGCGGCTGCTCGACGAGTACGACGTCGACCCGGCCGGCAAGCGGGCCGTGGTCGTGGGCCGCAGCGCGATTCTCGGCAAGCCGGCCGGCATGCTGCTGCTCGCCCGGGACGCCACGGTGACCTACTGCCACTCCCGTACGGCGGACCTGTCGGCGGCCGTAAGGGAGGCGGACATCGTGGTCGCCGCGGTGGGCCGGCCCCGGCTGATCCGGGGCCAGGACATCAAGCCCGGCGCGGTCGTGGTCGACGCCGGGTACAACGCGGGGAACGTGGGTGACGTCGACTTCGACTCCGCGGCGGAGCGGGCCTCGCTGATCACGCCGGTGCCGGGCGGGGTCGGTCCGATGACCATCGCCACGTTGCTGGAGCAGACCGTCCAAGCAGCGGAGGCGGCCGCCCGGCAGGGCTAGATCAGCTCAGCGTCCACTTCTGGTTGCTCTGTCCGTTGCACGACCACAACACCATCTGGGTGCCGTTGGCCGTGCCGACCCCATGGGCGTCCAGGCAGAGACCGGCGTTGAGGTTGGTGACCGTGCCGTCGCTGTTGACGTTCCACTTCTGGTTGTTCTGGCCGTTGCAGTCCCAGATCACGACCTTGGTGCCGTTGGTCGTGCCGAGGTTGTAGGCGTCCAGGCACTTGTTGCCGTACACCACGAGTTCCTTGCGGGAGGTGTACGTCCACTGCTGGTTCTGGCCGCCGTTGCAGTCCCACAGCTCTGCCTGGGTGCCGTTCCCGATGGTGTTGTCGTAGACGTCCAGGCAGCGGCCGGACTGGGTGCCGACGGCGAGGGTGCCGTTGGTGCCGGGCAGCGGGTGGACCGTGATGTCGGCGAGTGTCGGGGCGCCCGTGAAGGTCAGTGTGTTCGCGGCGCCCTTGGACAGGCCGACCTGGACCGAGACGGTGCCCTGGGAGGAGCCGGTGGGCGGGAAGGAGACCGTGGTCGCGCCCTGGCCGTTGACCTTGAGCGTCGCGGTGCGGGCCGCCGAGGTGTTGTTGGTGTAGGCGACGTCGACGGTCTTGATCCCGGTGTTCCCGGCGACCACGCCGGAGAAGCTCGCCGTGCCCGCGTAGGTGCTGCTCGCGGCCTCGGTGCCGCCGGTGACCGTGAGCATCACCGAACCGCCCGCCGGAACGCCGGTGGTGTAACCCGTGCCGTACGAGCCGATGGTGGAGCGCGTCCACAGGTCACGGACGGTCGCGCTCGCGTTGGTGAGGCCCAGGTCGGACCAGCGGACGGTGATGTTCTGGGCGGAGGAGGTGCGGTTGAGGAGGACGACGGCACGGTTGCCGGTGCCGGACAGGACCTTGCCGTAGACCTGGAGTCCGGTGGTGTCCTCGGCGACCTTGACGCCCTGGAGCCCGCGCGGGTCCTGGTCGACGGCGATGACCTCGGGGTTCTTGAGGATGTTCGCGGTCTCGGTGGTCATGGTGGCCAGGTTGTTGCCGGCGAGCAGCGGGGCGCCGGAGACGGCCCACAGGTTCATGTGGGTGCGGTTCTGGGCGGCGGTGAAGCCGTCCATGCCGACCATCAGCATGTCCGGGTCGTTGTAGTAGCCGGTGTGCTGGGCGGTGGGGTGCAGGTTCCGGTCGTAGTTGGTCAGCAGGTTGGTCATGGACGGCTTGTTGCCGTAGAGGATGATGTCGTCGTTGGTCCGCCACATCGCGCCCTGCCCCGGGGCCCAGTTCCACGGGTTCTGCCTGCCCCAGTTGCACAGCGACAGGGTCATCGGGCGGCCGGTGGTGGCGGTGGCCCTGGTGATCGCGTCGCTGATCGACCGGTACGTCGTCCTCGCGTCGAGTCCCTCCGCGTCACCGCCGCACCAGTCGACCTTCACGAAGTCGAAGCCCCACCGGGAGAACTGGAGCATGTCCTGGTCGTAGTGGCCCTCACCGCCGGAGCCGGGGGCGGCCGGGCGGCCCGTCGGGTAGTAGTAGCCGCAGCCGTCCTTGCCGGCGTCGGTGTAGATACCGGCCTTGAGGCCCTTGCCGTGGATGTAGTCGGCGATGGCCTTCATGCCGCCGGGCCACTCGGACTCGTCGACGGTGATGTTCCCGGCACTGTCGCGAGTGCCCTGCCACCAGCCCTCGTCGATGTTGACGTACTTGTATCCCGCCGCCGGGAGACCGGACGCGACGAACGCGTCGACCTGCGCCTTGATCACGCTGTAGTCGATCTTCGCGGCGAAGCTGTTCCAGGACGCCCAGCCCATCGGTGCCGAGGGCACTGGTATCTGCCGGGCCGTCGCGGCCTGCGCGGGGGTCGGCTGGGCGAAGAGCAGCGCGGCGGTGGCGGTCAGGGCGAGGACGAGGGCGCGGACGGCCGCGGCTCGGAAACGTCCTGCGAGAGTTCTGCGGGTCGTTCGCGGCGGGGGGTACATGCGGCTCCTTCTAGCGGGGGGAAGGACCAGATCTGATCGACATGTCGAACAAGAGCCGATGTTTCGCACACCGTGCGCGCTGAAGCTAGAGCCACGGGAGGTTGAAGTCAACGGATGCGACGGAGGCGAACTGGCCGATGTGAACAGGCCGTTCGGGCGGGACGGCGGGACTCGGCGCCATACTGTCGGTCGTGAGGGTAGCGATCATGACAGCGGGTTCCCGGGGTGATGTGGCCCCCTTCACCGGTCTGGGGCACGGCCTCGCGTGGGCCGGGCACGAGGTCACCCTGGTCACCCACGGCCGCTTCGAGCCGCTCGCGGCGCGGGCCGGCATCGGCTTCCACGCCCTGCCGGTCGATCCCCGCGCCGAATTGGAGTCCTCGCGCGGGCGAGCCCTGCACCGCAGTACGACCGGCGTGGGCAAGCTGGCCCGGGTGGTCGCCATGGCGCGGGCGCTGGCCGTGGAGATGACCGACGACCTGGTGGCCGCCGCCCGGGTGAGCGACGCCCTGCTGCTGTCCGGATCGGTGGCCCCGCTGGGCCACGCCGTCGCCGAGGGGCTGGGACTGCCCAGCCTGGGCCTCAACCTCCAACCCCTCGCGGCCACCCGGGAGTTCGCGCCGCCCTTGCTGGGCACCGGCTCCTGGGGCCGTCTGGGCAACCGGGTCGCCGGGCTGGGCCTGAACCTGGCCGTGGAACAGGTCTTCGCCGCGGCCCTCCCACCCGTGCGGGCCCGGCTGGGCCTGCCTCCGACGGGCCCGGCCGCCGCACTCCGCACCCGGGAACGACAGGGCTGGCCGATCCTGCACGGTTTCAGCCCACGGGTCATCGCCCGGCCCCGCGACTGGCGGTCCGGACTCGACGTGGCGGGCTACTGGTGGCCGTACGACGGCGACGCACCGCTCCCCGACGAACTGCGGGACTTCCTCGACGCCGGACCGCCCCCGGTCTTCGTGGGCCTCGGCAGCGCGACCGTGCCCGACCCCGCGCGGATCAGCGCCGAGATCGTGCGGGCCCTGCGCCGGGCCGGTCTGCGCGGGGTGATCCAGCGCGGCTGGGCGGACCTCACGGCGTCGGGCGACGACATGCTGACCGTCGGAGAGGTGCCGCACTCCGCGCTCTTCCCGCGGATGGCGGCGGTCGTGCACCACGCGGGCGCGGGCACGACGGCGGCGGGTCTGCGTGCGGGGGTTCCGGCGGTACCGGTTCCGATCCAGTTCGACGAGAGCTTCTGGGCGGCGAGACTGGTGGCGCTGGGCGTGGCGCCGCGTGCCGTACCGCTGAGGCGCCTGACCGCCGACGCTCTGCAGGCGGCCCTGCTCCGGGTCACGCGGGACGCGGAGTACCGGGAGCGGGCGCGGGCGCTCGGGGCGCACATCCGCGAGGAGGACGGCGTGACGCCGGTGCTGGAGGCGGTGGACAGGCTGTGAAGCACGACGGCCGCCGCCCGGGTCACGCCCGGAGCGACTCCCACCCGGGCGGCTGCAGGATCCCCAGCAACTGCCGTACCAGCTCCTCCACCACCTCGTCCAGGGTCGCGTCCACCCACCCGGCGTTCCAGTCGTGCAGCAGCCCGTTCACACTGCCGATGAACCCGGTCGCGGCAAGCCGGTAGTCACGTCGGGCCGCCTCCCCCCGAGCGACGGCCCGGTTCGCCTCGGCGCAGACCAGGTCGACCCAGTGCGCACGACGGGCCAGCCGCTGTTCCTCAAGGCGCGCGCTGACGCCGATGATCTCCACGAACGTGATCCGCACCCGGCGGGGATCGGACGTGACGTTCGCCGCGTACGCACGGAAGATCGCGGCCGCCCGCTCGGCGAGGGGCAGGTGGTCCGCGTCGGCCACCGCGGCCACCACGGCCACCGTCGCCCAGTCGTTGACCTCCAGGTGAAGCGCCGCCAGGACGTCCTCGAGGGTGCGGAACTCCTCGTAGAACTGGCGGGTGGAAAGGCCCGCGGCCTCGCTGAGGGCCGCGACGGTCGTGGCGCGGTAGCCGGGAGCGTCCCCGAAGAGCTGGAGTGCCGCGTCCAGGAAACGGCGGCGCCGCTCGGCCTGCCGCTCCGCGGCCGTCTTGCCGCCGTAGCGACCGGTCGGGGCCTTGAGCCTGCCCGTCACCGCACCTCCCACTCCGGCCGGAGTGTCCGGCCTTCCGTATGAGCGCCAATTTTGTCGTGTACGCAGTCTTGTGGAGAAGGGCCCCCCTTCCTTACTTTGCAGTAAGTTAACTCTGAAAGCACGCGTCTTCAGTTTTGCCGTCTTGGCATGCCCCCGTCATGAGCCGCCCAGAGGGAGACCCGTCATGCCTGTTCTCAAGCCCAGACACCTGTGCGCCATGGCCGCCGCCGTCGTCCTGACCGCCACCGTTCCCGCTACCGCCGCCTCCGCCGCGGACGCCGCCGCCCTGCGCGAGGTGCTGTTCGTGGGCAACAACTGGGACGGCACCGCCGACGTCATCAAGTCCTCCGGCGACCTGGCGAAGATCGGCCGGATCAACGTCGTCCCCGACAAGGACGCGCGGATGGCGGAGATCAACGCCGATCCGATCAAGTGGATCTACTTCATGGCGATCCGCAACAGCGTCGGCGAGGGCCACGACCAGTTCGTCGACGACATGTACTCCACGCCGGACGGCAAGTCGGTGGTGGTCTCCCGGCCGAGCTTCGCGGACGTGGTGTCGATCGACCTGGCCACCGGGAAGATCAACTGGCGCTTCAAGGTCTCGGGTTACCGGGCGGACCACATGGCGGTCTCCCCCGACGGCACCCGGGTCGCGGTGTCCGCCTCCACCGCGAACACCGTGCATGTGCTGAACATCAACACCGGTCAGCAGCTCGGCTCGTTCGCCACCGGCGACAAGCCGCACGAGAACATCTTCAGCAGGGACGGCAAGTACATCTGGAACATGGCGATCGGTGACGTGAACACCGACTCCGACGCCCCCTGGCAGGACTTCACGAAGGGCGACCGGCACATCACGGTGGTCGACGCCACGACCTACAAGCAGGTCAAGATCATCGACATGCGGGACAGGCTGAACGCGATCGGCCTCAAGGACTACTCGGACGCCGTCCGTCCCGCGGTGTTCTCGCCGGACGAGTCGAAGCTGTACTTCCAGGTGTCGTTCTTCAACGGCTTCTTCGAGTACGACGTCGCCACCGACAAGATCACCCGTACGAAGACCCTGCCGAAGAACCCGGCGACCAGCGACGACCGCACCACCATGGTCAACGACTCGCGCCACCACGGTCTTTCGATGAGCCCGGACGGCAGCAAGCTGTGCGTCGCGGGCACGATGGACGACTACGCGACCGTCGTGAACCGCACCACCCTCCAGGAGGGCCCGCTCGTCACCGTCTCGAAGCCCTACTGGGCGACCGTCAGCGGGGACGGCAAGAGCTGTGTCGTGTCCGAGAGCGGTGCCGACCAGGTCACCGCGATCGACTTCGCGACCGGCCAGAAGACGGTGTCCGTGCCGGTGGGCGACCATCCGCAGCGGGTGCGCCTCGGGCATGTGGCCGCGGACTGGACCAGTCCCGCCTCGTAGCGGGAACGTCGGATCTCGCAGCCGGGCCGGTACCGCCCCCTTCTGGGACCGGTACCGGCCCGGCCGTCCGACGAGGGCAGGGTCAGCCGAACTTCTGCGCCGTCCAGGCCGCGAGTTCGGACCTGGCCGCGCCCAGCACGGACGCGGAGGGCGAGGTGGCCCCGTTGGTCACCAGCGCGTAGTGCAGGACGCCGGAGTCGGAGTCGGTGAACAGGAGGCGGCGGCTGCCGGTGCCGCCCGGTTCGACAGCCGCGCCGACCGGGGTGGACGGGGTGTACGCGGGCGGGCCGTGGACCGTGCCCAGGTCGGAGACGACGGTGGTGGTCGCGGCCGGGAAAGAGGCGGGCAGGTGGAGTTCGGTGGGCGCGGAGCCGCTTGCCGAGCGCCACACCAGGACCGAGTACTGGCCCGACCCGACCAGCGACGACACGTTCGGCAGACTGCTCGGCACCGGGTTCCAGGTCAGGGTCGTGGAACCGTCCCGTGAGCGGTCCTCGTAGGTGAAGGCGACCGTGGTGCCGGAGGTGGCGCTCGGGTAGACCCGGTCGAGGAGCCGGGCGTCCTGGCGGAGTACCGCCGTGCCGGAGTCGTCGAGTCTCACGGCCGACAGGTCCTCGTCGTTCCAGGCGTCGCCCGACGTCATGACCTTGTCCGGGTTGTCGTTCATCAGCTCGTGGTGGCGGCCGTTGTAGATGTCCCACTGCCACTGCGTGCCGGAGAGGACCGGTCCCGAACCGGCGGGCGTGGACCACCAGTTGGCGCCCTTCACCCGGGAGTCGAGGGCCTGGTACATGGCCTTGAGGACGGTCGGCGCCTTGCCGGCGGTCGAGCCGTTCAGCGGGTGCCCGAACTCGCTGACCACGGCCGTCGTCCCGGCCGCCGCCGCGCGGTCGCGGACCGTGCCGAAGTCGCCGACGTACTGGCCGTCGGAGGCGTTGCCCCACATCAGGATGCCCGAGATGGCCTTCTGGTCGTAGAAGTGGGTGTTGAAGACGTACCGGGAGCCGAGCGTGCCGGCGTCGAGCAGGCCGCCCTCCTCCTTGCTGACGTTGCCGTTCCAGAAGAGGTTCGGCTCGACCATGGCGGGCTTGTCCGTCCAGCCCGCCGCGTCCATCCGGGCCCGGAACTTCACATAGAAGGGCCACAGCAGGTCGCGTTCCCAGGTGCGGCTGTTCTGCCCGGAGTCGTAGGTGCCGGCGTAGGGCTCGTTGTACGGGTCGAAGCCGACGACCGAGGCGAACTCCTCGCTGCTGAGATTCGCCTTGAGGTACGCCATCGTCTTCTGCGCGGTGTCCAGGAAGAAGTCCTGGAGGCCGTACCGGTTGTGCCAGAAGTCGTACTGGCCGGCCTTCACCGCACCGTTCTGCGTGATGTTCTGCCCCCACATCAGGCAGATTCCGCAGGACTCGGCGGAGTAGTTGCCGAGCGCGACCGCCCATGCGGGGGCGCCGTCGCCGGTGTACCAGCTGCCCGAGTTGAACAGCCAGCGGGAGTACAGGTCCTGGTGGAAGTCGGGGTAGACGCGGATGCCCGCGTCGAGGAACGCGCGCATCTGGGCGGTGGCGTTCGCCAGGTACATGGTGTCGACCTGACCTTTCACCGGTTCCGCGTAGGCCCAGGACAGCAGGAAGCGCACGGAGTTGCCGCCGCCGAGGGCTCTCAGCGCGGTCGCCGACTTCCTGGCGTCGGCGACCGAGGCGAAGGGCAGGCCCTTGTTCTCGGCGAGCTTGGTCTCGCCGGAGACGTTGTAGCCACGCAGCACGACCTCGCGGCCGTTGCCGTCGACGAACCGTCCGTTCTGGACGGTGAGGGGGGTGCCGTCGAAGGAGAGGGAGTCGGTGAGGGCGTCGGCGGGGGCGGGCCGGGCGCCCGCGACCGTCAGGAATCCACAGAGGACAACCAGAACAACGAGCAGACGTGCGCGTTTATTCGGCATGTACCTTACAGTCCGACTCATCCGGCACACCGTCAACAGTTATGACTGATGAGTAAGTTTCAGCTTTTCCGGGTAGGGGCCGGTCGAAACGGGACATTGCCGTAGGTGATCCGTGCGTAGTGGTCGAAGACACTCTCCAACTCGCCCTCACCCCTGGTGAGGGCGGGCAGCCGTAGCTCCAGCGCGTGGAGTCGGGCCGCCGGCACCGTGCCCTCCACCGCGCCGGTCTCCCCCCGGGTCTCGGTGGTCTCCGGTACGGCCCGCAGCGCGCCCAGCGCCGGCAGCAGGGCCCCGAGGGTGTCGGCCGGGGCCTCGACACGGAACCGGTGCACGGGCTCGTACACTCCCGTGCCCGCCCGGCGCAGGGCCTCGACCAGGACCAGCGGGGTCACGCCACGGAAGTCGGCGCCCGTGCTGGACATGCTCTTGTTGAAGCGCTGATGGGCATGGCTCTGCCGGGGCGAGTAACCGCAGTGGGTCATGGTGATCGTGCAGTCGGTGACCTGCCAGCCGTACAGGCCCTGGCAGAGGGTCGCGTGCACGGTGTCCTCGACGGCCTTGAAGAAGGCGTAGGGCATGGCGCCCAGCTCCACCTCCCGCCGGAACCCGATGCCCGATCCGGTGGGTGCCGGGTCGACCCGCAGGCCGACGGTGGCGAGGAACGGGTTGCCGTCCTTCTTGTTGAACAGGACGGCCGCGCCCGTGCCGGCGGGCCGCTCGATGCACAGCGGCGAGCTCTCCCGGAAGGTCACGTCGAAGCCGAACTCCTCGGCGAGCGTGGCCTGGATGACCTCCTTCTGGACCTCGCCGTAGAGGGAGACGGAGGTCTCCTGGCGCTCCTCGTCGTGGCGCAGACCGATCAGCGGGTCCTGCTCGGCCAACTGGGTCAGGGCGACGTGGAGGGACCTGGCGTCCGTGTCCGGGCCCGGGACGACGACCGTTTCGAGGGAGGGCGGGGCGAAGAAATGGCCGTGGGCCTTGCGGGGTTCGCCGAGGGCGTCGCCGATGCGGATGTCGGCAAGGCCCCAGAGCTTGGCGATCCGTCCCGCCGGGACCGCTTCCCGGCGGCTCTCGGTGCCGCCGTCGAAAACGCTGATCGCGGTGATACGGCCCTCGGTGCGCGCCTCACCGAACGGCACCCGGTCACGGATGCCGAGCGTGCCGGAGAAGAGGCGCGCGTACGCGACCTTCTCCCCCGCCGGGCCCCGCTCGACCTTGAACACCGTGCCGGAGACGGGCCCTTCGGGGTCGCCGTCGGCGGCGGGCAGCAACTCCTTGATCCCGGTGATCAGTTCGGGCACTCCCGCGCCCGTGACCGCCGACCCGAAGAACACCGGGTGCACCAGGGCCTGCCGGGTCTGCGCGACCAGTGCCCTGCGCAGCGGATCCGCACCGACCCGCCCCTCGACACAGGCCGACAGCAGATCGTCGTCATGGTCCGTGAGGACGTCGTAGGCACCGATCCCCGGGAGGAAGCGGGCCTCGCGCGTGCCGGGTGCGTCCACCGTCCCCATCGGCACGATCGCCGGAGTGAGCCGGTCGGCGACGGCCCGCAGGACACGGTCGTACCCCGCTCCCCGCCGGTCGATCTTGTTGACGAAGACGAGGGTCGGGATGCGCAGCCGCTGGAGGGTCCGCATCAGGACCCGGGTCTGTGCCTGGACGCCCTCGACGGCCGAGACGACGAGCACGGCGCCGTCGAGCACACCGAGCACCCGCTCCACCTCGGCGATGAAGTCCGGGTGGCCGGGGGTGTCGATGAGGTTGACGGTGACGTCGTCGACCGCGAAGGAGACGACGGCGGACTTGATGGTGATGCCGCGCCGGCGCTCCAGCGCGAGGATGTCGGTCTGTGTGCTGCCGGCGTCGACGCTGCCGATCTCGTCGATGACTCCGACCGAGTGCAGCAGCCGCTCGGTCAGGCTGGTCTTACCGGCGTCGACGTGGGCGAGGATCCCGAGGTTGAGCAAGTGCACGAAGCGTCATGTCCTTTGGAGAGAGGGGGATTCCTTCCGGGTGGGACATGGACGCAGTGCGCATTACGGCTCCTGGAACGTGCGACGGCAAGGACACGAGAAGTGCAGCAGGTGCGCGGCCCCGACGGCAACGGATTAAGTCCGTCAGCGGCTCGGTTCGGGGGTACCCGGCTCGGTGAGCTGCTGCGGTAGGCCGGGAGCGTGGCGATCCGGAGCTCCTCGCGGCCCGAATGCGACGCTTGCACCGGCCGGCGCACCGGGTGATCCGGGCCGAGCCGTGCCGGAGCGTCTGGCGGCGGTGGCGAAAGGAGCCGACGATGCGTGACATCCTCCCGGTACTGAACGGCTGGTACACGGCAGGGGTGGCGTTCGGGCTGGCCACGGTCGTCTCGACGAGCCGCAGCGCACCCCGCGATCCGGGTGCGGCCATGGCCGTGGGCCCGGACGACGAGGTGGTCGGCAGTGTGTCCGGCGGCTGTGTCGAGGGCGCCGTCTTCGAACTGGCGCAGGAGGTCGTGGCGACCGGCGAGGCCCGTCTGGAGACCTTCGGGTACAGCGACGAGGACGCGTTCGCGGTGGGGCTCACCTGCGGCGGTGAGATCACCCTTCTCGTACGTCCGGTGACGGCCGCCCTCGATCCCGCGTTCGGCGACATCGCGGAGTCGGTCGCCGCGGGCCACCCGGTGACCGTGGCGACGGTGGCCGAGGGCCCCGCACCCCGCGGTGCCACGCTCGCCGTGTGGCCGGACCGCGTCGCGGGCACCCTGGGCACCACCGGCCTGGACGTGGCGGTCACCGCCGACGCCCGCGGTGAACTCGCCCTGGGCGCGACCGGGTTGCGGCATTACGGCCCGCACGGTGAGCGCCGCGAGGACGCGGTCGGCGTCTTCCTGCACTCCTTCGCCCCGCCGCCCCGCATGCTGGTCTTCGGCGCGATCGACTACGCGGCCGCGGTCGCCCGGATCGGCGCCTTCCTCGGCTACCGGGTCACGGTCTGCGACGCCCGCCCCGTCTTCGCCACGCCGAAGCGCTTCCCGGAGGGCGTGGAGGTCGTCGTGGACTGGCCGCACCGCTACCTCGGCGGCACCGACACCGACGAGCGCACCGTGATCTGCGTCCTGACCCACGACCCGAAGTTCGACGTGCCCCTGCTGGAGGAGGCGCTGCGCCGGCCCGCGGCGTACATCGGGGCGATGGGCAGCCGCCGTACACACGACGACCGGATGAAGCGGCTCACCGAATCGGGGCTGGCCGAGGCCGAGCTGGCCCGGCTGCGCTCGCCGGTCGGCCTCGACCTCGGGGCCCGTACGCCGGAGGAGGTCGCCGTGTCGGTGGCCGCCGAGATCGTCGCGCTGCGCTGGGGCGGCAGCGGTGCTCCGCTGACGGCGACGGCGGGGGCGATCCATCCGTCCTCGTGAAGCCTGCCTGGAGGTGAGCTGATCGCGAGCGGCCGGGAGATCCGCGGCCAGGGCACCGCGGGCCACGGTGCCCGGCACCCTCAGCGGGCAGGGCGGCGGTACGGCCGTGTCGGTCCCGAGGAGGCCCCCGAGACGTCCCCGGTCAGTGACCGCGTCGGCGGCGGTCGCGGTGGTCGCGGTCACCCGAATCGGACGAGGGCGGAATCGAGGGGTGTGACACGTGCCCAGAGGGGTAGGCGGCAGAGTACGGGAAAGGGCGTCCGAGCCCTCCCCCACCTCCGATCGGGAAGGAGGTCCGTGAGAACGCACACTCGCAGCGTCCGGGCCGCCTCCCCTGTACTCGGAGCGGCCCGGATCCATGAGTGCCGGTGCGCCGATGTCGGAGCGCCCGGCAGCAGAGTCAGCACCGGCGCAGCGGCAACCGCGTAGAAGCAGGCCGAGCCGAGCGCCACGGGGGGAAGCCCCGCAGAAAACGCGTCTGGTCCCGCGACAGTGCCCGCCACCACGAGGGAGGCGGGCAAGCATCCGGCGCACATCACGACGAGGACGGTGCGTGGCGCCCCGGAGTCCTGGGGGCGCACGGGGCGCACGGGGCGCACCGGACACTGACAGTCCCGGGTGCCCGAGGGTTCTAGGGCGAGACGGACCGCGGCGGCAGGCGGTGCAGCGTCACGTCCGTGAGGCTGCCGTCGGCCACGGTCGCCGTCATGTAGGTGCAGTGCGGCTGGCGTCGGCGGTCGGTCGGCGAGCCGGGGTTGAGCAGCCGCAGTCCACCGGGGGCGGTGGTGTCCCAGGGAATGTGGCTGTGGCCGAAGACCAGGACGTCGGCGTCGGGATACCGGGCGGCGCAGCGGGCCTCGCGTCCCTGGGCGGCGCCGGTCTCGTGGACGACGGCGAAACGCAGGCCGCCCAGTTCCGCGTACGCCACCTCGGGCAGCCTGGCGCGCAGTTCGGGTCCGTCGTTGTTGCCGTAGACCCCGACGAGCCGTGCGCTGCGGCTCTCCAGCAGGTCGAGGGTGGCGGTGTCCACCCAGTCGCCGGCGTGGAACACGACGTCGGCGTGCGGGAGTTCGGCGAGCAGCGGGGCAGGGAGCTGCTTGGCCCGCTTGGGCAGGTGGGTGTCGGACATCAGCAGCAGGCGCACGGGATCACCCTAGAGGGACGTGCGGCCGACCCCGCGGCAGCTGGGCAGCGCGCCGGGGCCGGACTCGTCCTCGGGGCACCACCCGGACAGCTGGACGACGCCCGGTCCGAGGAGTTCGGTGCCGTCGAAACAGCGGGTGACGCCGGAGTGGGACAGTGAGGCCCGTCGGGATCGGGAACGGACCGGTGGACCGCCACCCGCATGAATCGACGGGCTGCGCCACAGGTCGAGGGTCTCCGCCTGGCTGGGCGGCCGCGACAACTACTCCGCCGACCACGAGGGCCGCCGCGTCGGCGGCCGCGGCCCATCCGCAGATCGTCCCCGCCGTCTGGGCCGACCAGGCCTACCCGGGACGGGCCGTGCGCACAACGCGGCGGAGACGCGCGCGGGGTGGGCCACCGAGGAGTTGACCGGCGCTGCTCCGCCTGTCGGGTGCTCCCGCGTCGGCAACCACTCTTCTCGCCGCCGTCGGTCCGCCGCTCAGGCCAAGCAGGACCGTCCCCTCGGCGTCTCCCGCTCCCGTCAACTGCCTGTGGCCCCGGTCCGGGTGATTTTGCGGGTCGAGGTCGAGGCCGTCGGCTGCCGCCCGTCGCGCCGCCCGCCCGCGGAGGTACTGACGCGCTTCCGCGCCGCACGCAGACTCGTCCCGGCGCTGCCCTGCCGGAACTCCGGAAATCGGGGACGCCGGTGTCCCCGGCACCATGCGACGGGCGTCGCCGCCCGCATCGGCCCCGCCTCGCGGCCCGGGTCCTGGAGCCCATCACCGAGGCGGTCTTGGGACACGACGCCCCATCACGCGGCGTTAGCATCGGCTCACATTGCGTCAAGATGTGACGCAAGCCACAAGCCACCCAAGGAGACCGGACACCGATGACGGTCAAGGTCAGCGTCGTCATCCCCGTCTACAACCCGGGGAACTACATCGAGGACTGCATCGCCTCGCTGCGCAGGCAGTCCCTGCCCCCGGACGAGTTCGAGGCGATCTTCGTCGACGACGGTTCGACCGACGACACGCCGGCCCGACTGGACGCGCTGGCCGCCGAGGTCACGAACGTCACGGCCATCCACCAGGAGGCCTCGGGCTGGTCCGGCAAGCCGCGCAACGTCGGAATCGCCGCATCCCAGGGCGAGTTCGTCATGTTCGTCGACAACGACGACTACCTCGGCGACGAGGCCCTGGAGCGGATGTACGACTACGCGTTCGCCAACGACGCCGACGTGGTCGTGGGCAAGATGGCCGGCAAGGGGCGAGGCGTCCCGGTGGAGCTGTTCCGCCGCAACCACCTACGTGCCACCGTCGACAGCGCCCCGCTGATCGACAGCCTGACACCGCACAAGATGTTCCGGCGGGCCTTCCTCGACCAGATCGGCCTGCGCTTCCCCGAGGGCAGGCGCCGGCTGGAGGACCACGTCTTCGTCACCGAGGCGTATCTGCGCGCGGACAACGTCTCCGTGCTCAGCGACTACGTCTGCTACTACCACCTCAGGCGCGACGACGCCTCCAACGCGGGCTTCCAGCGCTTCGACCCGGTGGGCTACTTCCAGAACCTGCGCGAAGCGCTCGACGTCGTCGAGAAGTACACCGATCCGGGGCCGACCCGCGACCGGTTGTTCCGTCGCTGGCTGCGCAACGAGATGGTCGAGCGGATGCGCGGGAAACGGCTGCTGTCCCTGCCCGAGGACTACCGCAAGGAGCTCTTCACCGAGATCCGCGGGGTGGTCGTCGAGCGCTTCGGGCCCGGTGTCGCGGCCGGCCTCCAGCCCACCCAGCAGGTCGTCGCCGCGCTGATCGCCGACGGCCGGCTCGACGACCTGGTCGCGTTCGCCGAGTGGGAGGCCCCCGTCGCCCCCAAGGCCGAGCCGGACGGCGTCGAGTGGGAGAAGGGTGTGCTGCGGGTCGGCCTGACCGCCGAACTCGCGTCCCGCGGTACGCCGATGACGTTTCCCGCCGAGGGCAGCGCCGACCCGCTCACCAAGCCGCCGGCCTTCGTCGAGGAAGCGGTGGACTGGGTCGGCGCTCACGCCGTGGCCTCCTTCGAGCGGGCCACGGTCGATCTGCTGCTGCGTAAACGCGCCAGCTCCGCCCAGTACTTCCAGCCCGTGGAGTTCACCCGGGAGACCGTCCCGGGTGAGGACGGCCGGGTGCGGCTGGTGCTGCGGGGCACGGCAGCTCTGGATCCGGCCACTGCGGCCGACGGCGGCCCGCTCGACGCCGGGCTGTGGGACGTGTTCGTCCGCGTCAAGCTCGGCGGCTGGACCAAGGAGTCCCGGCTGGGCCCGGTCTCGGTCAAGGGGCGTTCGGCCGCTGACGCCGGTGTGTCGGGCGGCCGGGTCGTGCTGCCGTGCTGGACCGCGAAAAACACCCTCGCCCTCGACGTCGACACGGTGGGCGAACGCCTGGGACTCGGTCGGGTCACGCCCGGGAAGGTCACGGTCACCGGTGACCGCGTCGAAGTGCCGGTGCCGTTCCACGTGCCCGGTGACACGCCGGTACTGCTCAGGCTCACCCGTGATTCCGGTGCCGCGCCCACGAAGGTGCCCGGCACACTGCGCCCGCTGGGCTCCGCGGCCCTCCTGGAGGCGGTGCTGCCGGTCGGCGACCTGGCCGGAGCGGCCTGGCACGTCGCGCTGAGCCCGGCGCCCGACGCCGAGAAGCCCCGCTTCCACCCGCTGCCGTTCACGCTCCGGGTGAAGGGGGGCAGCGTCCAGGTCGTGGCCGTGCGCCCGCCCAGGCCCGCCGTCGGACGGCCGCTGGTCCGCAGGGCGAGGCGGCTGGCCGGGAGGCTGCTCGCCCGGTTCAGGGCGCGCGGCAAATAGGAAGCAGATCCCAGGCATACACAGAGCCGGGGAGGACGCCGACGCGTCCTCCCCGGCTCACTGCGCCTCGCTCAGTCGGCGTCGCTGAGCTGCTTCAGGCTGGTGCGCAGGTGCTCCCAGCTGCGGTCCCGCTTGCTGCCGCGGTTGCGCGCGTTCACCAGCGGCTTCCAGAAGGCGGCGTCGATCAGCGTCTCCGGCTTGATCGCCACGGTCCGCTCCAGGACCGTCTCGGGCACCTTCTGCGGGTCGGGGACCACGTACTCCGCGATGATCTCGTCGTACTTGTCCTTGAGCACCGTGTTGCTCGGGTCGGCGCCGAAGACCACGAGCTGCCCGGTGGGCTCGGTGTCGACCAGGACCGCCACCAGGTCGGGACGGTAGCGGTGCAGGACCTCGATCATCTTGTAGACGTCACCGGTCCAGGCGTTGGTGTGCCGGTCACGGGCGGCCTCGTCGACGTTGCGCGGCAGCATGTCGTCGAAGACGATGACGCTGGCCCAGTCCGAGTACTTCTCGACGTTGATGAAGTCGCGCAGCGCGTACTCGAACAGGTGCATGCCGTCGATGAACGCCAGGTCGAGCGTGACATCCTTCCAGTAGCCGAACGGGCTGCGGTTGCGGACGACGTTGCGCAGCGGGTGGCGGCCGCCCTTGAGGTGTTGCAGCGGGTTGTCGCGCGCGAAGAAGTCGTCGCTGGTGGCCTTCGCCAGATGGACGTCGCAGCGGATCTCCGAGACCACCTTGAACGCCGGGTCGATCGCGATGCTCGGTACCCGGGAGAACGTCAGGCTGCGGCCGTCGTTGACGCCGATCTCCAGGTAGTTGCGGTTCGCGCTGGCTTTGTGGAGCCCCCGCAGGAACTCGTGACGTTTCACTGGGAAATCTCCTTGCGGATGTGTGGCAGTGCTTCATGCAGGGCGGACCGCCGGACCCGGTACGAGGCCGGCGCGACCTCCGTCCACCGGTCGCGCCCGGGGGCGCTGTGGGCGGGGTGTGGGGCGGGCCCGTCGAAGGCCTCGCTGCGGGTGGGGTCGACCCGGTCCGGGTCGGCCGAGGTGCCGGAACTGTCCCGGCGCGGGTCGGTGCCGGAACCCGTTCCGTGGAACAGGGATCCGCACCTTGTGCGGTCTCCGCGGACGAGACGGTGGGCCCGGGGCACGCTCCGCGCGGGGGTCACCTCGACGTGGCCGCCGACGAGGGCGGGCGCCACGCGGGACACGCGCTGGCACCGGAGGGTGTGGGTGGTCACCAACTCGCCCCGCCAGAACGGCTCGACGGTACGTAGGACGTCCTGGATCGCCGGCGCGAACAGATACGCGCCCGCGAGGGGGAGGTCGCTCCAGGGCTGTTCCGGCTTCTCGTCCAGGCCGCAGTCCAGGCCGCCCTGGGATCCGTCACCGAGGGCTTCCCGGACTCCTGCGGCGGTGTCGCCGAGGATCATCCCGACCGGGGTGACGCCCGCGTCGGCGAGGGGTTGCGGGCCGCGGAACAGGACGGCCTTGTCGGCGACGGGCACCGGTCGTTCGGCCGACGTGTGCCTGCTCGGCCGCGACCGGGTACCGGCCCCGTCGAACAGCACGAGAGCCTTCATTTGCGTCACGATAGCCCGGATCCGGAGGAACCGGGCCATGACAGCGGGTGACTTGGTGGTGGCGCGGTGTGGTCGCTCAGTCCTCGCCGCGGAAGATGTTGCCCTCTCCCGTGTGCGCGGTGGTGGGTCCGATCCGGTCCTCGACCGCGGGCAGGCAGGTCCGCAGGTCTCCCTTGCCGTTCAGGCGGCGGGCCCTGGACCAGCCCGTCTCGGGCCTACGTGCGACGGGTTTCTCAACGGTCTGCGGGGTCACGGCGGTTCACCGTCCTTCCATGAGCCCTCCGGGTCCCCCGGTCGGCGCGGGACAAACGGACCGGCGGGAAGGCCCGTCAGCCCGTCGCCCCCGCACACACATTCGCCGAGGACCCGAGGCGCCGGAACTTGACGGCCGAACCGGCGTGTCCCGCTCAGGTGTTGGGCCGTGCCACGCTGATGTCGCCCAGGGCGGATCCGGGATCGCGTTCCATGGCCGTGTCACCGAGGGAGACCATGCCGACGGCGTGGCCGTGGTCGACGACCGGGATCCGGCGCACGGCGTGCTCACGCATGAGCTCGATCGCGTGGTCCAGGTCGTCCTCGGGCGTGACGGTCACCAGGTCGTCGCTGCACGCGCCGGCCACGGTGATCTGTTCCAGGTCGCCGCCCTCGGCGAGGGAGCGCACGACGAGGTCGCGGTCGGTGACCAGACCGCGCAGCTCGTCGCCGTCGGTGACCAGGACGGCGCCGAGGTCCTGGTCGCGCATGATCCTGGCGACGTCCGTCACGGAGGTCTGCGGTTCCACGGTGACCGGGGCGCTGGTCATGATGTCGCTGACGTGCTGAGTCATGACGTACCTCTCTGTTGCGGGGATGGTCCGCTCCGGGTACCCCTCCTCAGGCGTCCAGTGCGATCTCGCTCCACACCTGTTTGCCGCCGCTGACCGGGACGCTGCCCCAGGCCGCCGATACGGCTCCGACGAGGAGGATGCCGCGCCCTCCGGTGGCCTCCCAGCCGATGTTGGTGGGCTTGGCGGGGGTGCGGGGCGAGGAGTCGGCGACGGAGACCCGCAGCCGCCTGCCGACGAGGGTGAGGTCGAGGCGGACCTGGCCGCCGGTGTGCACGAGGGCGTTGGTGACCAGCTCGGAGACGACGAGCAGGGCGGTGTCCATGGCGTCCTCGGGCACGCCCCAGACGCGCAGGGTGCGCCGGGTGAAGCGGCGGGCGTGCCGGGCGGCCTCGGGGACCCGCCAGACGGTCCAGCTCTCCCGGAGCGGGTGGGTGGCCATGCCGTCGTAGCGCAGCAGGAGCAGGGCGACGTCGTCGCTGCGGCGGGCGCCGCCGAGCAGGACGTCCGCGACGAGGCCGAGGTGGGCCGGGTCGGAGACGGACAGGCCGTGGGCGAAGTGGTTCATGCCCTCGTCGATGTCGGCCTCGGTGGACTCGACGAGACCGTCGGTGGTCAGGGCGACCAGGGTGCCGGGCCGCAGCCGGAGCGGGGTCATCGGGAAGTCGGCCTGGGCCACCACACCGAGCGGGGGGCCGCCGTCGCTCTCGACGATCTCCGTGGTGCCGTCGGGGTGGCGCAGCACCGGCGGCAGATGTCCGGCGCGCACGCACCAGGCGGTGCCCTCCTCCATGTCGAGGTCCACATAGGTGCAGGTGACGAAGAGGTCGGTCTCCAGGTCCATGAGGAGCCGGTTGGCGTGGGCGACGACGACGTCCGGGGGGTGGCCCTCGACGGCGTAGGCGCGCAGGGCGGTGCGCATCTGGCCCATGAGGGTCGCGGCGGCGGCGCTGTGTCCCTGGACGTCGCCGATGACCAGGGCGACGTGGTTGTCGGGCAGCGGGATCACGTCGTACCAGTCGCCGCCGAGTTCCAGGCCCGCGGTGCTGGGCAGATAGCGGGCGACGGCGATCGCGCCGGGCAGTTTGGGCAGCCGGCGGGGCAGCAGCTGGCGCTGGAGCATGCCGACGAGTTCGTGCTCGGCGTCGAGGGCGTGGGCGCGCATCAGGGCCTGCCCGGCGAGGCCGGCGGAGGCGGTGAGCAGGGCGCGTTCGTCGGGGTCGAAGTGGTGCGGGGCGTCCCAGCCGATGAGGCAGGCGCCGGCCATGCGGCCCGCGGCGGGCAACGGCAGGACGGCGAGGCCGCCGGGGCCGACGTCGGCGAGAGCGGGTTCGAGGACGGTGCCGGCCGGCCAGATCTGGGCGCGGCCCTCACGCAGGGCGGTGGCCAGGGTGGGCATGGCCCGTACGGGTGCCTCGGGCCACTCGCCGCGCCACTCCAGGCGCCACAGCTCGGGCCAGGACTCCGGTTCGGGCGGGTCGAGGACGGTGACGACGAGCCGGTCGCTCTCCAGCTCGGCGAGGGCGATGCGGTCGGCCCTGAGCGGGGCACGGAGGGCCGAGACGACGGCCTGGCTGACGTCGCGGACGGTGCCCGCCATGGCGAGGGCGGCGGCCAGGCGCTGGACCCGGGCCACGTCGGTGACGTCGGAGCGCAGGGTGGAGGCGTCGGCGACGGTGCCCACGAGCCGGGCGGGGCTGCCCTCGCCACCGGCCAGCATGCGGCCTCGCAGCCTGAGCCACTTGGGCGGCCCCGAGGGCTGGAGGATGCGGAACTCCAGTTCACGGTCGCCGATGGACAGGTGACCGGCCTCGAACAGGGACATCAGCGAGGGCAGGTCCTCGGGGACGGTCAGGCCGAGCAGGGTCTCGATCTTTCCGTCGAAAGCGGCCCGGGTCATGCCGAACAGCTCCAGGAGCCCGTCGCCGACCTCGACCCGGCCGGTGTCCATGGCGAGGCTGAACGCGTGGGAGCCCAGTTCCGCGCCTTCCGGGGCGACCACGGGGACGGGGCAGACGATCGCGTCGGCGATCAGTTCGAGGCACTTGCGGTCCTCGTCGTCGAATCCGTGCGGGTCCTCGCTGACGGCGACGAGACAGGGCCGGTCGTCGTCGCCGTGCGCGGGCAGCGCGGCCAGGTGGAAGTCCCGCCGGGTCACCCTGCGGGACTCCGCGCAGGCGGCGAGCTCCTCCGGGCGGAGGAAGACCGGCCGGCCCGAGCGGTGCGCCTCGGCGGGCGGGGAGCCGCCGGAGACCGGATAGCTGTCGCGCAGCCCGTACACCGTCCGGGGGACACCGGCCGACTCGACGAGGCACAGCGCGTCCCCGCCCTCGCCGGACGTGTACACGGCAGCGAGGGTCGCCCCGGTGAAGACCAGCGCCTGTTCGAGGACGCGGCGCAGCCTTTCCGGCGATTCGGGACCGTCCGTGAGCGATGTCAAGGCATTTTCGGCACGCAGCGGTCTCGTTCTGCGTCCCGCAGCGCCCTCACTCACCACGTTCGCCATTACAGCGCTAATACGGCAGGTGCGCAGCCCCTGTGAGCGTTCGTGGAGCGGCGGCGGCGACTGTGCTCGAAACCTCTCGAACAATTCTTGACGCATGCGTTTCGCACGGTGATCTCGTGACAGCCGTGACTGTCCGTGGCCACCGCCCCGCTGGAAGGCTCTGCGGTGGGCCAAGGAGGGGGACGCATGGACAAGCGCTACGAGGTGTACGCGCTCGCCGACAGACACTTCTACGAGACGCCCGACCGGATCTCCGGCGGTGAGGCACCCGTCTACGAGACGGCGCGCCGCCCGGTGCCGGCCGGCTGGGACGCGGCACGCATCGGCGACTGGCTGACGCTCACGCCGCTCGGCTCGGACGGGAAGCCGGCGCCGGGCCCGTCGCAGGGCTGGAAGATCCACGCCTCGGCCACCCGGGCGAACGCGGAGCGGATCGCCGCGATCGTGTGGGACTACTGCGTGCCCCGGCGCATCTCGTTCAAGTTCGTGCCGGGCCCGCATCTGCTGCACCTGCGCAACACCAAGTACGCGGCCCGCGACACCAGTGGCAAGTTCGTCACGATCTACCCGGCCGACGAGGAGCAGCTGCACGAGGTGCTCCGGGAGCTGGGCAAGCTCCTGGAGGGCTTCGAGGGGCCGTACATCCTCACCGATCTGCGCTGGAACGAGGGTCCGCTCTACGTCCGCTACGGCGCTTTCGCGCGCACCTTCGTCGTCGACGACCGGGGCTCGCTGGTGCCGGCGGTGCGGGACGGCGAGGGCAAGCTGGTGCCGGACCGGCGGGCGCCGTCCTTCCAGGTGCCCGACTGGGTGACGCTCCCGGACTTCCTGGAGCCGCATCTTCAGGCGCGCAACACCACGACGGTCGGCGAGCTGCCGTACCGGATCGAGAAGGCGCTGCACTTCTCCAACGGCGGCGGGGTCTACACGGGCACCGACACCCGCGACGGGCGCAAGGTCGTCCTGAAGGAGGGCCGGCCGCACGCGGGGCTCGCCGCCGACGGGGCGGACGCCATCGCCCGCCTGGAGCGGGAGAAGGACGCCCTGGAGCAGGTCGCGGGGACGGGTGTGGTGCCCGAGGTGCGGGACTGGTTCACGCTCGGCGACCACCGGTTCCTCGTCATGGACTTCCTGGAGGGGCGGCCGCTGAACTCGTTCTTCGCCGAGCGGCATCCGCTGCTCACTCCGGACCCCGATCCGCAGGCGGTGGCCGACTACACCGCGTGGGCGGTGCGCATCCACGGGGCGGTGGAGCGGGCGGTGGAGGCGGTGCACGCGCGCGGGATCGTCTTCAACGACCTGCACGTCTTCAACATCATGGTCGGCCCCGACGAGGAGTCGGTCTCCCTGCTCGACTTCGAGGCGGCCGCGCCGGTCGAGGAGAACGGCCGCCAGGTGGTCGCCCACCCCGGCTTCTTCGCCCCGCCGGACCGCAAGGGCATCGACGTCGACCGCTACGCCCTGGCCTGTCTGCGGATCGCCCTGTTCCTGCCGGTGACCACGCTGTTCGTGGTGGACCGGGGGAAGGCGGCCCATCTGGCCGAGGTGATCCTTCGTCAGTTCCCGGACGTGCCGAAGGAGTTCCTCGACGAGGCGGTCGCGGAGATCACCCGGGACACCGCCACGGGCACCGGCCGCGGGCGTACGATCCTGAAGGCGGCGCCGTCCTTCGTCGAACCCGGCGACTGGCCCTACAGCCGCGACTCCATGGTCAAGGCACTCCTCGCCTCGGCCACCCCGGAGCGCGAGGACCGGCTCTTCCCCGGTGACATCACGCAGTTCAACGACGGCGGCGGCCTCGGGCTCGCGCACGGCGCGGCCGGAGTGCTGTACGCGCTGGACGCGGTCGGCGCCGAGCGGTACGAGGAGGGCGAGCGCTGGCTCCTGGCCCGCACCGCACCCCCGCCCACGGGCACCCCCCTCGGCCTCTACGACGGTCTCGCGGGCGTCGCCCACGTCCTGGACCGGCTCGGTCACCGGCAGCGCGCCCTCGACCTGGTCGAACGCGTCCTCGCGGAACGCTGGCAGAACCTCTCCGCCGACCTGCACGGCGGCCTGGCCGGACTCGGCCTGGTCCTCGGCGAACTGGCCCGCACGACAGGCGAGTCGGAGCTGCGCGAGCGTGCCGCCGAGGCCGCCGACGTCCTCGTACGACGGCTCGCGCAGCCCCTCGCGGACACCCCCAAGCGGCGCCGGGCCGGGCTGCTGAAAGGCTGGACCGGGCCCGCACTGTTCCTGCTGCGGCAGTACGAACACACCGGTGAGCCGCTGCTGTTGAGGGCGGCCGAGGTCGCGTTGCGCAGGGACCTGGAGTGCTGCGTGACGCACCCGGGCGGCTCGATGGAGGTCGACGAGGGCTGGCGGACGCTGCCCTACCTCGGGGAGGGAAGCGCCGGCATCGGGATGGTCCTGGACGACTACCTCGCCCAGGGCGCCGACACCGAGGGCGAGTTCGAGCGGGCGCGCGCCGGGGTGCTGACCGCCGCCACCAGCCGCTTCTACGTCCAGCCCGGCCTCTTCCAGGGCCGTGCCGGGATGATCCTGCACCTCGCGCGCACCGATACCCCCGGCGCGACCCGCGAGCGGCTCGCCGAACAGATCGACGGGCTCGGCTGGTTCTCGATGGACTACCAGGGCCAACTGGCCTTCCCCGGCCACCAGATGATGCGGCTGTCGATGGACCTGGGCACCGGAACGGCAGGGTGCCTGCTCGCGCTCGGCGCGGCCCACGAGGTCCAGGACGCTCATGCGGCCCCCGGTGAACCCACCACCGCACACCTGCCGTTCCTGCCGCCGCTCCGGCGGCCCCCCATACGCGGTTCCGCGATGTGACGGAGCCGTGACCCAACCCCGTCCCCACGGGTGGACGACACCGAGGAAAGGAAACCGAGATGGCACTTCTCGACCTGCAGACGATGGAGTCCGACGAGCACACCGGCGGCGGCGGCAACAGCACCCTGAGCCTGCTGTCCTGCGTCAGCGCCGCGAGCGTCACGCTCTGTCTCTGACAGGCACCGTGCGCCCATGACTCCGGGCGGTCACTCCCGCGAGGGAGGGGCCGCCCGGGGTTCTGCACACCTCGGGAAGGCCGCCGTATGACGACTCGCACCTCGCCGCCGGCCACGCACGGCCTCCTGGGTCCGGCCCCCGCCCGCTGTCTGGCCCTGTGCCTGGTGAGCACGGCGGCGACCGGCGCCGGACTGCTGCTGCCCGCGGCCCTCGGCCGCACCCTGGACCTGCTGCTGGCGCACGCGCCGGCGACCCGCTGGGTCCTGTACTGCGCCGCACTGGTCCTCCTCATCGCCCTGCTCGACGCCGCGGAGACCGTCCTCGGCGGCACCCTCGACGCCCGCACCACCGCCTGGCTGCGCCGCCACCTCACCCGGCACGTGCTGGCCGTCGGCCCGCGCGCCACCGCCCGCTTCGGGCCCGGGGACCTGGTCGCCCGACTCGTCGGCAACGCCGCACAGGCCGGCACGGCACCGGCCGCCCGCGCCGCCCTGCTCGCCGCGCTCGCCGGACCGGTCGGCGCCGTGGTGGCCCTCGGTCTCATCTCCCCCTGGCTCGCGGTCGTGTTCCTGGCCGGAGCGCCCGTGCTCGCCCTGCTGCTGCGCGCCTTCGCCCGGGACACCCGGGAGTGCGTGACGCGCTACCAGGAGGTGCAGGGCCGGATCGCGCAGGCCCTCTCGGAGGCCGTCGGCGGACACCGCACCATCCGGGCCGCCGGGACGGAGGACCGGGAGACGGCCCGCATCCTGCGCCCGCTGCCCGCACTGTCCGAGGCCGGTCACCGCATGTGGCGGGTGCAGGGCCGGGCATCGGGCCAGTCCGTCGCCGTGGCCCCGCTGCTCCAGCTCGGAGTCGTCGCCGTGGCCGGGGCCCTGCTCGCCCGGCACCGGGTCACGGTGGGCGAGGTCCTCGCCGCCTCCCGCTACGCGATGCTCGCGACCGGCATCGGCGTCCTGGTCGGCCAGCTCGGCGGCCTGGCCCGGGCCCGGGCGGCGGCCGGACGTCTGGACGAGGTCAGCGCGGAGCCCGCCGTCGGTCATGGTGATCGCCGGTTGCCGCCCGGGCCGGGACGGCTGGAACTGCGCGGCGTCACCGCACTGCGCGGCGCACGTGCCGTGCTCGACGGGGTCGACCTCGTCGTACCCGGCGGGACGACGCTCGCGGTGGTGGGCCGGTCGGGGGCGGGCAAGTCACTGCTCGCCGCGGTCGCCGGGCGGCTCACCGAACCGGACGCCGGGGAGGTCCTGCTCGACGGGGTGCCGCTGCACGAGCTCACCCACGACGAACTGCGCCGTTCGATCGGCTACGCCTTCGAACGGCCCGCTCTGCTCGGCGGCACCATCGAGGAGGAGATCGGCCTCGCCCTCCCGTCCCCCTCCCCCGCCCGCGTCCGGGAGGCCGCCCGCACGGCCCACGCCGACGATTTCGTGCGCCGGCTGCCCGACGGTTACGACACCCTCGTCGCCGACGCCCCACGCTCCGGTGGGGAGTCCCAACGGCTCGGCCTCGCCCGGGCGTTCGCCCACGGTGGCCGTCTGCTCATCCTCGACGACGCCCTCTCCAGCCTCGACACGGTCACGGAGGCCCGCATCGCCGAGGCCCTGGTGAGCGGCGGGACGGGCGGCACCCGCCTGCTCGTCGCCCACCGCACCGCCACGGCGGCCCGCGCGGACGCTGTGGCCTGGCTGGACGGAGGGCGGGTCAGGGCGGTGGGGCCGCACGAGGAACTGTGGCGGCTGGCGGAGTACCGGGCGGTGTTCGGAGGCGGGGCGGAGGACGCGGACGCCTCGGACGGGGGTCTGTCATGAGCGGCGGCTCGGCGTGGCGGCGCGGGATCCACGCGCGCGGTCTTCGGTTCCTGCGGGCCCGGTGGCGGGTTCTCGTCCGGCTCGGCGGGTGGTCCGTGCTGGAGACCGGGCAGACCTTCCTCACCGGGTACGCACCCGCCCGCGCCCTGGACGAGGGGTTTCTGGCCGGGCGGCCCGGCGTCGGACTCGGGTGGCTCGGGGTGGCCGGGATCGGGGTGCTCATCGGCGCGTGGGGGACGGTACGGGTGTACGCCGCCGTCGCCGCGCTGGTCGAGCCGCTGAGGGACGTCCTGGTCGCGCGGGTGGTGGAGCGCGGGGTGCGGGAGGCGGACGCGGGGGCGCTGTCCGGGCTGACCCAGCAGGTCGAGATCGCGCGGGACACGTTCGCCGGGCTCGTGATGGTGTCGCGTTCGTTCGTGTTCACGGCCGTCGGCGCCGCTGTCGGACTGGCTTCGCTCGACCCGCTGCTCCTGCTGGTCGTGGGGCCGCCGCTCGCCGCCGGACTGGGCCTGTTCGCGGCGACTCTGCGTCCGCTGGCCCGCCGTCAGGAGGAGTTCCTGGTCGCCGACGAGGCGCTGGCCGACGGCCTCGGCAGGGTCTGCCCGGGCCTGCGGGACATCACGGCGGCCGGTGCGGAGGAGCGGGTCGCCGCCGACACAGGCCGACTTGTCGACACCGAGCAGCGGGCCGCGTACTCCCTCGCCCGCTGGTCCGTCCTGCGCGTGGCCTCCCTCGCCCTCGGCGGCCAGCTCCCGATCGTTCTCCTCCTCGCCTGCGCCCCCTGGCTCCTGACCCGCGGCGTCACCACGGGCGCCCTGGTCGGCGCCCTCGCCTACGTCACCCAGTCCCTGCTCCCCGCCCTGCGCAACCTGGTCCACGGCCTGGGCACGAGCGGCTCCCGGCTGGTGGTGGTCCTACGGCGACTGGTCCGCGAGCCCGACACCGAGCCGGGCGCGGAGAAGCCGACCCCGCGGACGGAATCACACGGCGCCCATCCCCAGCCCGGCGGCACCGACGCCACCGGCCCGGACAGCGGGAGGCGCCCCGTGGCCCACGCCGGCGCCGTAGCCGCTCCCGCTCCCGCTCCCGCTCCCGCTCCCGCCGAGCCGAACGCCGCCACCGACCAGGCCGGTCCCGGACACCCCGACACCACCGGGCCGGACCGCGGCAGCCACCCCCTGGCCCACGACACCGCCGTGACCACACACGCTCCCGCCTCCTGCGCGCCGACCACACGGCGGCCGCCCGCAGCCTCACCCGCGACGCCTACCGCGTCAGCGGCACCGCCGCCGACCCCGGACACGCCGGAGGACGGCCGCACCGGCGCGAGGCCCGCTGATCGGTGTGCTCAGCCGGGCCACCGGCCCGACCCACGCACCACGGCACGGGCGGCGGACCACGATCCCGGCACCCGCCCCGCCGACGCCGACGTCCCAGGCGCCGCCGCAGACACGACAGACCGCGCCTCCACCCACCACCGCGTCGACGCCGACACCCCCGCCCTCGCCCTCGCCGCCGTCTCCTTCGCCTACGGCCGCGCCGCCACCCCCGTCGTCGATCAGCTCGACCTCGTCCTCCCGGCCGGCGCCCACCTGGCCGTCGTGGGCCCCAGCGGGATCGGGAAGTCCACGCTCACGGCTCTGATCGCGGGACTCCTCCATCCCACCGGTGGCAGGATCCGGCTCTGCGGGCACCCCGTCCCCTCCCCCGGCGCGGCCGCGCTGCGCGTGCTCATTCCGCAGGAGGCGTACGTCCACACCGGCACCCTCGCCGAGAACCTCGGGCACCTGAGGCCGGACCCGGTGCCCGAGCCGGAGCTGCTCGCGGCGGCCGAGGCCGTCGGGCTCGTCCCGCTCCTCGAAGCGCTCGGCGGGCCACGGGCGACCGTGGATCCGGCCGCCCTCTCCGCAGGTGAGCGGCAGCTCGTCGCGCTCACCCGGGCCTATCTGTCGTACGCCCCGCTGGTCCTGCTCGACGAGGCGACCTGCCATCTGGACCCCCGGGCCGAGGAGCGGGCCGAGCGGGCCTTCGCGAACCGGCCCGGCACCACGCTGGTGGTCGTCGCCCACCGGATCAGCTCGGCCCGCCGCGCGGACCAGGTGCTGCTGATGGACGGCCCGCGCACGGCGTACGGCACGCACGACGAGCTGGTGCGCGAGTCGCCCGCGTACCGCGAACTCGTGGGCGGCTGGACGGCCACGGCCCCCACGCGGTCAGAGCCAGCCCTGCCCCTGCGAGATCCGGATCGCGTCGATGCGGTTGCGGGCCCCGGTCTTGCGGGTGATCGCGGCCATGTAGTTGCGCACGGTCCCGTGGGACAGGCACAGGCTCCCCGCGATCTCCGCGATGGAGGCACCCTCGGCCGCGAGGGTTAACACGCTCAGCTCCCGTCGGGTCAGCGGCATCTCGGCCGCCTGGAGGAAACCGAAGCCCAGCGAGTCATCGACGAAACGTTTCCCCTCGGCGACCCGACGGATCCCGCGCACGAGCTGCTCCGGCGCCGCCCCCTCCTTGTCGACGTACCCGAGGGCCCCCGCCTCGACGGCCCGCTTCAGCAGTCCGGGCCGGTTGGGGCTGGCCATCACGAGAAGGCGCGGCGGACTCCGGTCCGGCTCGCGCAGGGATAACTCCCCCAGGGGCGGGATGCCGTACGCGTCCGAGCATTCGAGGTCGGCCGCGCAGACGTCGGGACGCACGGTCCGCAGACGGCCGGGCGCGGTGTGCCACGGGGTGTCGAACACTCCGAGGTCGGGTTCCCGGCGGAGGAACTCCGCCAGGGCCGATCTCACCAGACACGCGTCGTGCACCAGAAGCACCCGGATCACTGCTCGTCCCCCTCGATTCACCGTACTCGGTTCCGTGACATGAACGCGTGCCCCATTGTTCGGGTCCCGGACCGCCCTCGGGCGCGAAGAATTGGCCATCAGGGTGCGCGGGGGCGCACGAGCGGCGCTCGGATGCCGTGGCGCGCTTCTACTGTGGGGGCATAGTCCGGGGCCGAGGGGGTACCGGACCGTCCTCGCCGTCGCGTGGGTACCCGTGTGCCCGTACTCGGGTACGTTCGCCGTGCGGGAGACGGCGTGAGGGGGGAGATTTGAGCCCTGGGGGCCCGGCACGCGACAGCGGCCCGCGCTCCTTTCGGGACGCGCCCGTGCGAGGAGGTGGTCGGCGTGTCCGACGGGCATATGTCCGCCCCGGCGCCGGGCGCCCGGACCCGGGTGGGACGGCCGCTCCTCTCCCTCGCGCTCGCCTCGATGATGGACGAGGTGCACGCGCACTCCGGCGCGGTGTATCTCATGGCCGCCGACGAACCCGTGCTGCAGATGGCCGTGATGGCGGGCCTGCCGCGGGCGTTCGCGGCGCCCTGGGAGCGCGTGGGGCTGAGCGCGCCGATCCCGGTGGCGGAGGCGGTGCGGGAGCGACAGCTGGTGTGGGTGGGCGGCGAGCACGAGATGGCGCGCCGCTATCCGCGGATCGCCGTGGTGCTGCCGTATCCCTTCGCGCTCGCCGCGGTGCCGGTGGCGACGGCGTCCAAGGTGTACGGCGCGGTCTTCGTGACCTGGCCCGGTTCGCACCCGCCGGACCTGTCCGACCGGGAGAGGGACCATCTGAGCGCGGCCTGCGGACGGCTCGCGGTACGGCTGGAACGGGCGGTGGAGGACAGCCTCGCGCCGCACGCCGAACCGGATCTGCTGACCGCGTCCCAGGCCGGAAGCGCGGCCGGGACGCTGGGGACGGTGGAGGCGGCGCGGATGGTGGCGAGGCTGCCGTACGGACTGTGCTCGCTCGATCTGCACGGGCGGATCTCCTTCGCCAACGCCGCGGCGGCCGAACTGATCGGCGTCCCCGCCTCCCGCTTGCTGGGCTCGCAGCTGTGGGCGGCGGTGCCCTGGCTCAACGACCCCGTCTACGAGGACCGTTACCGGGCGGCGCTGCTCAGCCAGCAGAGCACGTCCTTCGTGGCGCTGCGGCCGCCCGGGGACTGGCTGTCGTTCCGGCTGTACCCGAGCACGACCGGGCTGAGCGTCCGGATCAACCGGGCACGGGCGGTGGCGGAGATGACCCGGGCCGGTCCGCAGCCGGGCGACTCGCCGTCCCGCCTGGTCACCATCTCGCAGGTGCTGAGTCTGGCCGGGGCCCTGACCGAGGCGGTCGGCGTGCAGGACGTGGTGCAGCTAGTGGCGGACGAGATCGCCCCGGCGGTGGGCAGCCAGGCCCTCGTCGTGCTCGCTTCGCGGACGGGACGGCTGCACGTGCTCGGGCACCGCGGGTATCCGGACGCGCAGGTCGTGGAGCGGTTCGACGGGCTTCCGCTGACCGAACCGACGCCGGGCACCCATGCCCTGACGACCGGAGTGCCCGCGTTCTTCGAGTCCCGCGAGCAGTTGGAGCGCCTCTACCCACGGCGCCACGCCACCCCCGACGGGTTCGCGGCCTGGGCCTATCTGCCGCTGATCGCCTCCGGGCGCCCGGTGGGCACCTGTGTCCTGGCCTACGCCGAGCGGCACCCCTTCCCCACCGATGAACGGGCGGTGCTGACAAGTCTGGGCGGGCTGATCGCGCAGGCCCTGGAACGGGCCGTCCTGTACGACGCCAAGCACCAGTTGGCGCACGGTCTGCAGGCGGCCCTGCTGCCGCACACGCTGCCCTCGCTGCCCGGCATCGACGCGGCGGCCCGCTATCTGCCGGCCACGCAGGGCATGGACATCGGCGGCGACTTCTACGACCTGGTACCGGTGGACGGGCTGGCGGCCGCCGTGATCGGGGATGTGCAGGGCCACAACGTGACGGCGGCCGGGCTGATGGGGCAGATCCGCACCGCGGTACGGGCGTACACGACCGTCGGCCAGCGGCCGGAGGAGGTCATGCGCTCGACCAACCGGCTGCTGATCGACCTCGGCGCCGACCTGTTCGCCAGCTGCCTGTATCTGCGGCTCGATCCGGAGCGGGGTCGGGCGGTCATGGCCCGGGCGGGGCATCCGCCGCCCCTGCTCCGGCGGCCGGACGGCCGGGTCCGGGTGCTGGACCTGGCCGGCGGACCGCTGCTGGGTATCGACGGCTCGGCCGTCTATCCGACGACGGAGGTGGATCTCGCGCCCGGTGCCGTCCTCGCCCTGTACACCGACGGCCTGATCGAGTCCCCCGGCGTCGACATCGAGGACGCGCTGGCCGAGCTGGGACGGCAGCTCGCCGAGGCCGGTGACCGTCCGCTCGACGAACTGGCCGACGAACTCGTCCGCCGCAGCGCGGCCGCGCGGGAGCGGATCGACGACGTGGCCCTGCTTCTGCTGCGAGCGGACGGCTGATCCGCCCGGCCGTCCCCACGCTGCCTGGCCGCTGGAGAACACGCCGGTCCGGCCCTCCCGCCGGAGGGCCGGACCGTTGCACCTCCCGGGCCGGAACCGCGGTGTGGCCGGGAGGTGGTCGAGCGGACCGGCGTCGGCAGCGGAGGGTGGATGTGGGGGGGCCGCTGCCGACGCGGCCGGTTCAAGGTGTGGTGCCGGACCGTCAGTTGTGCGACTGGTCCACGGCACCGCCCGTGGCATCGCCGACGCCGTTGCCGGTCTCCTGGCCGTTGCCGGTCTCCTGGCCGTTGCCGGCCTCCTCGCCACCGATCACGTCACCGCCGGCCTCCTCGCCGCCGACTTCCTGACCGGCGCCGGCCTCCTCACCGGGGCTCGCACTGGCGTCGCCGCCGGCACCGGCCTCCTCGCCGGCACCGGCCTCCTCGCCCGCACCGGCCCCGGCGTCGCCACCGGCGCCCGCCTCGTCACCAGCACCGGCACCGGCGTCGCCACCGGCCTGGTCGTCGCCCGCGCCCGCGCCGCCGCCGGCCGCGTCACCCGCGCCGAGGGTGGCACCGACCGCCTGAAGGGCGGTGGTCACCGGCTGGAAGAAGGTCTCACCGCCGACGGTGCAGTCGCCGCTGCCGCCGGAGGTCAGACCGATGGCCGAACCGTCCTGGGTGAACAGCGAGCCGCCGCTGTCGCCGGGCTCGGCGCAGACGTTGGTCTGGATCAGCCCGGTGACGGTGCCCTCGGGGTAGTTCACGGTGGCGTCGAGTCCGAGGACCTGGCCGTCGGCGAGGCCCGTGGTGGAGCCCATCCGGAAGACCTGGGCACCGACCTCGGCGTCCGCGGCCTGGTTGATCGCGACGGTCTGGCCGCCGCCGACGTTGACCTCGCTGGGCGCGACGGTCGCCGGGTCGTCGTACTTGACCAGGGCGAAGTCACCGTCACCGGGGAAGGTGGCCTGGTCGACGGTGGCGATCGGCTGGCCGTCCTCGGTGTCCGACCACTGTTCGGCCGCGACCCCGCAGTGACCCGCGGTCAGGAAGGCGGGGCTGCCGTCGCCCGCGGTGACGTTGAAGCCGAGCGAGCAGCGGGCGCCGCCGCCGAAGATCGCGTCGCCGCCGGAGACGAAGGTCTTGAAGGTGCCGGCCGACTTCTTGATCGTCGCCATGTCGGAGCCGAGGCTCTTCACGGTCGACTCGATGGTGTTCCACTTGGCGCCGGTGACCGTGCTGTCGGCGGTCACGAGGATCTTGTTGGTGCGCGGGTCGACGGCCCAGGCGGTGCCCGGGATGGTCGCCTCCTCCTTCAGCGTCTTGGCGCCGGCCGCCAGTTCGGGGAGGCTGTTCTCGACCTCGCGGACCTTCGCGCCGGCCTTCTTCGCCTGCACGACCACGTTGTTGTCACCGGATATGACGTTCACGACGAGCTGTTGGCTGTCGGAGTCGTAGTAGGACCCGGCGAAGGCGTCGCCCAGCAACTTCTCGAGCTGCGAGGCGAGGTCCGAGGCGTCCGTCGCCTTCAGAGTCTTCGGCGCGATGGCCGCCGCGTCGTTCGACGAGCCGTCCTGGGACGCGTTGGCGTTGGGCAGCAGAATCGCGGCCGCTCCGAGCGCCACCACGGTGCCTGCCGCGAACGCGGCCTTGCGCTTCGGAATTCGCTTGTGACTCAAACTTCTCGACCTCCTGGGGGACCGGAGTCTGTAACCGCCGTACGGCAGTCGGTTGTTCAAGGGCGCCTGGATGGCCATGGGTACGCACGGTGCGCACGGGGCGTTCAATGCCGTTTCTTTACGCCCCGATTGCCACGCCGATTCGGCCACGGGCCGTGCCGGGCGGGCCGCGGGCGGGAACAATCCCCCATATGACGATGACGCCCGCCGAAGCCGACAAGATCCTCGCCGACAACTTCGCCCCTTGGGTCCTCGACCTCGCGCTGCGCGTCGAGTCGCTCGGCGAAGACCACGCGGTCCTGCGTCTGCCCTGGTCACAGCGGATGGCCCGGGAGGGTGGCGCGCTGTCGGGCCAGGCCCTGATGGCCGCCGCCGACACCGCCACCGTGCTCGCCGTCTCGGCGGCCCGGGGTGCCTACGGACCGATGACGACGGTGCAGCAGTCCACCAGCTTTCAGCGGGCGGTGACCGGTTCGGATGTCCTGATCAAGGCGGTCGTCACCAAGCTGGGCCGCCGCATGGCGTTCGCCGACATCACGATGACGGACTCCGTGACGGGTGACCTCGCGGCCCGGGCGAGCACGGTCTACGCACTTCTGGGCTGACACGCTCAGCAAGCGGTCGGCGACAGCGGGTGGTGAATGGCGTCCCGAATCCCCTCTCCAGCGAATCTGCACATCGACTGCGCAACCAAGTCACCGGAAGCGGGAGTTCTGCACAACCGCGGGCCGGCGCCCATGCCATTGGCGAGGTGTGTCGCATTCGGCACGACGACGACAAGGGCCCCTTCACGCCGCCGTGACATCACATGTGAAGAAGTCGGCACCACCGCGTGCGCAAGCCTGCACGGATGGAGCCTTCTGTGCCTCAAGTTGCCTGGTGAGGCGGGTGGTTAATTGGAAGGGCGGAGCGGCGGCGTGCTTTGATCCATCGCACCGCAGGGCCGACGGGGTTTCCGGAAACGGGATCCCGCGCCATGCGATTGCGGCCATCATCTGTCCCCAGAGGGGGCCGCTCCCCCCTTGTGAAATACCCATACGAAGGGAAGTTCCATCATGAACTCCACCCCCCAGGTTGAGACCGTCGAGATCTCGGACGCCGACCTCGACAACGTCTCCGGCGGCCTGCAGCTGAACGCCCTCGGCACCGTCACCGGCCTGGTGGACGGCGTTGCCCCGGTTTCCGGCCTGGTCAACACGGTCGTCGGCACGGTCGAGGGTGTGACCGGCCTCAACACCGCCCCGGTCACCGGCCTGGTCGCCGGTCTCTGATCACCTTCTCCGTGATCTGATCACTGTCATGTGGTCGACCCGTCCCGGAGCCGCAAACCGGCGGTTCCGGGACTCTTGGGTGCCGTAAATCCGGCCGGCTCGGACGAGTCGGTCCTTTGTCATTGGCAGCACGCGTAGCAATGCGCACGCTTTCGCAGGTGAGGGAAGACCCGTGCAGTTCCGCCAACAGGCCCTCGCCAAGCTCCAGTCACCGGAGGAGCTCGACCTTCCGGTGCGTTTCGCCCGTCCCCAGGGCTGGCTCGTGATGTCCGTGACGGTGGTCGTGATGGCCGCCGCCTCCGTGTGGGCGGTGACCGGCTCGGTCGCCTCCACGGTGAGCGCGCCCGCCATCCTCACGCACGGGCAGGGCAGTTACATCCTGCAGAGCCCGGTCGCGGGCCAGGTCACCCAGGTGATCGCCAAGGAGGGCACCCGGCTGCCCGCGAACTCCCCCGTACTGAAGGTCCGTACGTCCGAGGGCGACACCGTCGTCCGCACGGTCGCCGCGGGCCGCCTCACCGCTCTGGCGGCCACCATCGGGCAGATCATCTCGACCGGCGCGAACGTCGCCGCCGTGGAGAAGGTCGCGCACGCCTCCGATCCGATGTACGCCACGGTGTACGTGCCCGCCGAGAACGCGGCCTCCATTCCCGAGAACGCCGCCGTGGACCTGACCGTCTCCTCGGTGCCCACCCAGGAGTACGGCGTGCTGCGCGGCCATGTGAAGTCGGTGGACCGCTCGGCCCAGTCGGCGCAGCAGATCGCCGCGTTCCTCGGGGACAGCCAGCTCGGCGAGCAGTTCACCAAGGACGGCCGGCCGGTCGCCGTACTCGTGAAGCTGGACAAGTCCAGGGCCACCAAAAGCGGTTACCAGTGGTCGTCCGCGGACGGCCCGCCGTTCGCCCTCACCTCCATGACCGTGGCCTCGGGTTCGATCCGGCTGGCCGATCAGCGTCCCGTCGATTGGCTGCTGCCGTGAGCACCGCACAGGACACCCGGAGCAGACGCCGCTCCGCCCCGCCCAAGCGCCCGGTCCCCAAGGGCAGGGCGAAGACGGTCCGTACGCCCACCGTCCTCCAGATGGAGGCCGTGGAGTGCGGTGCGGCCTCCCTCGCGATGGTGCTCGGCCACTACGGCAAGCACGTCCCGCTGGAGGAGCTGCGCATCGCCTGCGGAGTCTCCCGGGACGGCTCGCGCGCCAGCAACCTCCTCAAGGCGGCCCGCAGTTACGGTCTGACGGCCAAGGGCATGCAGATGGACACGGCCGCGCTCGCCGAGGTGAAGACGCCGGCGGTGCTGTTCTGGGAGTTCAACCACTACGTGGTCTACGACGGCATGGGCCGCCGCTTCGGCCGCCGCGGGGTCTACATCAACGACCCCGGCAAGGGCCGCCGTTTCGTCCCGATGGAGGACTTCGACGGCAGTTTCACCGGTGTCGTGCTGGTGATGGAGCCCGGCGAGGGATTCACCCGGGGCGGCCGCAAGCCGGGCGTCCTGGGCGCGATGCCGGCCAGGCTGCGCGGCACCGCGGGCACCATGCCGGCGGCGGTGCTGGCGAGCCTGCTGCTGGTGCTGGTCGGCGCTGCCACTCCCGCGCTCTCCCGCACCTACATCGACATGTTCCTGATCGGCGGGCAGACCTCGCTGCTCGGCGTGCTGTTCACGTCGATGGGCGCCTGCGTGGCCCTGACCCTCGCCCTGACCTGGCTCCAGCAGGCGAACCTGCTGCACGGCCGCATCATCTCCTCGACCCTCTCCAGCGCCCGCTTCCTGCGCCATCTGCTGCGCCTGCCGGTGACGTTCTTCTCCCAGCGCAGCCCGGCCGACCTGGTGCAGCGCCTCCAGTCGAACGACCAGGTGGCCGAGACCCTGGCCCGCGACCTGGCGGCGGCGGGCGTCGACGCGGTGGTCGTCATCCTGTACGCGATCCTGCTCTACACCTACGACCCCCAGCTCACGTATGTCGGCATCGGTGTGGCCCTGCTGAACGTGGTGGCCATGCGGGTCGTCATCCGGTTGCGGGCCACCCGTACGGCGAAGCTGCGCGCGGACAGCGCCCGGCTCACCAACACCGCCTACACCGGCCTTCAGTTGATCGAGACCATGAAGGCGACCGGCGGCGAGGACGGCTACTTCCGCAAATGGGCCGGGCAGCACGCCACCACCCTGGAGGAGCAGCAGCGGCTCGGCGTGCCCAGCGCCTGGCTGGGTGTGGTCGCGCCGATGCTGGCCACCTGCAACAGCGCCCTCATCCTGTGGATCGGCGGTATGCGGGCGATCGAGGGCGGCATCTCCGTTGGTCTGCTGGTCGCCTTCCAGGCCCTGGTCACCCGCTTCACCGCGCCGATCACCCGCCTGAACGGCGTGGCAGGGCGCATCCAGGACTTCGCGGCGGACGTGGCCCGCCTGAAGGACGTGGAGAACTTCAAGGCCGACCCGCTCTACGACCGTCCCGGCGCCGGCGACTCCACCCGGCGGCTGCACGGCCATGTCGAGCTGCAGAACATCACCTTCGGCTACAACCCGCTCGACAAGCCGCTGCTCAGCGGCTTCGACCTGACCGTGGGCCCCGGTCGGCAGGTGGCGCTGGTCGGCGGCTCCGGCAGCGGCAAGTCGACCGTGTCCCGGCTGATCTCGGGCCTGTACGCGCCCTGGGAGGGCGTGATCCGTATCGACGGACAGCGCCTGGACGACATCCCGCGCGGCGCGCTCGCCTCCTCGGTGTCCTTCGTCGACCAGGACGTCTTCCTCTTCGAGGGCTCGGTCCGCGACAACGTGGCGTTGTGGGACCCGTCGATCCCGGACGACGCCGTGGTGGACGCGCTGCGGGACGCGGCCCTGTACGACGTGGTGATGCGGCGGCCCGGCGGCATCCACAGCAGGGTCGAGCAGGACGGCCGCAACTTCTCCGGCGGCCAGCGTCAACGCCTGGAGATCGCGCGGGCGTTGGTCCGCAGGCCCAGCATCCTGGTCCTCGACGAGGTGACCAGCGCGCTGGACGCGGAGACCGAGCAGATCGTCATGGACAACCTCCGCAAGCGCGGCTGCGCCTGTGTGGTGATCGCGCACCGGCTCAGCACCGCGCGCGACAGCGACGAGATCGTCGTACTGCAACACGGCACGATCGTCGAACGCGGGCGGCACGAGGAACTGGTGGCGCGCGGCGGCGCGTACGCGGCGCTGGTCAAGGAACGGTGAGATGACTACCGCACACGAAGGGGATGTGGTCCTCACCTCCCTCGGTCAGATGGGTACGCGCATCGACTGCGCCGGATTCAGCCGCATCGACCTCGAAGGCCCGCAGGTGCTGTGGCTGGTCGTGTCGGGCGCGGTGGACCTGTTCGCGGTGGACGCCGAACAGCAGGGCCACTGGCACCACCTGGGCCGTCTGGAGCCCGGCGCGCTGCTGCTCGGCCCGGTGGCAGGGCCACAACACACCTTGGTGGCACGGCCCTTGCGGGACTGCGTCGTCCACCGCATCGGTCTGCGCGAGCTGTACGAGCCCGCGAACACCCAGACGTGGTCGTACGACGAGTACGGCAACCCCCAGTACGTGCCGCCGACGACGAGCCCCCTGGAGTACGCCCTCGCGCTCGGTGTGGGCCGGAGCCTGTCCATCCTCTTCCAGGCCCCGATGGCCGACGAGCGGGCCGCCGCCCCGACCGACGACGACGTGTTCTGGATGCAGGTGCCGCCGGGCAGTGTGCAGTACGGCTCGCTCTACGGCGCCGAGGCGGCCGCCGACCTGCTGATGGACCCGGGGGTCTGGCAGTCCATGGTCGACCAGCAGTACCGGCTGCTGACCACGCTGGACCGCTGGATCGAGCAGCTGGAGCGCACCCACGAGACCCGGACGGCGGCCGGTATCAAGGCCGGTGAGGCGGTGCGCGCCCAGGCCGACCGGACCCTGCTGGCGTCCATCGGCAGATCGAAGCAGCGCGCGACGACGGCCGACGCCGACGCGAGTTACGCGGCGTGCAAGCTGGTCGCCGACGCGGCGGGGATCCCGCTCGCCGAGAACGCGCACAGCGGCACCGAGAGCGACCGTCTCGATCCGGTCGAGCGGATCGCCCTCGCCTCCCGCGTCCGGATCAGGTCGGTGCGCCTGGACGGTCGTTGGTGGCGGGACAACGTGGGCCCGCTGGTGGGTCACCGGGCGCTGTCGGGCGCGCCGGTCGCGTTGCTGTGGCGGCGCGGCGGCTATGTGGCCGTGCATCCGGCGACGGGCCGCGAGACGCCGATCGAGAAGGACAACGCGGAGGAGTTCGAGCCGCGCGCGGTGATGTTCTACCGCCCGCTGCCCGACCGGAAGCTGAGCCCGCTGGGGCTGGTCCGGTTCAGCATGCGCGGCACCGGCGGCGATGTGACGAACCTGCTGCTCAGCGGTCTGGTGACGGTGGCGATCGGCGCGCTGGTGCCCATCGCGACCGGAAAGGTGCTGGGCGAGTTCGTGCCGAAGGCGCAGACCGCCCTGATCGTGCAGGTGTGTCTGGCCGTGATGGTCAGCGGTGTGGTGACGGCGGCCTTCATGCTGCTGCAGAACCTCACGATGCTCCGCCTGGAGGGCCGTATCGAGGCGACCCTCCAACCGGCTGTCTGGGACCGGTTGCTGAGGCTGCCGACGAAGTTCTTCACCGAGCGCTCGACCGGTGAACTGGCCAGCCAGGCCATGGGCATCAGCTCGATCCGCCGGATGATGGCGGGCATCGGCCCGACGGTCGCCCAGTCGGTGACCGTCGGCGCGATGAACCTGGGCCTGCTGTTCTGGTACAGCGTGCCGATGGCGATGGCGGCGATCGGCATGCTCGTCGTCATCGCGGCCGGCTTCCTCGGGCTCGGACTGTGGCAGGTGCGCTGGCAGCGGCGGCTGGTCGTCCTCGGCAACAAGCTGAACAACCAGGCCTTCCAGACCCTGCGCGGTCTGCCCAAGCTGAGGGTGGCGGCGGCCGAGAACTACGCGTACGCGGCCTGGGCCTCGGAGTTCGCCCGCAGCCGCGAGCTCCAGCAGAAGGTCGGCCGGATCAAGAACCTCACGTCGGTGCTGGGCTCGGTGTATCTCCCGCTGTGCACCCTGCTGATGTTCATGCTGCTCGCGGGCCCGGCGCGCGGTTCGATGTCGGCGGCGGAGTTCCTCACCTTCAACACCTCGGTGACGATGCTGCTGACCGCGGTCACCTCACTCACCGGCGCCTTCGTCTCGGCGGTGGCCGCGCTGCCGCTGTTCGAGGAGATCAAGCCGGTCCTGGAGGCGCAGCCGGAGGTCCGCACCGCGAGTACCCGCCCTGGACCGCTCACCGGGGCGATGGAGGCCCGCAGGCTGTCCTTCCGCTACTCCGACGACGGTCCGCTGATCCTCGACGACGTGTCCTTCGAGATCCGTCCCGGCGAGTTCGTGGCGATCGTCGGGCCGAGTGGCTGCGGCAAGTCGACCCTGCTCAGGCTGCTGATCGGCTTCGACCGCCCGGTGTCCGGGAGTGTGTTGTACGACGGCCAGGACCTGGCCGCCCTCGACCAGTCGGCGGTGCGCCGGCAGTGCGGTGTCGTGCTCCAGCACGCCCAGCCGTTCACCGGCTCCATCCTGGACGTCATCTGCGGCACCGAGCCCTACACGCCCGAGGAGGCGATGGCGGCGGCCGCGATGGCGGGGCTCGCGGAGGACATCCAGCGGATGCCGATGGGCCTGCACACCATCGTCTCGGGCAGCGGGGCGATCTCCGGCGGCCAGCGCCAACGGCTCATGATCGCCCAGGCGTTGATCCGGCGGCCGCGGATCCTCTTCTTCGACGAGGCGACCAGCGCCCTGGACAACGACACCCAGCGCACGGTCATCGAGTCCACCAAGGCCCTCAACGCCACCCGGATCGTCATCGCGCACCGGCTGTCCACGGTGCTGGACGCCGACCGCGTGATCGTGATGGAGAACGGCAAGGTCGCCCAGCAGGGGCCGCCCGCGCAGCTCCTCGCGGACACGGGCGGGCGGCTGCACGAGCTGGTGCGCCGGCAGATGGCCTGAGCGGGACTCTCCTCAGTCCATCCCCGGGACCGGCGCTCCGGAGGGGACGCCTGCGTCGGCGTACGCCTGGTAGAGCTCCTTCCACTGCGGCCGTTCCAGGCGCCCCCCGCGGGCGCGGGCGTCGAGAGCGGCGAGGCACACGTCCCAGCCGGCGCCGTTGCGGGCGGCGGTGTCGGCGGCGCTCAGCACGTTGGTGAGCGTGAAGCGGGTCCGCTTCTCGTCGAGCGGCTCCAGGTCGAAGCGCAGTTCGTCGCCGCCCCACTCGAAGGAGAGGTGCCGGGGCTCGTCGACGGCGACGACCCGGCCCGTGGAGTCCTCCATGTGGGGGTCGCCGCTGAACCTGACCGTGCCGCCGGGGCGCAGGTCGATCTCGGCGCGGGACGGGAACCAGTGGGCGAGCTCGTCGGCGTCGGTCACGAACTGCCAGACGCGTGCGACCGGATGGTCGTAGGTGCGGGTGAAACGGACGGCCGGTCGGCCGTCGTCCAGGGTCAGGTAGGTGCCGGTGAGGTCTGCGGCCATGGTGGATCAGTCCTTCGGGGCGGATTCCTCGGGGGTGGTGGGCGCCGTCTGGTCCAGGCGGTCGCCGAGCGCGTCCAGGCTCGTGTTCCAGAGCTTGCGGTAGGGGGCCAGCCAGGCGTCCAGTTCGGCGATCGGGCCCGGGTCCAGGGCGTAGACACGCCGCTGCGCGTCCTGCCGTACCCGGACCAGGCCCGCTTCCCTGAGCACCTTCAGATGCTTCGAGGTGCTCGGCTGGCTCAGTCCGCACGCCTCAACGATCTCCCCGACGGGCCGGGGCCGCTCCAGGAGCAGCGCGACGATGGCCCGACGGTGGGGGTCGGCGAGGGCGGCCCAGAGCGCGGTGTCGGACATGATCCCAATATGCCTCGCCGGTTATATGCCAGTCAAGGCATGCAGTCGGGAAGCCATGGACGGAGCCCCTCCAGCGAAACGTTGCCGTTTCGCTCGGAGTACTCTAATCTCGACGTGTACGAAACCGTTTCGTTTATGAAGCGGCGAGTCCAGCCGACTTTCCCTGGAGTTGTTCCATGTCCCAGAAGACTCTGACCGAGAGTGGTCCGGGGGGTGCCGTGAAGGCACCGGCCGACGCTTCGGCCAAGCGATGGTGGATCCTCGCCGTCGTCGCGCTCGCGCAGCTGATGGTGGTCCTCGACGCCACCATCGTGAACATCGCCCTCCCCTCGGCCCAGGCCGACCTCGGCTTCTCCGACGGCAACCGGCAGTGGATCGTCACGGCCTACGCGCTGGCGTTCGCCTCCCTGCTGCTGCTCGGCGGCCGGATCGCCGACCTCTTCGGGCGCAAGACCGCCTTCCTCGTCGGGGTCGTCGGCTTCGCCGCCGTCTCCGCCCTCGGCGGCGCCGCCACCAACTTCGAGATGCTGGTCACCGCCCGTGCCCTGCAGGGCGCCTTCGGCGCACTCCTCGCACCGGCCGCGCTCTCCCTACTCAACACGACGTTCACCGACGCCCGCGAGCGGGCCAGGGCGTTCAGCGTGTACGGCGCCATAGCCGGCGCCGGCGGCGCGGTGGGCCTGCTGCTCGGCGGCGTCCTGACCGACGCGCTCGACTGGCGCTGGACCCTGTACGTCAACGTCGTCATCGCCGTCGTCGCCTTCGCGGGCGGCTGGCTGCTGCTGCACAACCACCGTGACGCCGCGAACTCCAAGCTGGACGTGCCCGGCACGCTGCTGGTCGCGGCCGGTCTCTTCTCCCTGGTGTACGGCTTCTCCAACGCCGAGACGCACGACTGGGACTCCCCCGCGACCTGGGGCTTCCTGTTCGCGGGCGGCGTGCTGCTGGCCGCCTTCGCCTGGTGGCAGACCCGCGCCGCCCACCCGTTGCTGCCGCTGCGCATCCTGCTCGACCGCAACCGGGCGGCCTCCTTCCTGGCCGTGCTGATCTCCGGCGGCGGCATGTTCGGTGTCTTCCTCTTCCTGACCTACTACCTCCAGCTGAACCTGGGCTTCAGCCCGACCAAGACCGGTGCGGCCTTCCTTCCGATGGTCGCCGCGCTGATGGTCGCGGCCCAGGTCAGCACCACGATGCTGGTCCCCAGGATCGGGCCGAAGGTGGTCATCCCGGTGGGCTTCGCGGTCGCCACGGTCGGCATGGCCTGGCTGACCGGGATCGGCGTCGGCTCCAGCTACGTGTCCCACGTACTGCCGCAGCTGATCGTGATCGGCTTCGGCCTCGGCCTGGTCATGCCGCCGGCCATGCAACTGGCCACCGGCGGGGTCGCGGCGGAGGACGCGGGAGTCGCCTCCGCCACCGTCAACGCCATGCAGCAGGTGGGTGGTTCGATCGGTACGGCGCTGCTGAACACACTGGCCGCGAGCGCCGCCACCGACTACCTGGCCGGCAAGGACCCGACGAACAAGCTGGTCCAGGCCCAGGCGACGATCGAGAGCTACACCACCGCCTTCTGGTGGTCGGCGGGCCTCTTCGCCGCCGGCGCGCTGATCGCCTTCCTGGTCTTCCGACGCGGGGTGGCGGAGCAGGACCCGGACGCCGCACCCGTCGTACACATGTAGCCGCCGCAGCAGGAGCCGCCGGTTCCGGAGGGCCGCCGTCAGCAGGGAGACGGCGGCCCTCCTCGCTGCCCCGCGCCACCGCAGTCGACGGGCGGTGCCCGGACGGTGGCCGAGAGCGACGTCCTGCCGGGACGCCGGACGTTGAAAGGGGTGCTCCGTGGGTACCCACAGGGCCATGCGGATAAGCGTGGTGGATGTGGGGTCGAACACCGTCCGGCTGGTGGTGGCGGACGCCGAGGACGGGGTGCCACTACCGGTCCACACGGCGAAGTGGCGGCTGAGACTCGGCGATCATGTGCGGCCGGGCCAACCGATACCCGAGGAGGCCGTGGAACGGTTGGTGGAGGCGGTGGAAGGGGCGAGCCGGACCGCCGCCAGGTGGGGAGCGGCCGGACCGCTGGCCTTCGCCACCGCGGTCGTGCGCTCGGCGCCGAACCGTCAGGAGGTGCTGCGCACCGTCCGCACCCGCACCGGCGTCGGGCTGTACACCCTGCCCGGCGAGGTGGAGGCGGAGCTCACGTTCCTCGGGGCGCGGCGCTGGATGGGCTGGCGCGCGGGGCCGCTCGCGCTGTTCGACATCGGCGGCGGATCCCTTGAAGTCGCCTTCGGACGCGGCCGGTTGCCGGACTACGTGGCGTCGCTGCCGCTGGGCGCGGGCCGGCTGACCCACGAGTTCTTCGAGGGGCAGGATCCGCCGCCGCCGGAGGCGGTGCGGGCACTGCGCCGCAAGGTCCGCCACCAACTGCGGGACGTGGCCTCGCGGATCCGCTGGGAGGGACCGCGCACCGCGGTGGCCACCTCGCGCACCTTCGAGCAGTTGGGGCGGCTGTGCGGGACTCCGCCCGGGCGGCGCGGACCGTTCGTGGAGCGCCGGATGCACCGCGCCGACCTGCGGGAGGCCATCGAGTGTCTGGCCGCCCTCCCGGCCGCGCGGCGGGCCGAACTGCCCGGCATCTCCGCTCCGCGCGCCGCGCAGAGCCTGGCCGGTGCGGTGGTGGGGCACACGGCGATGAAACTCACCGGGATCAGAACCGTCACCATCTGCCCCTGGGCGATCCGCGAGGGAGTCCTGCTGCGGCACATCGAGGACGGCGCCTCCTGGTGGGCCGAGATCGCCCGCCGCAACGAGGAGGACACCGTTCCCGCTGAACCGGTACCTCTGCGTATCGCCGCCGTCACCACCTGAACGAACAAGAGAGGGAGACAGTCGTGCCGGAGAAGAAGCAGAAGCCCGACACCGCTCTGGACGAGGTCCTGCACGAGTTCGAGGACGCCGAGAAGCGCGTCGGGGACTCCGACGAGAAGCGGGCGCACCGGGGCGAGGCCGGGGACGCGACCACCCCCAATGAGCGTGCCCAGGAGGAATCCGCAGGACAGTGACCCCGGACCGGCCCGGGCGGCAGGGGTGACCCGTCGCCGCCCGGGTACCCGGGGGCCATGCCTCAGGACCCACAAGAACCACAGCTGCCGCCGGCCCGGGGCCCGGTCTCCGCCGCAGTCCAGGAGTATCTGCTCGGCGCCGGACCGCTGCCGGATCACGAGACCGTCGCGAGGGCGGACGTGTACGGCGCCGACCTCCAGCTGGCCCTTTACCTCTGTTACGAACTGCACTACCGCGGGTTCGCGGGCGTCTGTGCCGACCACGAGTGGAACCCGGACCTGCTGCACACCAGGGCGGCCCTGGAACACCGCTTCCTGTCCGCCCTGCGCACGGACACCCCGGTCCACGACAGCGTCGAGGACGCGCTCGCCGGGCTCCTCGTGGAGCCGGTCGACGGCACGGGAGTCAGCCATTTCCTGAGCAAGGAGGGCGAACTGTGGCAGGTGCGTGAGTACGCGGCCCAGCGCTCGCTCTACCACCTCAAGGAGGCCGACCCGCACGCGTGGGTGCTGCCGCGGCTGTGGGGCCGGGCCAAGGCGGGCATGGCGGCGGTGGAGTTCGACGAGTTCGGCGGCGGCCGCGCCGACCGCGTCCACGCCCTCCTCTTCGCGAACCTGATGACGGACCTGGGCCTGGACACGACGTACGGGCACTACCTGGACGCGGCTTGCGCGGAGATGCTCGCGACGGTGAACCTCATGTCCCTGCTGGGCCTGCACCGCAGCCTGCGCGGAGCTCTCGTGGGCCATTTCGCGGCGGTCGAGATCACCTCCTCACCCGGCTCCCGGCGACTCGCCGAGGCGATGCGCCGCACCGGCGCGGGACCGGCCGCCGAGCACTTCTACGACGAGCACGTCGAGGCGGACGCCGTTCACGAGCAGGTCGTACGCCACGAGGTGATCGGCGGTCTGCTGGCCGAGGAACCGCACCTCGCCGCCGACGTCGCCTTCGGTATCGACGTCACCGGACATGTCGAGGACCGGCTCGCCGAGCGCCTGCTGCGCGACTGGGCCGACGGACGCTCGACCCTGCGCACGTCCTCGCTTTCCGAAATTCACCATATTTCCTGAATGCCGGGGTACTGGGGCAAGGTGAGATCACTGAACCCCCCTCTGGTCCTCCCCGGTGTCTACAGCCCGCAGGAGGACACCGCGCTGCTGGCCGGAGCCCTGTCCGAGGAACCGCTGCCGCCCGGCGCGGACGTACTGGACGTGGGCACCGGGACCGGTGCCCTCGCGCTCCAGGCGGCGCGCCGGGGCAGCCGGGTGACCGCGGTCGACGTGTCGTGGCGGGCGGTGTGCACGGCCCGGGCGAACGCCTGGCTGACCGGCGCGTCGGTCCAGGTCCGGCGCGGAAACCTCTTCAACCCCGTGCGGGACCGGTCGTTCGACCTCATCCTGACCAATCCGCCCTACGTACCGGCGCCGACGGACGTCCGGCCGCCGCGCGGGAGGGCCCGGGCCTGGGACGCGGGCCACGACGGGCGGTTCGTGCTGGACCGCGTCTGCCGGGAGGCACCCGCCCTGCTGCGCCCGGGAGGAGTGCTGCTGATCGTGCACTCCGAACTGAGCGACTCCGGACAGACGGTCGGACATCTGCGCGCGGCAGGCCTCAAGGCCGCCGTGACCCGTCGTCACCGCATCCCGTTCGGACCGGTGCTGCGCACCCGGACGGACTGGCTGCGCCGACGGGGTCTGCTCTCCGCAGCCGACGAGAAGGAAGAGTTGGTGGTCGTCCGTGCCGAACTCCCCCTCTGACTCCGACCGGCCGTGCCGCATCCGAGTCCAGCACCGCGGCCCACTGCTCGTGGAAGGCCCCGTGGAAGTGGAGTTGGAAGACGGCACCACCGTCGCCTCCGACCGCTTCCGGGTGGCCCTGTGCACCTGTCGGCGCAGTCGTCGTTATCCGTGGTGCGACACCAGCCACCGGGAGCGGACCCGCTCGTAGACAGCGCGTCAGGTGGTCGGCGTGGCGCTGTTGCAGTGACCCGAGGGTCCGGCGGACGGCCCCACTCCGTCCGCCGGCCCTCGGTTCGGGATCACGGGATTCCGTGAGAGGGGCGGCACTCCCCAACTGCGGGCCCCTCGGGCAGGTCACGGGCACCACGCGACCCCGGTCTCTCAGAACGCGAAGACGCTCGACCCGTAGGAGCTCTTCACGCACTCGTTGGCGAAGGTGCGCTCGTAGGAGACGCGCTTGCCCCGCCAGACACCGTCCACCGTGACCACCACGGGGTGGTACTCCTTGGTGCACTGGACGTCGGTTCCGGCCCCCAGCGCGTCGAAGTCCCCCTCGACGGCGCGCAGTTCGGCGCAGGCCTGGGCCGCGGCCGGATGGGTGCCCGAGGACCCCGGGGCGCAGGTCAGGGTCACGGCACGTTCCGGGGTGACGGCGGCGGCGTTCTCGCCGTGGCCGAGGGTGAGCACGAGGGCCGACGGGGCGTACAGGCCCGAGGCGGCGGCCGGTTCGGCGAGGGCGGCCCCGGTGAGGGGTCCACAGACGGCGGCGGCGGTGAGGCCGAGGGTCGCTGCCCAGCGCGCGGTGTTCCGCATTGTGTGCATCCTTCCGCTGGTTCGAGGGTGTGCCCTCCGGCTCGGTCGGTGCCGGAGCGGCGAGCGCGAGTCTGCCGAGTCCTGGCCCGAACTTCACATCGACCCCACAGCTTTCAGTAACCTTGCGTGTTGAATCAGTGGCGCGAAGTCACATCATCGGAACGGCCGAGCCCCGCAACCGGGCGGTTCTTGATCGCCCGATCCGGCCGGATGGCGTGATTACCCCGCTTCGGCAATAGGCCTGAAACATTCCGCTTCAGCCGTGAGCGCACATCCTCACGACCCCTTGTGTTCATGAAGCGGTGGAGTAATCGTCATTACATGATTACCGACGAACAACGAGAGAAGCTGCGCGGCTGGTTCACCGGCCGGTTGCCCGACGACCTCTTCGAGGCCCTGGTCGAGGTGGTCGTCGACCGCGAGGAGATCACCGTGATCGGCCGCATTCCCGCTCCCCGGCTCACCGGGGACGTCTCGGCCGCGGAGCGGGAGGCGGCCGTGCAGGGCCGGATCCAGGAGTTCCGGGAGCGCACCCGGGAGGACCGCGTCGAAGTCGCCCGCGAGGCCGAGCACAAGTTCCGCCGCAAGGTGTCCTGGGGCGTGGAGTGCGACGGTGAGCGTGCCCTGTTCACGCATGTGGCCGCGCCCGTCATGACCCGGCTGCGCCAGCCCGAGCGTCAGGTCCTGGACACCCTGATCGCCGGCGGGGTCGCCCGCAGCCGCAGCGACGCGCTCGCCTGGTGCGTCCGGCTGGTCCAGCGGCACACCGACGACTGGCTCGGCGAGCTGCGGGAGTCCCTGGAGCATGTCCAGCGGGTGCGCGAGAGGGGGCCGGACACCGAGGAGGCGGGCGACTCCTCCGGCGCGGACCCGGAAGACGGATGAATCGTCCGCCGGCCGGGGTGCTTCGGCGGGCCGTACCGTCGGCACACCCCAGCAGGACGGCATCCGCGTACGCCGCGCACCCCGTGGCGTGACGCTGGCGCGCCTCTTCCCCGAACGGCGAGCCGAGCAGGGCCCCGAGGTACGCGGGCCGGCCCACCCCGTCGAGGTGCCGTTGGTACCGACCACCTGGCCCGGGGCCTTGTCGGTGCCGTCGGCTACGTTGCGGGCATGACTCATTTCGTACTGGTGGCGGGAGCACGGCTCGGGGCGTCGGCGTGGGACGAGGTCGCCGCCGAGCTGCGCGCGGCCGGGCACCGGCCCCATCCGCTGACGCTGTCGGGCCTCGCGGAGAAGCGGGGTGTCCCGGCCGGACAGCAGACCCATGTGCGGGACATCGTCGACGAGGTCGAACGCCTGGACCTGCACGAGGTGGTGCTGGTCGGGCACAGCTACGCGGGCGTCCCCGTGGGACAGGCGGCCGAGCGGATCGGTGACCGGCTCGCGAGGGTGGTGTTCGTGGACTCCAGCGTGCCCGTCGACGGCGAGTCGTTCCTGTCGGGCTGGCCTAGCGACCACGTCCGCGAGCAGATCGCGGAGCACGACGGCTTCTGGCCCCTGGTCAGCGCGGACTACTACGCCGACCAGGGGCTGACGGACGAGCAGATCGCCCGGATCATCGACCGCTCGTCCCCGCACCCCGGCGCGACGCTCACCGAACCCGCCGCCCTCACCCGCCCCCTGGGCGAGCTCCCGGCGACCTACGTCAAGTGCCTCCTCGACGACGAGGAACCGATGCCCGTCGTGGCCGAACTGCTGAAGAGCGAGCGCTGGGAGCTGGTCGAGATGGACACCGGCCACTGGCCGATGTTCTCCCGGCCACGCGAACTGGCCCGCGTCCTCGCCGAGGCGGGCACCCCCTCCTGACCGGCGTCCGCCCGCGGATATCGTCGGCGCACCCGACGACGAGAGGCGGCTGCGACGGATGGCCAAGCACTGGGCGGACTTCCAGTACGAGATCTACCTGAACGGCATGTCCGGCGCGGTGCCCCGGCTGCCCACCGACCTGACCCGGCTGGAGGCGCTCACCGAGCAGCGCCTGGGCCCGGGACCGGTGGGGTATGTGGCGGGCAGCGCGGGCGACGGCAGTACGGCGCGGGCGAACCGGGCGGCTCTGGAGCGGCGCCGGATCGTCCCGCGCATGCTGCGGGACGTCCACGAACGCGACCTGTCCGTGGAGGTGCTGGGGCGTCCGCTGCCCGCCCCGCTGGCCCTCGCACCGGTCGGCGTCCTGTCGATCATGCACCCCGACGCGGAACCGGCGGCGGCCCGGGCGGCGGCGGCACAGGGCGTCCCGTACATCCTGTCGTCCGCCTCCAGTACACCGATGGAGCAGGTCGCCGAGGCGATGGGCGACGCCGAGCGCTGGTTCCAGCTGTACTGGCCGAAGGACCCGCAGGTCGCGCTGAGCTTCCTGGACCGGGCCAGGGCGGCCGGGTTCTCGGCCCTGGTCGTCACCCTGGACACCCCGCTGCTGTCCTGGCGGCCCCGCGATCTCGACCAGGCGTACCTGCCGTTCCTCCGCGGCGTGGGCACCGCCAACTACTTCTCCGACCCGGCTTTCCAGGCGGGCCTGGCCAAGCCGGTGCACGAGGACCCGAACGCGGCCGTGCTGCACTTCGTCGGCATGTTCGCGGACCCCGGCAAGACCTGGCCCGACCTCGCTCTCCTGCGGGAGCACTGGGACGGGCCGATCGTCCTGAAGGGCGTCCTGCACCCGGACGACGCCCGCCTGGCCGCCGACGCCGGGATGGACGGGGTCGTGGTCTCCAACCACGGCGGTCGTCAGGTGGCCGGGGCCGTCGCGGCGGCCGACGCGCTGCCGCGGGTGGTGGAGGCGGTCGGCGACCGGCTGACCGTGCTCTTCGACAGCGGTGTCCGCACCGGCGACGACGTCTTCAAGGCCCTCGCGCTCGGCGCCCGCGCGGTGCTGCTCGGGCGGCCGTACGTCTACGGCCTCGGCCTCGACGGGCAGGCGGGCGTCGAGCACGTGATCCGCTGTCTGCTGGCGGAGTTGGACCTCACGCTCGCCCTCTCGGGCCACGCGAGCCCCACCACGGTCGGCCCCGACGACCTCGTGGAGGACCGTACGTGAGAGGAGGCCTCCCCGAAGGGAGGCCTCCCTGCCGTCGGCGGACCCGCGAGGGGACCGTTTCCTGGACTCCTACGCCCGGTCCGTGAGATCCGCGGGCCGGGCCTGCGGAGCCTCGCTCCCGGTGACCGACAGCGAGCCGGGACTGGCGTTGGAGGCCGCGTCGGTCAGCCACCGCTGCTGTTCCGAGCGGTCACGGACCTTGACGACGACATCGGCGCCCGGGTCCTCGCCGGTCGAGGCGAGGGCGAGCTGTTCGTCCCAGCGAGGCAGTAACTCCCCCTGCACGGTGAGGTCGTAGCGCACGTCCTCGGCCCGCTTCGCCTTCTCGTCGGCGCAGCTGCCGAGAATGACCACGCCCGCGTCCACGTGCGAGTCCAGACACAGCTCGGGATCCGCCTCGCTGCGCAACAGACCGTCCTCCTCGTACGACCACTGCTGGGTCCGCTCGGTCGAGCAGGCCGCGAGTTCGGTGCCCGCGCCCGCCTTCACCGTGCCCCGGATGTCGAGACAGAGGTCGGCGGCGGCGTTGCGCAGCCGGGTCACCGCCGGAGCGGTGGGCAGGTGGGCGGTGCCCGGGGTCCGGGTGCCGGCGCCCGGGACCGTGCCGCCGCCGGTGGCGCTGGTGGAGGCGGCCGGGTCGGCGCCGCCGTCGTGCGACCACAGGCCGGCGGCGAGCATGGCCGCGAGGAGGCCTGCGGAGGTGAGGCCCACTCCGGTGAGCAGCGTGCGTGAGGACCGCAGGCCCCCGCCCTCGCCGGGTGCGCGGCGGCCGGGAGCGGGGATGCGCGCGAGGATTTTGCGGCGTCCCGCGCCGTGCCGTCCGGCGCCCCGGCCGCGGGCCGCCGTCGGGGGCGTACGCCCGGCGCGCAGTTCGAGATAGCGGCGGGCACCCCAGCCCAGCACCGCCTCGGCGATCAGCAGACCCAAGCCGCCCTCGAAATGGCTCAGTTGTTCCGCGGCGGAACGGCAGTAGCGGCACTCCGCGAGATGCTGCTGGACATCCGGCAGCAGTGCTCCGCCGCGGCGAATCGGAACGTCGAGGAGACGGTTGTAGAAGCGGCAATCCTTCGTCGGCGCGAGTTCCCGATGGGCATGTACACATCCTTCGCGGAATTTTTCACGCGCCTGTTCGAGCGCGGCGGACGCCGTGTCGGTATCCATCCCGAGGAGCGCGGCGGGCACGGCTATCGACTCCGCCTCCACCTCGGTGTGCCACAGCAGGCAGCGGGCGAGTCCGGGAAGGGACTGGAATGACCGCTCGGCGAGCTTGCGATTTTCGGGGGTCATGGACTTCGCGGCCCGCATACCTCGGCCGCCGTTCGGTTTCACCAGGTCCGGCAGAACACCGGTCGTCCGGTCCTCGGCCGTCCACTCCTTGACCGTGTCCCGCACGGCCACGAGGGTTCTGGGACGCAGCGCGAGGGCGGGCTCGCCCAGCGCGAGCCGGTCCAGGACCTGGTGAAAGGCGGCCGCGGCCACCATGGAGGCGGTCTCGGACGAAGACGCGAGGCAGATGACCGCGTAATCGTGCGCCGGTTTCCAGTGGCGCGCCATGAGCAGCGCGACGGCCTGGGCGGCCTCACCGTCGGGTCGGCCCCTGAGGCGGGCCGCGAGATCCTCGTCGGATTCTCGGGAGGCACCGCCGGGCGGCGGGTAAGGAGGGAGCGGTGGGTGGGGGGTTGGCACTGAGCGGGTTTCCTTCCCACAGACATGGGACTCACAGAAGTACTCCCGCCGAAAAGGAGTGCCGAAGGGGCATCCCTTTTGGGCGCGGGCATGGGAAGCACGAATTCGCCGACGCCCCTCCGCCCCGGTTCCCCACGGGACGAATGCGACCCGGCCCTTGCCCCCCACACAGGTGGTTCACCCTTGCACAAGTCACTCACGGCCAACAAGGCACCTGGGCAACATCCGCGCCATTTGAAAGATGCTCGGAGTGCTTCGCAACTGCGTGCGCTCGCACCCGCTTTCGACATTCCATGCGCCCCGTGTGAAACCCGCGCATGCGCCGGAGCGCCGCGCACGCTCCCCCGCCCGGTTGCCCGGTAGTCCACTGGAGACGGCCCCTTCTCGGAGGCCCCGCGCGGGACGGCGGCTCTCCCGCGCGAAACCCCGGCCGCCGACCCCGTTCCTCCCGCCCTCGGTCGGCGGCCCCCGGGGGCGGGCGGTCGGCGTCCGGCCGGGGCACCTGATCCGGCTCCGGCCCGGCTTTCAGGGCGGCCGGGCGGCCTCAGATCTGCCAGGAGCGCAGTCGGTCCGCCGCGCCGTACACGTCGGTCTTGCCGGAGATCAGGTCGCGGGCGAGGTCGACGAGCGCGCCGTAGGGAGGGTCGATGCCGACGCCGCTGACGAACATGTAGGCCACGGCGGTGGCGCAGGCGAAGCGGGCGTTGGCCGACGGTAAGGGCTTGAGCAGGGCCAGGGTGTGCAGGAGGGCGGCGGCACGCCAGGCCGGGTCGGAGTCGACGCCGAGGCGGGGCGGGTCGACGCGGTGCCGGGCGACGGCGGCGACGAGGGCCGAGAAATCGTTGATCGTGGGCTGGTCGGGCAGGACCTCTTCGTGCCGCTGGAGCAGCCAGGGCACGTCGATGTGAACCACGGAAGCCATCGGTCAGCCGACCCGCCCCGCACCCTTGACGGCCGGTTCGTCCTCGGGGAAGGCGGCGGCGAACTCGTCGGCGTGGGCGGAGAAGAACCGCCGGAACGCTTCGGCGCCTTCCTGCAGGGCCCGGTGCCGGGCGATGTCGGCCGCGGCGGCCTCCCGCACGAGGGCCTTCATCGACGTACCGCGCTCTTTGGCGATCTGCCGCAGGTCCTCTAGCTCGCGTTCGCTGAACTCCACGTTGAGAGCTGGCATGCCTTCACGGTACCGCGCGGGTACTCAGCCGTAAATAAGCGCAGCTCAAGAAGGCTGTCAGGCGGTACCGGAGCGGCCCGAGCACGGTGTCCGTTTCCCGCCGGACGAGCGGTGCGCGGCGTCCCACACTCGAAAGGGAGGAGGAACCGACATGACCGTCACCCCCGACCTGGCCGCCGCCCGGGTCGCCGAGACCGACTGGGCCGCCCTGGGCGCCGAGTTGGACGTCCACGGCTGCGCGCCGACGGCACCGCTGCTGACGCCGGCCGAGTGCCGGGACCTGACGCGGCTGTGGGACAAGCCGGAGCTGTTCCGGACCACCGTGGACATGGCACGCCACCGCTTCGGAGCGGGCGAGTACCGCTACTTCACCCACGACCTGCCCGCCCCGGTCGCCGCCCTGCGCGCCGCGCTCTATCCCCGCCTGCTGCCCGTCGCCCGCGACTGGGCGGCCCGTCTCGGCCGCCCGGCTCCCTGGCCGGACTCCCTGGAGGAGTGGCTGGAGCGCTGTCACACGGCTGGGCAGGACCGCTCGGCGCAGATCCTGCTGCGCTACACCGAGGGCGACTGGAACGCGCTGCACCGGGACGTCTTCGGCGACCTCGTCTTCCCGCTCCAGGTGGTCGTAGGACTGGACGAGTACGGCACCGACTACACCGGCGGCGAGTTCCTGATGGTCGAGCAACGGCCCCGCGCCCAGTCACGGGGCACGGCGACCGTACTGCCCCGGGGCCGCGGGGTGGTCTTCACGACCCGTGAACGGCCGGTGCGCACGAAGCGCGGCTGGTCGGCGGGGGCGATGCGGCACGGGGTGAGCGTCGTGCGCTCGGGTCGGCGGCGCGCGCTGGGGATCGTGTTCCACGACGCGTCCTAGCCGCCCACCCAGGGCTTCGGTGAGGCGTGGGTCACATCCCGGCCGCCGGATGTCACATTCCGGGGCCGCAAGGCCTCGCAGTAGTGAGCGCGCTACTGGGAGGCCACACGAGATGTCCGAGTTCCCCGTTCCCGACGCCGAGGAGGCGACCGGTGTCTTCGTCGAGCACCGGGAGCTGTTGTTCGGCGTCGTCTACAACATGCTGGGCAGCGTCACCGACACCGAGGACGTGCTCCAGGACACCTGGCTGTCGTGGTCACGCCGGGGGGCCGGCGGGATCGACAACCCCCGTGCCTACCTTGTCCGGATCGCCGTCAACCACGCGCTCCAGCGGCGGGCCGTGGTCAACCGCCGCCGCGAGACGTATGTCGGCCCCTGGCTGCCCGAGCCCCTGGTGACCGACGAGGCGAGCGCCGACGACCCCGCGCTGCGCACCGAGTCCGTGTCGCTGGCGATGCTGGTGGTCCTGGAGTCGCTGTCCCCGCTGGAACGCGCGGTGTTCGTGCTGCACGAGGTGTTCGGGTACGCCCATACCGAGATCGCGGAGATCCTCGACCGCACCCCGGCGGCCGTACGGCAGCTGGCGCACCGCGCGCGGGCCCATGTGCACGCCCGCCGTCCGCTGTACGAGGCGCATCCCCGGGTCCGCCGGGAGGCGACGGAACGTTTCGTGCGGGCCGCTCTCGGCGGGGACATCGCGGAGCTGATGGAGATCCTCGCACCGGACGTGACGGTGTGGACGGACGGCGGCGGGATGCGCAAGCAGGCCCTGCGGCCGGTGCGCGGCCGGGAGAAGGCGGCACGGCTGCTGAACGGCTACGCGAAGCGCGGCGGAGCGCAGGCCCTGGACCTGGAGCTGCGCTACCGGCGGGTCAACGGCGACGACGCGGCCGTGCTGTTCGCCCACGACTCGCCCTACGCGGTGATCGTCCTGGATCTCACCCCGGAAGGCGACCGGGTCTCGAACCTCTTCGTCGTCACCAACCCCGACAAGCTGACCCACGTCCAGAAGGAGGAGGCGTGACCGCCACGGAACGCCCGGCGGAGCCGGGGAAGGGCGAGCGGCTGTCCGGCTGGCTCGACGGACGGCTCGGCACCCGCACGCTGGGCGCGAAGTACCTGCGCAAGGTCTTCCCGGACCACTGGTCCTTCCTGCTCGGCGAGATCTGTCTGTACAGCTTCGTCGTGCTGATCCTCACCGGGGTGTGGCTCACGCTGTTCTTCCACCCCTCGATGAACGAAGTGACGTACCACGGCAGTTACACGCCCCTGAACGGCGTGCGGATGTCGGAGGCGTACGCCTCGACGCTGGACATCAGCTTCGACGTGCGCGGCGGCCTGCTGATCCGGCAACTGCACCACTGGTCGGCCCTGATCTTCGTCGCCGCGATGCTCACGCACATGATGCGGCACTTCTTCACGGGCTCGTTCCGCAAGCCGCGCGAGGTGAACTGGCTGTTCGGCTGGGCGCTGCTGTTCCTGGGCCTGTTCGAGGGCCTCTTCGGCTACTCGCTGCCGGACGACCTGCTGTCGGGCACGGGCCTGAGGTTCGTCTACGGCGCCACCCTCTCGGTGCCGGTCGTGGGGACGTATCTCGCGCTCTTCCTGTTCGGCGGCGAGTTCCCGGGACACGACATCGTGGCCCGGTTCTACTCGCTGCACATCCTGGTGATCCCCGGCATCATGGCGGCGCTCGTGGTGGCCCATCTGATCCTGGTCGTCTACCACAAGCACACCCAGTTCGCGGGCCCCGGGAAGACCGAACGCAACGTGGTCGGGACACCGTTCTTCCCGGTGTACCTGGCGAAGGCGGGCGGCTTCTTCTTCCTGGTGTTCGGGGCGCTCACGCTGATCGCGGCGGTGGCGAGCATCAACCCGGTCTGGTCGTACGGCCCCTACCGCGCCGACCAGGTCTCCACGGGCGCCCAGCCGGACTGGTACCTGGGGTTCGCGGAGGGGCTGGTGCGGGTGATGCCGGGCTGGGAGGTCACCCTGTGGGGACACACGCTGATCCTGGGGGTCCTGATCCCGGTCGTGGTCTTCCCGCTCCTCCTGGTCTTCATCGGGGTGTATCCGTTCCTGGAGGCCAAGTTCACCAAGGACAGGAGCGAGCACCATCTCCTGGACCGCCCGCGCAACCGTCCGGTCCGTACGGCGATCGGCGCGTCCTGGATCAGCCTGTATCTGATCCTGCTGGCGGGCGGCGGCAACGACATCGTGGCGACCCGGCTCCACCTCTCGATCAACACGGTGACCTGGGCGGTGCGCATCGGGATGTTCGTGGTCCCGGTGATCGTCCTCGTCGTCACCCGGCGCGTCTGCCTGGGGCTCCAACTCCGGGACCGGGAGCTGGTGTTGCACGGACGGGAGACCGGCGTGATCAAGCGGCTGCCGCACGGTGAGTACGTCGAGGTGCACCAGCCGCTCGATCAGGCCCGGCTCCACACGCTCACCGCGCACGAGCGGCCCGGTGAGCTGGTGGAGCATGCGAGGGTCAGCCTTGATCCGCCACGAAGGACGCCATCCGGGTCAGAGCGGAGTTCCAGTTGATGGTGTGCTCGTTGGTCGACCAGGACTGGATGTCGTCGATGTAGCAGAACTGGCCGACGCAACCCTGGAGTTTGCTCTGTGCGTAGGGGTCCTGGATGGAGGAGTTGGGTCCTCCGGCCAGCGTCCCCTTCGGCGGGTTGGGCATGTTCGGGTCGAGCTGGTGGGCATACCAACGGGCGTGCTGGTTGTGGGAGTTGACCTCGCCGTAGCCGGTCACGTACGAGATGTTCAGCGCGTTGCGCCCGAAGATGTAGTCGATGCCCTGGAGCGCGCCGTCCCGGTACTTCGAGGCGCCCGTGATGTCGTAGGCGGTGGCGATGACGATCCCGTTGTGCAGGATCTGGTGGTTGGAGCCCCAGTCGTAGAGGTTGCCCTCCGGCGCGTACGGCATGCCGTACGGGTGGGCGTCCAGGGCCGCCAGGTAGCGGTCGGCGCCCTTGACGACCGACTGGCGGACCTTGTCCCGGCCGGGCAGCTTGCTCGGCACGGTCGCCAGGTCCAGACGGGCCGCCGCGGCGGTTCGGGCCCAGTCGTAGCCGACGGGGGTGAAGATGTCCGCGGTGTGGACGGGTGAGGCGAGCACGCGGTCCTGGAACGCCTTCTCCCCCGTGGTGAGGTACAGCTCGGCCGCCGCCCAGTAGAACTCGTCGGTGACGTTGTTGTCGGCGTAGGTGCCGCCGCCGACGCCGTCGCTCTCCGAGGCGTACAGGTCGGGGTGGGCGAGCGCCGCGGTCCACGCCTTGCGGGCGGCCGCCAGCGCCTTCGCCGCGAACGCCCTGTCGTACGGCTTGTACAGGCGGGCGGCCTGTGCGGCGGTCGCGGCCAGGTTCAGGGTCGCCGCGGTGGACGGCGGGTGCAGTTCCCGCTTCTGCGGGTCGTCGCTCGGCAGCAGCGGCAGGCCCGTCCACTGCTCGTCGTGAATCTTGTGGTGGGCCATCCCTGCCAGCGGCTGTCCGTCCGGCACCTGCATCTTCAGCAGGAACTCCAGTTCCCAGCGGGCCTCGTCGAGGAGGTCGGGCACCTTGTTGCCGCTCTCGGGGATGGCGAGGGTGCCGTCGCCGAGCTTGCCGGGCTGTCCGGTGCGGGCCAGCAGCTCGCGCTCGTAGGTGCTCAGCAGCTCCCAGGTGGAGATGCCGCCGTTGACGACGTACTTGCCGTGGTCGCCGGCGTCGTACCAGCCGCCGGTGACGTCGAGCGTGTAGTCGCACACGCCGGGCTGGCAGGGCACGTCCTTGTCGCCCTGGTTGGGGGCCACGTTCACGTGTCCGGCGGCGCGGCCGTAGCCGGGGCGCAGGTCGTCGCGGATCGGGATGCCGCTGCGCTGGGTGTAGTAGTACTTCGCCGCGTCGAGGCGGAGCTGTTCGTAGGCGCTCGTGCCGATGTCGAAGGGCCGGCTGGTCTCGCCGTCCGCGACCAGGGTGAATCCTCCGCCGCGCTTCTTGTAGGCGCCGAAGTCGATGGAGTGGACGTTCTGCCCGGAGGAGACGTCGGTGCCGCGCGGCACGGTCCACCCGTGGGCCACGACAGCACCCGAGGCGCTCTTCAGTTGCCAGGGCAGCTTTGTGACGGCGTCGGTGACCAGGGTGGCGTTCTTCGGCCCGGCGGGCAGATAGGCGACCTGGTTGACGCGCACGCGAGGTCCGGTGTCGGGCTCGTACACCTCGGGCGGGACCCCGCCCAGCAGGGAGGCGTCGTCCATGCAGAAGCGGAACGGGTCGGCGCTGCCGCCGAGTTGGAAGCCGACCTGGCCCTGGGCGGTGTCGACGGGCGAGGTGAACGTGTAGGAGTAGGAGTTGCCGGAGACGCTCAGCTGCGGGCTCACCTCGAAGTAGGTGTCGTAGGGCGCCACTTGCAGCCCCACGATCGCCCGCACGACATGTCCTTCGGGCGAACCCTTCGCGGTGAAGGAGAACTTGTACGACTCCCCCTTCACCAGGGTGACGTCGTTCTGGCCGACGGCGGCGTCCCAGCGGTTGGCGGTGCCGCCCGGCACGTCCGCGCAGAGCTGTCCGTCGGACAGGCCCGCGGTGACGTTGCTGGTCGTCCACCAGGGCTCGGTGGTGGTGTCGAAAGTGCCGTTCTTGAGCTGCTCGACCTCGTCGGCGACGGCCGGGGACACCGGCGAGGCCACAAGTGCCGCTCCCAGCAGGGCGGTCAGGGACAACAGGGCGGTTCTGCGTCTGTTCACGTCCGGGCTCCTCGGGGGAGGTACAGGCGGCGCCCCACCATGGGAGCGCTCCCAGCTGACGGTCGCAGGCCATGCTTGTTGCAGGCATGACACCCAGTCAACGGTCCGGACGGGACGGATTCCCGTCCGGACCGCCGTCGACCGGGGTCAGCTCCCCGGCACCTCCAGCTTCGTGATGCGCACCGCGCCCCGGGTCTCCCCCGGATACGCGCTGGTCAGCGTGAGCCGGAGCCGGGAGCCTCGGACGGCGTCGAAGGTGATCACCGTCGGCTCGTCGGAGGCGGTGGCCCGGACGACGGAGGCGCCCTCGACCGGCACGTACCGCTTCCCGTCCCACACCGCGGCCTCGACCGAGGCGGGCAGGCCGTGGGTGGCGCTCAGGGTGAACGAGACCTCCGCCCGGTCGAAGGTCCTGGTCCGCCCGAAGTCGACGGAGACCCAGTCCTCGGCCCGCGCGCCGCTGAAGGCGGGCAGCAGGGCGGTGGCGGCCTTGCTGAAGGCGTTGGACCAGCCGGTGGCGGGGTCGCCGTCGAGCATGGCGGCCGGGAGGGTGTCCGGGCGGCCGGAGTAACTGGCGTCCGCGTGGGGGTAGTCCACAGGGCCTGGATGGTCGGGCGTGAAAGCGGTCGGCTCGGTGACGACGACCGGCCGGGCCGGGGTGGAGCGCACCTTCGCGACGCCCGTCCGCAGGCCCGTCGCGCTCGCCGTCACCTTCAGGACTCCCGGCTCGGTACCGGCCCGCACGATCGCGAGGGCCTTGCCGTGGAAGGCGGTGCGGGTACTGGCCTGGTAGCGCTCGGCACTCTCCTCGCGGCCGTTGTCGAGCCCGGCGAGCGAGCCGCCGGTGACCTCGAAGGAGATCAGGTGCTCGGCGTCGGGCACGACCACCCCGCGGGCGTCGACGACGTCCGCGGTGACGAAGACCAGCGAACGGCCGTCCGCGGCGAGCGACTTGCGGTCGGCGGTGAGACGCACGGCGGCGGGCCGGCCGGCCGTGCGGAGTACGTCGGTGGCGACGGTCTTGCCCTTCCTCCTCGCCACCGCCTTCAACTCGCCCGGCGCGTACGGCACCTTCCACGTCACATGAAGCTTGCCCGCGCTGCCGTTCGGACTGGTGTAGCTGCCGGGGTAGGGGCCGTCGGTGAAGGTCTTGTCGTCGCCGGTGGCTTCCGTGGTCTCCAGGTACGCCCGGCCGTCGGTGGTCGTCTTGGTGTCGAAGGTCCGGGTGCCGAGGGACGTGCCGTTGAGGAACAGTTCGACCTCGGGGGCGTTGGCGTACGCCCACACCTCGACCGTGTCGCCCTCCTCGTGGTTCCAGGTCATGGGGACGAGATGGACCATCGGTTCGTCGACCCACTGGCTGCGGAAGAGGTGGTACATGTCCTTCGGGAAGCCGGCCGTGTCGACCGCGCCGAAGAAGGACGCCTTCACCGGGAAGACGTCGTACGGCGTGGGCTCCCCGATGTAGTCGATGCCGGACCAGAGGAACTGCCCGGCGAACCACTTGCGGTCCCGGTCCTTCTTGTGACCGTACTCGCCGCTCATCGTCCAGGAGGCGAGGTTGTTGTCGTACGACGAGGTCTCCCGCTTGCCGGGGGTGTGGTTCTCGCCGGTGTTGAGGTGCTCGGGCTCCTGGTAGGCGCCCCGCGTCGAGGTCTCGGAGGACGACTCGGACTCGAAGAGGAAGAGGTGCGGGTAGGCGGCGTGCAGTTGGTCCACCGACCTGGCCGTGTTGTAGTTCAGACCGAGGCCGTCCAGCTTGGCCAGCATCAGGTCGGCCGCCGACCCCTTGGCGGGCAGGCGACGGTATTTGTCGGAACCGATGATCAGCGGGCGGGTGTCGTCCACGGCCCTGATCGCGGCGATGATCCGGTCGGCCATGGCGAGCCCGGCGGTGGACGTGGAGTCGGGTATCTCGTTGCCGATCGACCACATCAGCACCGCGGGCGAGTTGCGGGCCGCGAGCACCATCTCGGTCGCGTCCTTCTCGCACCACTCGTCGAAGAACCGGCCGTAGTCGTAGCGGGTCTTGGGACTCTTCCAGCAGTCGAAGGCCTCCACCAGCATCACGATGCCCAGTTCCTCGCAGACCTGGATCATCTCCGGGGAGGGCGGATTGTGGGAGGTGCGGAAGGCGTTGACGCCCATCGACTTCATGATGGTCATCTGCCGGCGGATCGCGTCGAGACTGACGGCCGCGCCGAGAGCGCCCAGGTCGTGGTGGAGGTCGACACCCTTGATCTTGTGATACGTGCCGTTGAGGTGGAAGCCCTCGTCCGGGTCGAAGCGGAAGGTGCGGAAGCCGAACGGGGTGCTGTACGTGTCCGTCGTGGTGCGGCCGACCCGCAGTTCGGTCCGCACGGTGTAGCGATGGTGCGGTGTCCCGAAGTCCCACAACTCCGGCGCGCGGACCGTCAGTTCATGGGTCTCGGTGGCCCTGTCGGTGACGGCGACCGTGGAGGAGGTACGGGCCACGGTGCGGCCGCGGGGATCGACGATCCGGGTGACGACCTCGACGTCGGCGCCGGTACCGGACGCGTTCACCACGGACGTCGCCACCCGGACCAGGCCCCGCTCCCCGGTGATCTCCGGGGTGGTGACGCGGGTGCCCCAGCGCTCCACGTGCACCGGGTCGGTGACGACCAGACGGGCCTCGCGGTAGATGCCGCTGCCCGAGTACCAGCGGCTGCTGGGGAGCCGGTTCTGCACCTTGACCGCGATGACGTTCTCGGTGGTGCCGTCGGTGTGGAGCAGGTCGGTGAGGTCGAGGGCGAAGCCGGTGTAGCCGTAGGGGTGACGGCCGGCCTCGGTGCCGTTGCAGTAGACGTACGAGTCCATGTAGACGCCGTCGAACTCCACCGATATCCGCTTGCCGGCGAGAGCGGCCGGCAGGGTGAAGGCGAGGCGGTACCAGCCCAGGCCGCCGGGGAAGAACCCGGTGCCGCTGGTGGTGCCGTTCTGTGTGGTCGGGGCGAGTTCGATGCTCCAGTCGTGCGGGACGGCGATCTCACGCCACCCCGAGTCGTCGTAGCCGGGGGCGGCGGCGTCCGCGTACTCCCCCGTCGGGTCGGTGATCCCGCCCGGGTTGACCAGCGCGAAGCGCCAGCCGTCGCGCAGCGCGACGGTGCGGCGGCCCGACGCGCTCGTGGCGGACTCGGCCGCCTGGGCCGCGGGGGTGGCCAGGAGCACGCCCGCGGCCGGTGCGGCCGTGGAAGCGAGCAAAACCGATCTGCGTGTGACCGTCATGGCGGCTCTCCCTCATCCGGGCCCAGAAGTACTCACAACTGATCGTGAACAAACACAATCTGACGGTGAGCCACTTGCGGCCGTCAAGGGTGCGGTGAGCTGCTTGTGCCCCGGGCGTCACCTCGGCCGGATTTGCCTCTTGACGGCGGTCCGGTCACGGACCGGGCGTGCACTGGGGTTCGCCGTTCGCGTGCGAGCCCGACGCACTAGGCTTGGAACCCAAGTGACCTGTCAGTTCACTGAGAGTGTGCGCAATGGAGTGGCGACGATGACCCTCGTGTACCCGTTCGACGACGCGGCGACGGCTCGGGCTGTCGTCGGTGAGGACGGCACGCTGGTCGCGTGGAACGCCGGCGCGCAGCGGCTGCTGGGCTGGTCACCCGCCGAGGTCGTGGGCAGACCGGCGGTGAATCTCCTGGTCAGCGGAGGCGAGGAGGTGCCCGCCGGGCCCGTGGGCGCCCGCTGGGACGGCACGCTCACCCTGTGCCACCGCGACGGCACGGCCGTTTCGGCGTGGCTGCTCGCCCACCACCAGCACTCGGCGGACGGCGGCCCCGGACACTGGCTCGTGGTCACCCCGCTCGAGCCCGGCGGCCCCCAGTCCCCCGACGACCCGCTGGGCACGGCCGTACTGACCCAGTCGCCCTGTGCCGTCGCCGTCTACGACGAACAGCTCCGACTGCGCCGGATCAACGACGCCATGGCCGACGTGATCGGACTTCCCGAGAAGCGCATCCAGGGCCTGAGGCTGTCCGAGATCGGCGGCAAGCAGCAGAGCGAGGAGTTGGAGGACCACCTGCTGCACGTGCTCACCACCGGCCGGGCCAAGGACGTGCAGACCTACATGCGGGCCGGCGGCGAGGTCAGCGCGCACGCCTGGCTGGCCCGGATGGCGCCGGTCACCGACCCGACGGGCCGGGTGCGGGGCGTGTGCCTGGCCGCCCACGACTTCACCGACAACTTCCTCGCCCGGGAGCGGCTTCAGCTGGTCAACGAGGCGAGTGTGCGCATCGGCACCACCCTCGACGTCACCCGCACCGCCCAGGAGCTGGCGGACGCCTGCATTCCGGCGCTCGCCGACTTCGTCAGCGTCGACCTGCTGGACCCGCAGGAGAACGGCGATCCACCGGCGAGGATCTCCGCACCGGTCGAGCTGCGCCGCGCCGCCCACCAGTCGGTGGACCCCGGCAACCCGTTGGCGGTGATGAAGCCCGGGCACAGCGAGCTGTATCCGGCCACCTCTCCGCAGGCCGACTCGCTGACGGCGGGCCGCACCATCGTCGCCACGGTCGCCTCAGGACGCCTGGACCGGTGGCTCAACTGGAACAGGACACGCGGTGAGCGGGTCAAGGAGTACGGCATCCACGCCACGATGTCCGTGCCGATCCAGGCCCGCGGCCAGACCCTCGGGGTCGCGGTCCTCACCCGGTACCGCCGGCCCGACCCCTTCACCCAGGACGACGTGCTGCTGGCCGAGGAGATCACCGCGCGCGCCGGGATCTGCATCGACAACGCGCGCCGCTTCTCCCGCGAGCGCGAGACCGCCCTCACCCTCCAGCGCAGTCTGCTGCCCCGCTCCCTGCCGCGCACGGCCGCCGTGGAGGCGACCTCCCGCTATCTCCCGGCCGCGCGGGCCGGGGTGGGCGGCGACTGGTTCGACGTGATCCCGCTGTCGGGGATGCGGGTCGCGATGGTCGTCGGGGACGTGGTCGGGCACGGCATCCAGGCCTCGGCGACGATGGGCCGGCTGCGCACCGCCGTCCGCACCCTCGCCGACATCGACCTGGCCCCGGACGAGCTGCTCACCCACCTCGACGACCTCGTCGTACGGCTGTCCGCGGAGGCCGGCGGTGACGGCAGTCCCGGTGAGGTCGGGGCCACCTGTCTGTACGCGGTGTACGACCCGGTGTCGCGGCGCTGCACGCTGGCCCGGGCCGGGCATCCCGCGCCCGTGATGCTGACGCCGGGCGGGGCGGCACGCCAGGTGGACCTGCCCCCGGGGCCGCCGCTGGGCCTGGGCGGCCTGCCGTTCGAGTCCGCCGAGCTGGCCCTGCCCGAGGGGACCGTGCTGTCCCTGTTCACGGACGGGCTCATCGAGTCCTGGGAGCGGGACGTGGACGCCGGCCACGCGCTGCTGTGCGAGGCCCTGGCCGTGCCCTCCGACTCCCTGGAGGAGAGCTGCGACCGGGTGCTGCACGCACTGCTCCCGCCCGGCGGTTCCACGGACGACGTGGCCCTGCTGCTGGCCCGCACCTTGGGGCTGCCCGCCTCCCAGGTGGCGACCTGGGACATCCCCGCCGACCCGTCGCTGGTGGCGCCCGTCCGCAAACAGGTCGTGGAACAGCTGGCCCGCTGGGATCTGAGCGAGGCCTCGTTCACGGCCGAGCTGGTGACGAGCGAGCTGGTGACGAACGCGATCCGGTACGGCGCCCACCCCATCCGGCTGCGGCTCATCCATGACGCGACCACCCTGATCTGCGAGGTCTCCGACACCAACCACACCGCGCCGCATCTGCGGCGCGCCAAGACGTGGGACGAGGGCGGCCGGGGTCTGCTCCTGGTCGCGCAGCTCACCCAGCGCTGGGGCAGCCGGCACACGGCCGACGGCAAGACGATCTGGGCGGAGATCGGACTCCTCGACCTGGAGTAGTGAGCGGTCCCCCGCAGTCGGCGAACTTTGTACGCGCGCGTGCGTGGAATCTCCGGGAGTGTGGAGACATGACGAACAGGTCCCTGGTTGTGCGGCGGGCGTCCGTGCTCGCGGGTTCGGTCGCGCTGCTCGGCCTGCTGGCGGGCTGCGGCAACGGCACGGCGAGCGCCCCGCGCACGGAGTCCGGCGCCACGGCTCCCGCGACCGGCACGACACCGTCCGGCTCCGGCACCGGGAGCACGGAGGGCGACGACGGCACGAGCAGCGCGCCGAGCGGGGTGCCGACCGACGCGGTGAGCAACTCCCTCACCCCGTCCGCGCCGCGCTCCCCCGTCGGCGGCACCCGCTGCCACACCTCCGAGCTGAGCGCCTCCGTCGGCCGCAACAATCCGGGCGCCGGACAGGAGAACTTCCCGGTCGTGCTGACGAACAGGTCGAGCCGCACCTGCACCCTGTACGGCTATCCGGGCACCGCCTTCGTCGACGCGTCCGGCAAGCAGCTGGGCCCGGATCCCAAGCGCTCCTCCACGGGGCCGGAGACCGTGAGACTGGCGCCGGGCCAGAGCGCGTGGGCCGGACTGTCCTTCGCGAACCCCGAGGTCAGCGGGGCGGCCACGGCCACCCCTGCCGCCCTTCTGGTCACCCCGCCGGACGAGGAGGACCCGCTGAAGGTGGTGTGGAAGTCCGGGGTGGTCCCGGTGTCCGGCGACGAGTCGTCGGTGCGACTGATCCCCTTCAGCCCCGGCACCGGGGCCTGAGCGGTCGCGTTCGGGGTACTGGCAGGTTTCTTACCCTCGCCTGGTTTCATGACCGGGCACGATCTGCTCGCGTCCCGAAGGATTCGCCCTGAACACCCCGCTCGCCGAAGCCCTGTCCGTCGCCCTGCTCGTCGCCGTACTCGTGTGGGCGGTTCTACGCCCCTTCGGCTGGCCGGAGGCCGTGGTCGCGGTCCCGGCGGCGGGGCTCGTGGTCCTGACCGGGGCGATCTCCCCGGAGCACGCGTGGGCGGAGGCCGAACGGCTGGGGCCAGTGGTCGGATTCCTCGCCGCGGTGCTGGTGCTCGCCCACTTCTGTGACGTCGAGGGGCTGTTCCAGGCCTGTGGGGCCTGGCTGGCGCGCCGGGCGGCGGGCTCGCCCGGGCGGCTGCTGACCGGTGTGTTCGGGCTGGCGTCGGCGATCACGGCGGTGCTCAGCCTGGACGCCACCGTGGTGCTGCTGACACCCGTGGTGCTGGTCACCGCCTCCCGGATGGGAGCCCGGGCGAAGCCGCATGTCTACGCGTGCGCGCATCTGTCGAACACGGCCTCGCTGCTGCTGCCGGTGTCGAACCTCACCAACCTGCTGGCCTTCGAGGCGAGCGGGGTGAGCTTCACGCGGTTCGCGCTGCTGATGGCGCTGCCCTGGCTGGCGGCGATCGCCGTCGAGTACGCGGTGTTCCGGCGGTTCTTCGAAGCCGACCTGACCGTCGTCGACCACTCCCCCGAACCGTCCGAGGAGCCCGCGCTGCCCTTGTTCGCGCTGGTCACCGTCGGCTGCACACTGGCCGGGTTCGTGGTGGCGTCCGCGTTCGGCGTCGACCCCGCCTGGGTCGCGTGCGCGGGGGCGCTGGTGCTGGCGGGCCGCGCCCTCGTCCACAGGAAGGCCACCCCGGTCTCGGTGGTGCGGGCGGCGGCACCGGCCTTCCTGGCGTTCGTGCTCGCCCTCGGCATCGTGGTGCGCGCGGTCGTCGACAACGGGCTCGCCGACGCCCTGCGCCACGTGCTGCCCAGCGGGACGGGGCTCGTCGCGCTGCTGGGGATCGCCGCGCTGGCCGCCGTACTGGCGAACCTGATCAACAATCTGCCCGCGGTCCTGGTCCTGCTGCCGCTCACCGCCGCGGCCGGGCCCGGCGCGGTCCTCGCGGTGCTGCTCGGGGTGAACATCGGCCCGAACCTCACCTACGCCGGGTCGCTGGCCACGCTGTTGTGGCGGCGCATCCTGCACCGGCACGACCACGAGGTCGGGCTCGGGGAGTTCACCCGGCTCGGGCTGCTGACCGTGCCGACCGCGCTCGCCGCCGCGGTGGTGGCCCTGTGGGCCTCGCTTCAGCTCGTCGGAGCCTGAGCGGGGGTCAGCGCCCGCCCCCGTAGCCGCCGCCTCCGTACCCGCCGCCGTACCCGTAGCCACCGCCGTAGCCGTAACCGCCGCCGGCTCCGCCGCCGTTCTGGCCGCCCCAGTAGCAGTAGTACGGGTTGGTGGAGCAGTAGTCACTGGGGGACGGGATGCTCGGCGTCGGCGGCGCGGCCGTCGTCGGTGCGGCGGTCGTCTTCGGGGTGGGTGTGGGCGTTCTGGAGGGCGCCGGGGCGGACTTGGGGGTCGGCGTCGGGCTGGTGTCCGCGTCCCAGTTGACCGCCTCCATCTGGGGGTCGGTCTTCGAGGTGTCGAAGACCCAGCGCTGGGCGGGGCCCTCGTCGCGGTTCTTCAGGACCAGCGCGCCGGATCCGTCGGTGGCGGCGGGAGTCAGGGCCAGGTCCTGGTCCCAGCGCGGTACGAGGGTGCCCTGGAGGGTGAAGTCGTAGCGGATGTTCTTGGCGTCGGGCGCGCTGGCGCCCGTGCAGGTCGCGAGCCGCACCGAGAAGCCGAGGTGTGAGTCCAGGCACAGGTCCGGGTCGGCGGCGCTGCGCAGCAGTCCGTCGGTCTCGTACGTCCACTGCTGGCCCTCGGCCCCGGAGCACTTGGCGAGTTCGGTCTCGACCCCCTGGGCGATCTTCTTGCCGACGACGCCGACGCACAGCCCGGACTCGACGTTGTGCAGGCGGCCGCGCAGGTCGCCCTGGCGCGCCTCGCTCGCCCCGGCGTACGACGGGTCGCTGGTCGAGGAGGCCGTGTCGGAGCCGGGCGCCTCGGAGGGGGCGGCGTCGGCGGGGCCGTTGCCGTCCGAGTGGAACGAGGACCACATGACCAGGGGAAGGACGACGAGCCCGCTCACCGTCAGGACGGCCGCGGTGAGGTTGCGGCGGGAGGTGCGGCGGCCTGCCTTGTGGGCCGAGTGGCGGGATGCGGAGCGCGCGCGGACGCGGGGGCCGGGAACGGGCGGCGCCGGGTCGGCGGGAGCGGGACCGGAAGCGGCGACGCCCTGGCCCGGGGCGGTGAAGGGCATCGGAACCCCGAAGGCCTCCGCAACGAACGGCCTCGCCGGCGCGTGCCGTTGGGCCTCGCGCGCCGCTCCCGCGTCGTCGACGCTCAGCCGTGACTGCACGTAGGCGGCGGCGCCCCAGCCGAGCACCGCCTCGGCGAGCGCGATACCGAGCTGCCCGTTGAACTGGTGCAGCTGGTCGGCGGTGTGCATGCAGTGCCTGCACCGCTCCAGGTGCTCGCGCAGATCGGGGTCGAGGTCGACACCGCCGCGCCGGTAGGTCACGTCGAGCAGCCGCAGATAGTGCCGGCACTCCTGCTCGGGGGCGAGTTCGCGGTGGACCTGGAGGCACTCCTCGCGCAGCCGCTCACGGGCCCGGCGGAGTTCGACGCCGGCGTCCTCCTCGTCCAGGCCGAGCAGGGCCGCGGGGACGCCGAGCGGCTCCGCCTCGACCTCGGTGTGCCACAGCAGGCAGCGGGCGGACTGCTGCAAGCGCTGGAAGGCACCGGACAGCAGACGCCGCTCGGCGGGGGGCAGCAGGCGGGCCGCGGCTCTGTCACCGCCCGCCTCGGTTCTCAGCGCGGGGTGGAGCATCTCCCGGCGGCCGTCGGCGTCCCACTCCGCCGCGATCCGGCGGACGGTGACGAGCAGATGGGGCCGCCACGCGGCGGTCGGCCCGGTGTGGCGCAGGGATTCGCCGAAGAGGCGGGTGAACGCGGCCGTGGTGAGCATGCCCGCGGGGCGGGGGCCGTCGGTGCACAGCCGCGCGTAGGCGAAGGCTGCTTCCCAGTGCCGGTCGAGGAGTTCACCGACGGGCTGCAGGGCCGGCGTCGTGCCGCTCCACTTCTTGAGCTCGGCGCTCAGCTGCTCGTCCGTGACGTCGTACGGGCGAACCGGAGACGGGGAATTCGACAGGCCTGCGTCATTCACGGCGGCATTTCCTCCCGAGGGCATGCTGCATTGCATAAAGTCCATACCAATGGGTACGTCCGCCTGGGACAGCTCTTTTGAAGCGTGAAGGGCGTACGGAGGGGGTCAAGAGCACACAGGGGAAATATCCATTGTCTGTGTGCTGACAAGGCACACCTTTACACAGGTCAGGGACGCCCAACAAGTGATCTCGCGGTTTTGCGCATCCCGCCCGCCCGGCATTGATAGACAATTCGTCAACACCGACGCCTCAGGGATTGCCGTTCTCCTGATTTCGTAATTGGAAACAGGATCCAGTTAACTCCGCGAAGAGATCCAGGCAACCATTGAACCTCCACTCCACAGCACATCCGGGCGACCCCATGATGTCATGCCCCAACCATTGACCCGACCGCCCGGTAGGTCCCGGGTGGTGTGCCGTAGCGGTCGCGGAAGACGCGGTTGAAGTGGAAGGGACTGGCGAAGCCGGAGGCGGCGGCGACGCGTTCCACGGACAGGTCGGTGCTCTCCAGCAGCCGGGCGGCGTGCTGCAGCCGTGCCTCGCGCAGCGCCCGCATGGGTGAGCGGCCCAGCTGTTGGGCGAAGAGATGGGCGAACCGGGACGGTGACAGCGAGACCTCGCCGGCCAGCGACCGGACCGTGTGCGGGGCGCCGGGGTCGGCCGCGATCAGCTCCTGGGCGCGCCGCACCCGAGGGTCCACGTCGGTCCCGGTCCGGCCCCGGCGTACGGTGCCGGCGGTGAGCAGGACGACCTCTTCCAGTGCGCACAGGGCGAGTTCACGGGCGGTGGTGCCGTGGGCGACGGCGACGGCGACCCGGTCGTCCGGCGAAGTGGCCCCGGGCAGGGTGCCGGTGCGGGGCCGGCGGGCGTCGGCGAGCATCCGGTGAAAGGCCGCCTCGACGCGGGCGTGCGGGCTGTCCCCGGCGGGGTCCGCGGGGACGACGTACATGCCGTCTCCCCTGCCGTGCGGCCCCAGCCAGGCACTCCAGGACGGTCTGGCTCCGCAGTGCGCCCACCAGAACTCCCAGTGCGCGGCGCCCCGTTCCACGCCGTAGCGGTGCGGGGCGCCGGGGGCGAGCACCACCAGGTCCCCGGCGCCCGCCCCGGTCTCGGTCCGTCCCTGGCTCAGGCTGCCCCGGCCACCCACGGTCCAGGTGAACAGCCAGCTGTCGGCGCCGCGCGCGCGATGGACGGCGTAACCCGGGAGTTCGTCGTAGCGGCCTACGACCACGAGGCCCGGCGGCGGTCCGGGATCGTCGGCCGCAGCGCTCTCGGGCAATCCGACGACGGTCATGGGCATCCTCCTCGCACGGCCTGCGGCCTAGCGTGACGAGTGGAACACATCCGACCGGGGACGACCAGGGAGTGGTCACATGACAGTCACGGGCATGGAGACAGGGGTCCGGCAGTTCCAGGAGGACGGCTTCATGGTCGTCCGCGGGCTGTTCGCGCGCGACGAGATCGACCGGCTGTGCGGGGAGTTCACGGCGCTGCATTCGGGCGGGCCGGTGTCCGGACACTTCGAGCCCGGTGCGCCGAGTGAGTCGGCGGATCCGCTGCGGAGGTATCCGCGCGTGATGCAGCCGCACGAGATCAACGGCCTCGCGCTGCGTTTCCTGCTGGACGCCCGGCTGCGGGAGGTGCTGGAGACGCTGCTCGGGGAGGAGGTGCTGGCCGCGCAGAGCATGTTCTACTTCAAGCCGCCGGGGGCGCGGGGGCAGGCGCTGCACCAGGACAACTTCTATCTGCGGGTCGAGCCGGGCACGTGTGTCGCGGCCTGGGTGGCCTGCGATGTGATCGACCGGGACAACGGCGGCCTCGAGGTCGTCCCGGGCACGCACCGGATGGACCTGTTCTGCCCCGAACTCGCCGACTCGGAGGTGTCCTTCGCGCGGGAGTACGTGGCACCGCCGCCGGGGCTCACCGCGGTTCCCGTCGACATGGCGCCGGGGGACGTCCTGTTCTTCAACGGCAGCCTGGTGCACGGGTCGCAGCCGAACCGTACGGCCGACCGGTTCCGGCGGTCGTTCATCGGGCACTACGTGGGAGCTTCCACCGAGCGGATCGGGCACTACTACCGGACGTTGTCGATGAGCGGTGCGCGGGTGCCGTTGCCCGAGAGCGAGGGGGCGGGTCCGTGCGGTACGGAATTCGCACCGCACGGACCGCACTAGTCGGCCGTGACAGGCCTCAGCCGTGACGGAACTCAGCCGTGACCGACGATCGGGCGGGCCGTGTACGGCTCCTCCAGCTCCTCGATCTCCTTGTCGCTGAGCTCCAGTTCGACCGCTGCCACCGCGTCCTCGATGTGGTGCGGCTTGCCCGCGCCCACGATCGGGGCCGCCACCGTGTCCTGCGCCAGCAGCCAGGCCAGGGCCACCTGGGCACGGGACACGCCCCGCTCGACGGCGATGCGGGTGACGGTGTCGACGATGGTGCGGTCGCCCTCCTGGTAGAGGCGGCTGCCGAAGTCGTCGGTGGAGCTGCGGTCGGTGACCGTGCCCCAGTCCCGGGTCAGGCGGCCGCGGGCCAGCGGGCTCCACGGCAGGGCGCTGACGCCCTGGTCGGCGCAGAGCGGCAGCATCTCGCGCTCCTCCTCGCGGTAGAGGAGGTTGTAGTGGTTCTGCATGGACACGAACGTGGTCCAGCCGTGCCGCTCGGCCGTGTACTGCATCTTGGAGAACTGCCAGGCGTACATCGAACTGGCCCCGAGATAGCGCACCTTGCCCGCCTTCACCAGGTCGTGCAGCGCCTCCATCGTCTCCTCGACCGGGGTGTGCGGGTCGAAGCGGTGGATCTGGTACAGGTCGACGTAGTCGGTGCCCAGGCGCCTGAGGCTGTGGTCGATCTCCGTCATGATCGCCTTGCGGGACAGCCCGGCGGCGTTCTGCCCGGACCGCATCCGGCCGTGCACCTTGGTCGCGAGCACGATCTCGTCGCGGTTCGCGAAGTCCGCGAGGGCCTTGCCGACGATCTCCTCGCTGGTGCCGTCGGAGTAGACGTTCGCGGTGTCGAAGAAGTTGATCCCGGCGTCCAGCGCCTGCCGTATCAGGGGCCGCGACGCCTCCTCGTCGAGGGTCCACTCGTGCACGCCGCGGTCCGGCAGGCCGTAGGACATGCAGCCCAGACAGATCCGCGAGACGTCCAGGCCCGTCGAACCGAGCTTCACGTACTGCATCGTTGCTGCTCCTGCCTTCGAGAGGGGTCCGAAGGGGAGCCTACGACTTCGCGGTCGATCAAGGTCCCCTCCTCACCCCTACTCGACCAGGTCCAGCGCCCGCTCCCACCCGAACTCCTCGCCCTCGGCGCCCTGGTAGGGGTGCCCGAACCGCACTCCCATCCCCCGCAGCCGGATCAGGCTGTCCTGGTAGGCGGGGTGAGCGGCGAGGTCGTCGGAGACGCAGGTCAGGACGCCGACCGGGACGCCCCGGCCGACCACCTCGCACAGCGTGCCCACGGCGAGGGTGTCGGCGATACCGGCCGCCCACTTGTTGATCGTGTTGAAGGTGGCCGGGGCGACCACGACCGCGTCCGGGTCCGGGAAGGGCCGCGGATCCCCCGGGCGGCGCCACGCGGAACGGATCGGATGACCGGTCTGCGCCTCGACGGCGGCCGCGTCGAAGAAACCGTTCATGGCGGTGGGCGTGGCCATCACGCCCACGTGCCACTTCCGCTCCTGCGCCGCGGTGATCAGCTTGCCGACGTCCGCCGCGATGCCCGCGGCGCAGACGACGACGTACAAGAAGGGCGGTATCTCGTCCTGTTCGGTCACGCCGGAACCCTACTGAAGCGGGAAGGACCGTCCCCGCTCGCTTTCGGGCCGCGGTCCGCGGATCCGGCGCTCCCGCTCCTCGATGGGCACGTCGTTGATGCTCGCCTCGCGCCGGGTCATCAGCCCGTGCTCGTCGAACTCCCACAGCTCGTTGCCGTACGAGCGCCACCACTGCCCTTCGGCGTCCTGGCACTCGTACTGGAAACGGACCGCGATGCGGTTGCCGTCGAACGCCCACAGGTCCTTGCGCAGCGCGTACTCCCGCTCGCGCGCCCACTTCGCGGTGAGGAACTCGACGATCGCGGCGCGGCCGGTGACGAAGGTGCCGCGGTTGCGCCACACGGAGTCCTCCGAGTAGGCGAGCGCCACGCGCTGCGGATCTCGGGTGTTCCAGGCGTCCTCGGCGGCCTGCACCTTCTGTGCGGCGGTCTCGCGGGTGAAGGGTGGCAGGGGCGGGCGGGCGGTCATGGCGTCCTCCGGGGACAGCGACCGGAGAACGGGCGTTCTCCGCACGACTGCTAACGTAGGAGAACGCGCGTTCTCCCGTCAAGGAAGGGTCGTCCATGGACAGCGCAGTGGCCCGTGAGCGGGTGCTGGACGCCGCCGAGGAGCTGTTCTACGGGCGGGGCATCCAGTCCGTCGGCATGGACGAGATACGTGGCGCGTCCGGGGTCTCGCTCAAGCGGCTCTACCAGCTGTTCCCGGCGAAGGAACAGTTGGTGGAGGCGTATCTGGAGCGGCGGGACGGGCGATGGCGGGGTCGGCTGACCGAGTTCGTGGAACTCCGTGCGGCCCCCGAGGAACGGATCCTGGCGGTCTTCGACTGGCTGGAGGAATGGTTCGGCGAGGAGGGCTTCCGCGGGTGCGCGTGGATCAACTCCTACGGCGAACTGGGCGCGACCTCGGACCGGGTGGCGGACCAGGTCCGGGCACACAAGAGGGCGTTCGGGGACTACCTCGCCTCCCTCGTGGCCGCAGCGGGGCGGCCCGCGGCGCTGGCCGGGCCGCTCTTCCTGCTCGCCGAGGGAGCCATGGTGACCGCGGGAATCACGCACAGCACCCGCCCTGCCGCCGAGGCACGCGAAGCGGTCCGGCTGCTGCTGAACGCCCGCTGAGGTCCGACGGTGGCGCGTGTCGTCCTTCCAGCCACCGTGATCTGGACGGGCTGCTGGACGTACCGGGCACCGGAGGTGGCGCGCCGGGCCGACGCAGCCGCCGGGGGGCGGTGGAGCCGCGGGACGCCGGGCCGTGGCCGAGGAGCCGCGGTCCCGGTTAGCGGCCGTCGTCCTGGTCGACGGGGACGTCGGTCTCGCCGTCACCCACGGCGGGCAGCTGCTGTTCCGGGCTGCCGGACGTGCCGGGCACCGGAGGTGGCGCGCCGGGCCGACCCCTGCCGCGCTGCCGCCCGGAGTGCCTGTGGAACCGCGGGACGCCCGGGCCGTGGCCGAGGGGACCGCGGTCCCGGTTCGCGGCCGTCGCCCTGGTCGACGGGAACGTCGGTCTCGCCGTCACCCACGGCGGGCAGCTGCTGTTCCGGGCTGCCGGACGTGCCGGGCACCGGAGGTGGCGCGCCGGGCCGACGCCTGCCGCGCTGCCGCCCGGAGTGCCGGTGGAGCCGCGGGACGCCCGGGCCGTGGCCGAGGGGACCGCGGTTCCGGTTTGCGGCCGTCAGCCTGGTCGACGGGACGTCGGGCTCCTCGTCGCCCCCGCGGGCGGCTGCTGTTCGCGCTCGCCGTCACGGTCGAGGGCGGGCGGATCAGCTCTTGCGACCTGGTCGCCGGGCGGGGCGGCAGCGAGCGGATCGAGCTCGGGGTGCTCGACCCGCCTCGCCGGGTCAGCTCACCGTCTCCGACACGGTGATGGCGGCGACGGGACAGGCCCGGGCGGCCTCACGGACCATGGGGTCGCCGCCGCCGTCCTCCCAGCCGGGCAGGAGTGTGCTGAAGCCGTCGTCGTCCTGGGTGAAGACGCCCGGGGCGGCCAGGGCGCACTGGCCCGCCCCGATGCAGACGTCCTTGTCGATGTGGATGTCCATGTGCATCGTCGGAGCCTCTTACCAGGTCACGGGGAGTTCCAGCATCCCCTGGATCGTGTCGCCGGGTTTGAAGGGGATCTCCTCGGCGGGGGCGGCGAGGCGCAGGGTCGGCAGCCGGTCGAAGAGGGTGCGCAGGGCGATCTCCAGTTCGGCGCGGGCGAGGTTCTGCCCGAGGCACTGGTGGATGCCGAAGCCGAACGCGATGTGGTGCCGGGCGGGCCGGTGCCAGTCGAGGGTGTCCGGGGCGGCGTAGACGTCCTCGTCGCGGTTGACGACCGAGGTCGAGAAGACGACTCCCTCGCCCGCGCGGATCGTCGTCCCGGCCACCTCGATGTCCTCCAGGGCCATCCGCAGCAGTCCGTCGGCGATCGAGAGCATGCGCATGAGTTCCTCGACCGCGTTCGGGATCAGCGCCGGGTCGGTACGCAACTCGGCCAGCCGGTCGGGGTGTTGGAGGAGCGTGAAGGTGCCGAGCGAGATCATGTTGGCGGTCGTCTCGTGACCGGCGACCAGCAGAATGATCGCCAGGGCGATCAGTTCCGCACGGTTCAGCTCCCCGTCCCGCAGCTGCCGGTGGACGAGTTCGTCGAGCACACCGTCGCCGGGCTCCGGCTGTTTCTGTTTGCGGTCGATGAGTTCGTCGAAGTACTCCTCGAGTTGGTCGCGGGCGTCCATGACGTCGTCGGCCGTGGGACCGCGCAGCAGCCGCCGGGACTGCCCTTCGAAGAAGTCGTGGTCGGTGTAGGGCACGCCGAGCAGCGCGCAGATCACGGTCGAGGGGACGGGCAGCGCGAAGGCGCTCACCAGCTCGGCGGGCGGTCCCTGGGCGATCATGGCGTCGATGCGTTCGTCCACGATCTCCTGGATTCGGGGGCGCAGTTCGGTGGCCCGGCGGAGTGTGAAACCGGGGACCATCATGCGCCGCTGGGCACGGTGTTCGGGGTCGTCGACGCCCAGCAGCGCGGTCCTACGGTTCTTGATCGCCGCGAAGCGTGCCGTGGGCGCGGGGAAGCCGTCGCGGGTGCGGTCGGTGGACAGCCGGGGGTCGGCGAGCAGGGCGCGGGCGGTGCCGTGTCCGGTGACCAGCCAGGCCGGACGGCCGTCGAAGAGGGTGATCCGGGACAGCGGGCGGGCGGCGCGCAGGGGTTCGTAGCCGGTGGGCGGGTGGTAGGGGCAGGTCCGGTCCTGGGGGAAGGCGACGGGTTCCGTTTCCGTCATGGAAGACCTCGCAGACGAAGGGTGCGTCGTGCAGATCTTCATTAGATGCCCAGGGCATCTATAGGGCGACGAGAAGTTCGGCCAGATCGGTGGTGGGGGCAATCTGGCCGGAGATCGTCGTCGGGGGGAGGGGAAGCGGAGGGCGTCCTTTCACGGCGGGGCGGCCGTAGCCCGGAATCTGCGCTGCGGCGGTTCGGCGGCCCACCTCGGTATCCGGCGGTTGACCTTGAGGTCCACCGACTGGTGGACCCCCGCCCTGCTCACTGAGAGCCGAGGGTGTGTGGAGACCTTCGGCGCCGATCTGGTCGCGTTCGGCGCGGAGTCCGCGCAGTCGCGGGCCGTCGTGCCCGCGCTCGTCGTCATGGGCAGATCTCTGGGAACCCGGCCGGGATGATTCCCGTTCAAGACAGTGTTGAAGTGCCGTGCGGGAACCCCGTAGCAGACAGCGAGGAGACGGAAACCATGCCTCTTGAGGGCGAGTACGAGCCCAGCCCGACCCAGTGGGTGCGTGAGCAGGTGGAGTTGTACGAGAGCTCCGGCGGCACCAAGGGGAACACGCTCATGGACACGGGGATGCCGGTCATCGTGCTGACGACCCGCGGCGCGAAGAGCGGCAACATCCGCAAGACGCCGTTGATGCGGGTCGAGCACGACGGGCGTTACGCGGCGGTCGCCTCGCTGGGCGGCGCTCCCAAGCACCCGGTCTGGTACCACAACGTCAAGGCCGACCCGCATGTCGAACTTCAGGACGGCCCGGTCAAGCGGGACTTCACCGCCCGCGAGATCACCGGCGTGGAGAAGGACGAGTGGTGGGAGCGTGCCGTCGCGGCGTACCCGCCGTACGCGGACTACCAGAAGAAGACCGACCGGGTGATACCGGTCTTCATCCTGGAGCCCGTCGACGGGGACTGACAGCCCTCGGAAAAAACCTCCGGCCGAAGACGCATGAACCGACTTCGGCCGGGCACCTGAGCCTCAGGCCCCGCCGCGTTCCCCCGTCGCGGCGGGGCTTTCTCGTGCCTCCTCGGCCGGCCGGTCGGTCACGTCGAGGAAGATCTGGTCCGCCTCGGCCACGGTCCGGGAGACGGACCGCTTGATGCGTACGGCGACCTCCTCGACCCGCTCGCTGTCCAGGCCGGGTACCAGGTCCACCCGGGCGGCCACCAGGACCGAGTCCAGCCCCATCTTCATGGTGAACAGCGCCTCCACGCTGTCGATCTCGGGCTGCGCGTCCAGCAGTGCCCGGATCCGGGCACTGGACTCCGGGTCGGCTGCCTCACCGATCAGCTGCCCCTTGGCCTCGCGTCCCAGCCGGTAGGCCACGTAGACGAGCAGCACGCCGATGGCCAGGGAGGCGGACGCCTCCCACACGACCTGTCCGGTGACCATGTGCAGGGCCATGCCGATCATGGCCAGGGTCACACCGAGCACCGCTGTGCCGTCCTCGGCGACGACCGTGCGCAGCGCCGGGTCGCGCATGCCCTGGGCGACCCCGCCCTGCTTGCGCACCTGGTGCAGCGCCCGCAGCAGCGAGATCCCCTCGGCGACGAAGGACACGCCCAGCACGATCAGGCCGGCCACATAGCCGCTGAGCTTCTCCTCGGCGCCGTTGCGGAGCGCCTCGACGCCCTGGAAGACCGAGAAGCAGCCGCCCATCACGAAGATCCCGACGGCCGCGATCAGCGACCAGAAGAACCGCTCCTTGCCGTAGCCGAAGGGATGGCGCCGGTCGGCGGGTCGCCTGCTGCGGCGCAGCGCGGCCAGCAGGAAGACCTCGTTGAGGCTGTCCGCGACGGAGTGCGCCGCCTCCGACAGCAGCGCGGGCGAGCCCGCCAGGAGGCCGCCCACGGCCTTGGCGACCGCGATCACGAGGTTCGCCGCCAGTGCCACCAGTACGGTGACGCGTGTTTTCCGGTCCGCTTTGTCGTTCGTCGATGTCCCGCTCACTCACGCCGACTGCCCCCCTCCGGGGCACTCACACCGTGCCGATTCCCGAAAACGGGGAACGCGTCCACCAGGACAGGCGTCAGAACAGGAGGAAGCATGGGCAGCGCCGACGACGGCAACAGCGCGTACGGCCACAAGGCGTTCAAGCGGTCCAAGAGCCATTTCGCGGACCGTGTCACCGCCGACGGCCGGGACGGCTGGCCGGTGGAGGCCGGCCGTTACCGCCTGGTGGTCAGCCGCGCGTGTCCCTGGGCGAGCCGTGCGGTGATCTCGCGACGGCTGCTCGGGCTCGAGGACGCGCTCTCCATGGCGATCACGGACCCGATCCAGGACGACCGCAGCTGGCGTTTCACCCTGGATCCGGACGGCCGTGACCCGGTGCTAGGCATCCGCTACCTCAGCGAGGCCTACGACAAACGGGAGAGCGACTATCCGGGCGGGGTGAGCGTGCCCGCGCTCGTGGACGTTCCCAGCGGGAAGCTCGTCACCAACGACTACCAGCAGCTCACCCTGGACCTCGCCACCGAGTGGACGGCCCTGCACCGGGACGGGGCGCCCGATCTGTATCCGCGGGCGCTGCGCGACGAGATCGACACCGTGATGGCGGAGGTGTACGAGGACGTCAACAACGGTGTGTACCGGGCGGGGTTCGCCGCGAGCCAGGAGGAGTACGAGGAGGCGTGCGCGGGTGTGTTCCGCCGGCTCGACCTGCTGACTTCACGGCTGGCCCGGCAGCGGTATCTCGTCGGGGACACCCTCACCGAGGCGGACATCCGGCTGTTCACCACGCTGGTGCGTTTCGACGCCGTCTATCACGGTCACTTCAAGTGCAACCGGTGGAAGCTGGCGGAGAACGAGGTGCTGTGGGCGTACGCCCGCGACCTCTATCAGACGCCGGGCTTCGGTGACACCGTCGACTTCGACCACATCAAGCGGCACTACTACCAGGTGCACGCCGGTATCAACCCGACCGGCATCGTCCCGCTCGGGCCGGACCTGGCGGGCTGGCTGACGCCGCATCACCGGGAGGAACTGGGCGGCCGACCGTTCGGCGACGGGACACCGCCGGGCCCGGCGCCGACGGCCGAGGCGGTCCCGGCACACCACCAACCCACCCACTGACCAAGGAGACTCACATGGCAAAGAAGAAGAAGCTGCCCCTCGCCTACAAGCCCCTCGGCTTCGTGCTGGGCTGGACGAGCGGAACGCTGGCGGGACTGGCCTTCCAGAAGACCTGGAAGGCGATCCGGCACGAGGACGACGCGCCCGACGCCCTGGACCGGGACCGCGGCTGGGGGGAGATCCTTCTGGCGGCCGCGATCCAGGGCGCCATTTTCGCCGCGGTGCGCAGTGCCGTGGACCGCACCGGGGCGAAGGCCATCGAGCGGTCCACGGGTGTCTGGCCGGCCTCCGAGAAGGGCGGCCGCGACTGATTCAGCCCTGCTTGGGCGCGGTCGGGGTGACCATGCGCACGGTGAAGGAGTGTCCGGCGGGGTCGGCGTACCCGCGTTCCTCGAACGGCCCCGCCGCGTCCTTCGTGTCCAGCGGGCGCCCGCCGAGCTCCACCACCTTGCGCTCGACCTCGTCCAGGTCGTCCACCACGAAGTCGATGTGGGCCTGGAGGGAGTTCTCCGGGCGGGGCCAGCTCGGCGGTGTGGCGTTCACATCACGGCGGAACGCCAGCCGGAAGCCGTCCGCTCCCCTGATCTCCACGCGGTTCGCGGTCGCGTCCGTCTCCTCGGCCGTCAGCAGTTCCTTGTAGAACACGGCGAGTTTCTCGGGCTCGGCACAGTCGAGCACGACGACCCCCGCTTTAACCAGTGCCATGTCTCCTCCGAAGGGTTCGGCCACGGGGCGTCGGCGCCCTGCGGGCCTGTACCTTGCGGATATCCCGGCACGGCCGATTCAGTCGGCGACCAGCCACCGTCCGTCCCGCATCAGCTCACGCCCCGTGAGTTCGTTCTCCTCCCGCCAGGCCTGCACGCGCTGCGGGCGGACACGGAAGTACAGGTAAGGCGTGGTGAGCCGGCGGGGATCGAAGCCGGTCACCGAGGCGAACCGGTCCCCCTCCTCCTCGCTCAACTCGTCCTGGGTGACGGTCTCCACGGTCCCTTCGATCATCACGACGTCCCGGGTGGGCCCGAGGCCGAGCCGGACTCTGCCGGTCGACTTCAGGTTCCGGCCGGTGGGGCTGCCGGCCGGGGTGGCGAGGAGGATCGTGGAGCCGTCCCAGAGGAACGAGAGCGGGACGAGGTACGGCACCCCCGAGCCGTCGTCCGGGGCCGTGGCGACCCAGACGTCCTCGTCGTGCTCCAGGCGGTGCAGGGTGTCCTGCTTGCGCTGTTCTGCGGGGCGTGGCGGCTGCGGGGCCATCGGCGTGCGTCCTCCTGCTGGATCATCGACTGAGGGGATCAGTCTGGTCGTTCGGGCCGGTTGCCACCTCCGTCTTTCGGCCTAGGCCGTGCCGCAGCGTCACGGCGTGGGCCCCGAATCCCTGGCGCTCGTAGAAGCGGATCGCCTCCGGGTTGGCCGCGTAGGCGGCGACCTCCGCCTGCACGGCCCCCCGCTCCTCGGCCCACGCCAGGAACTCCTCCACCAGGCGGGCGCCGACCTGCGCGCGGCGATGGGCCGGGCGGACGTACAGGCCGTTCAGCGTGGCCGACTTCACGGGTCGCACGGCCGAGGGGTCGGTCAGGGATCCGGTCAGGTGGCCGACCACCTCGCCGTCGTGTGCCACCACCAGGACGAGCCGCGCCGGGTCCTCAAGGGCCGCCGTGAACGAGGCGGCCCCGTGCTCACGCGGCCAGCCGACGTCGACGCTCGGATCCCGGGTCCCGGCGTCCTCGGCGAACAGGCCAGCGCTGGAGGCGACCAGCCCCGGGATGTCCTCGGGGCGGGCACGGCGGACGGTCAGGTCTTCGTCGATGGTCATGGCGCGCACGCTAGCGGCCGACACTGACAGTGGATTTCCTGGACGGATGTCCAGCTATAGTGGACACACGTCCAAGAAGTGGGGAAGCTGATGGAGATCCTGGCGAATGTGCTGGTCGGCCTGGTGGCGGCGCTGCACGTGTACATCCTGGTGATGGAGATGTTCCTGTGGCAGAAGAAGCCGGGGATGTCCTTCCACGGGTTCGACCGGGAGATGGCCCGGGCCACCGCGGCGATGGCCGCCAACCAGGGGCTGTACAACGGCTTCCTCGCGGCGGGCCTGGTGTGGGGTCTCGTCGCCGGGGATCCGACCGGGTTCCGGGCGCAGGTGTTCTTCCTGGTGTGCGTGATCGTCGCCGGTGTGTACGGCGCCGTCACCGCCAACGTCCGGATCCTCGCCGCGCAGGCGTTGCCCGGCGCGCTCGCCCTGGCCGCCGTACTCGTGGCGCAGTGACCCGCCGCGCACCCGAGGACCCGCGGGCGGCGCGCACTCGGGCCAGGCTGCGGGAGGCACTGCTCGCGGAGTGCGCCGAGCGGCCGCTGGAGGAGGTCGGCGTGGCCGCGCTGGTGCGGCGGGCCGGGGTCGGCCGGGCCACCTTCTACGTGCACTACGACGGCCTGGAGGCGCTCGCCGTCGACGCCTGCGCGGACGTCGTACGGGACGCCGTGGAGGCGCTGCACGCCTGGCGCGGGCGGCCCGACCCGGTGCACGCGCCGCCCGCGCTCGCGGAGTTCTTCGCCTCGCTCACCCCGCACGCCGCCCTGTACCGGTCTTTGCTCGCGCCGGGCGGCGGCGGGCCGTTGGGCAGGGTGCTGCACCGGGATCTGCGGTCCTACAGCCTGCGGGAGCGGGAGCTCGCGGGTGCGGCCGACGCCCCCCTGGTCGCCTCCGCGGTCGCCGCCACCTTCACCGGTGTCCTGGCCGACTGGCTGCACGGCCTGCTCGACGCCACCGCCACCGAAATCGCCGACCAGGTCTGGCAGTTGCTGGTGGCGCTGCACGCCAGCCGGTGAACTGCCCTCACTTGCAGGCGACGTGTTCCTTGAGCAGGGGCCAGGCCTCCACACCGCGGGATGTGCGGACGTACGCCGTCCGCCGGTCGCCGGTCAGCCACAACTTGCGGTCCTGGTACCGGTATCCGGTGTCGCGGGCGCTCGCGGGCATGGTGACCGAGCCGTCGTAGGCCGCGGTGAGCATGGCGGGATCGAGCAGGCCCTCCGGGTCGCGGGCGTAGGTGCGGCCGCCGAGGTCGAGGAAGTGCACCGGGCGCCAGCCGCAGTGGTCGTCCCCCGCGCCGCTGCTCACCTCGGTGGTCGGCAAACGCTCGCCCGCGCGGTCGGTCCAGATCTCGTAGCCGTGGGAGGCGGTCCACTCGGCCGGGAGTTCGGACGGGTCGCAGGAGGCGCTGGTCTCCGGGCCCCAACCGGGCCTGTCCTGCTGGTCCTTGGCGACCACGACCGCCACCTTGGTCCGGCCGCCGACGTCGTAGGAGTACAGCACGCGGTCCGTCTCCCGGCGCTCCACGCGGTAGCCGGAGCGGGGGTCGCCCGGGTCGAACAGGTCGAAGTACAGCTCCAGCCCTTCCTCCGGGCTGTCCCCGCCGTCGTCCCTGCTCCAGCCGTCGGGGCCGTTGCCGTTGTGGATCTCCCCGGCGCACTCCAGGGCCCGGCCGGCCGCGCCGGACACGAGCCGCAGCGCCCGCGGGGTGTGCTCGTCCAGTTCCTTGGTGGGGACGTTCATCGGCCCGTCGTAGGCGGTGGCCGGTGCGGTGCCCTCGACCACCACGCCCTCCCCGGACTCGCACCCCACGACCGTCATGGCCACGGCCGCCAGCACCGCCCACAGTCCGCTGCGCATCCCCGCCCCCTGTACACCGTCCGCACTCATGATCCTTCGACGCCGGGGTGGCCGGGAACGTTCAGCGCGCCGCCGTCTGGAACGTGCGCCGGTACACCTGCGGTGACACCCCGATCGCCGCGTGCAGGTGCTGGCGCAGGGACGCGCCCGTGGCGAAGCCGACGCGGCCGGCGATCTGGTCGACCGACAGGTCGCTGGACTCCAGGAGGTGCCGGGCCCGGGCCACGCGCTGCTGGATCAGCCAGCGACCGGGACTCATGCCGACCTCGTCGTTGAAACGGCGGGCGAAGGTGCGCAGGCTCATCCGGGCGTGGCCGGCCAGATCACCCAGGGTCAGGGGCTCGTCGAGGCGTTCCAGCGCCCAGGCCCGGGTCCCGGCCGTACTCGCGGCGCCCTGTTCCGGGACGGGCTGCTCGATGTACTGGGCCTGGCCGCCGTCCCGGAAGGGCGGGACCACACAGCGGCGGGCGACGGTGTTGGCGAGTTCGCTGCCGTGGTCCTTGCGGACCAGGTGCAGGCAGATGTCCACGCCGGAGGCGGCTCCGGCCGAGGTGAGGATGCGGTCGTCGTCGACGAAGAGCACGTCGGGGTCGAGGTCGATGTGCGGGAACATGCGCCGGAAATGGTCGGCGAGCTGCCAGTGGGTGGTGGCCCGGCGGCCGTCCAGGAGACCGGCCATGGCGAGGATGAAGGCGCCGGTGCAGATGGAGACGATCCGGGCGGCGGGACGGATGTGCGCGAGGGCCCGGCGCACCTCGTCCGGGAGCTCGGCGGGCATCCGGTCCGCTGAGACGGGGGTGATCACCACCGTGTCGGCCGTGGCGAGGATCTCCGGGCCGTGCTCGACGCCGATGGTGAAGTCGGCGTTGCTGCGCACCGGTCGGCCGTCGGCCGAACAGGTCAGCACCTCGTACCTGCCGTCGGCAGCGCCGAGGATCCTGCTGGGGATGCCCAGCTCGAAGGGGTACACGCCGTCCAGGGCCAGCACCACGACCCGCTCGGTCCGCCCGGTCTCATCCGCATGTCGCATGGCACGATCCTATCGAAGGTTGGCAATCGTGCCATTTCCCTGGCGGGCGGGGCCGGGCAGGCTGGACCACCATGAGCACTGTGAACACCATGCGAGTCGTCAGTCAGGACACCCTCGGCGGTCCCGAGGTCCTCAAGGAGATCGAGGTCGAACGCCCCGCGCCGCGCGCGAACCAGGTACTGGTCCGGGTGCGGGCGGCCGGCCTGAACCCCACCGACTGGAAGCACCGCGCCACCGGCGGCTTCCTCGGCGAGCCGCCGTTCGTCCTCGGCTGGGACGTCTCCGGCGTGGTCGAGGCGGTCGGCATCGGGGTCGCCACCTTCAAGCCCGGCGACGAGGTGTTCGGCATGCTGCCGTACCCGTGGGGCCACGGTTCGCACGCCGAGTACGTCGTCGCGCCGGTGCGAGCCCTCACGCACAAGCCGGCGTCGATCGACCACACCCAGGCGAGTGCGCTGCCCCTCGTGTCGCTGACGGCGTGGCAGGCGCTGGTCGAGAACGCCGAACTGCGGCCGGGACAGCGGGTGTTGATCCACGCGGCGGCCGGCGGGGTGGGTCATGTGGCCGTGCAGATCGCCAAGGCGCGGGGCGCGTACGTGATCGGCACCGCGAGCGCGGGCAAGCACGACTTCCTGCGCGAACTGGGCGCCGACGAGGTGATCGACTACCGGGAGACCGACTTCACCGAGGCGGTGAAGGACGTCGACGTGGTGCTGGACACGCTCGGCGGCGAGACGTCCGTGGACTCGCTGCGGGTGCTGCGGCCGGGCGGGATCGTGGTGTCGATCATCCCGGTCGGCTCGGACGAGTTCGACCGGGAGGCCGAGCGGCTCGGGGTGCGGGCCCTGCGGATGCTCGTGGACGCCGACCGCGCCGGGATGAACGCGATCGTGGACCTGGTGGAGAAGGGTGAGCTGCGGCCCACGATCGCGGGGACGTTCCCGTTGGCCGACGCCGCCGAGGCTCACAGGCTCGGCGACACCGGCCGTACCACCGGGAAGCTGGTTCTGGTGGTCGACTGACCCGTCAGAACGTCAGCACGGGCTTGATCGCCTTGCCCGCGCCCATGTCCCGTACCGCCTGGTCGATGTCCGCGAACGGATAGGTGCTGATCAGGCGGTGCAGCGGGAGCCGCCCGTCCTTCACCAGACGGACCAGGGCGGGGATGAAGCTCTGCGTCTCGGCGTCGCCAAGGGTGAGGCCGACGACCCGCTTGCCACCGAGGAGGCCGTTGACGTCGAGGGAGACCTCGGTGCCGAACGGCGGGGCGCCGACGACGACCAGCGTGCCGCGCGCGCCGAGCGCGTCGACGCCCTGGCGCAGCACGCCGACGTTGCCCGTGGTCTCCACGATGCCGTCCGCGCCCTGCCCGCCGGTGATCGCGGCGAGCGCCTCACCGAGGTCCTCCTCGCCGGCGTTGACGGTGTGAGTGGCGCCCAACTCCTTGGCCAGCTCGAGGCGTTCACCCACGCGGTCGACGGCGACGATCGTCGTGGCCGGGGTGAGGGCGGCGGCCATGACCGCGGACAGGCCGACGGCTCCGGCACCGAGCACGACGATCGTGGACCCGGTGACCGGCTTCAGTACGTTCCACACGGCGCCCACGCCGGTCTGCACACCGCAGCCCAGCGGGGCGATGGACTCCAGCGGCACGTCCGCATCGACCTTGACGAGGCTGCGCTCGTCGACCAGGGCGCGCTCGGCGAAGGAGGACTGGCCGAAGAAGTGCCCGCCGAGCGGCTCACCGTCCCGGCTGATGGTGCTGGTGCCGTCGGCCCGGCGGCCGCCGATGAGGTTCAGCGGCAGCCAGGTGGCGCAGTACGCGGGGTGACCGCCGTCGCAGTTGCGGCAGTCACCACAGGACGTGAAGGACAGTACGACGTGGTCGCCGGGAGCCACGCCGGTGACGGCGGAGCCGACGGCCTCGACGACTCCGGCACCTTCGTGCCCGAGGACTCCGGGCAGCGGGAAGGGCAGTCCGCCGCTCGCCACGCCGAGGTCGGTGTGGCACAGGCCGGTCGCGACCATCCGGACGACCGCCTCTCGGGGTCCGGGCTCGTCGAGAGTGACGTCGGACAGGGTGAAGGGCGCGCCGCCGGACTCGACGACCGCGGCACGGGTGGTGAGGGACATCGCGGGAACTCCTAGGAAGGCGCTCAGTCGAGCGAGACGACGACGGACTTGACCTTGGTGTAGGCGTCGAGCGCCTCGGGGCCGTACTCGCGGCCGTAGCCGGAGTCCTTGACCCCGCCGAAGGGAACCGCGGGGTCGAGCATCGCCCAGTCGTTGACCCAGACGATGCCCGCCTGGAGACGGTCGGCGACCCGGTGCGCACGGGCGAGGTTGGTCGTCTGGACGCCCGAAGCCAGGCCGTACGGTGTGGAGTTGGCGAGGGCCACGGCCTCGTCCTCGGTGTCGAAGGGCTGCACGGTCAGGACCGGACCGAAGATCTCCTCCTGCACGACCCGGGAGTCGTTGGAGAGGTCGGCGATCACGGTCGGCTTGTAGTAGAAGCCGCCGTCGAGATCGAGGCGCTCACCGCCGCAGACGATCCGGCCGCCTTCCTTGCGGGCCAGGTCGACGTACTCCTCGACCTTCTTCAGGTGCTTCTCCCCCGCCATCGGACCGACGACGGTCCCGGGGTCGCGCGGGTCGCCGACCGGCACACCGGGCACGGCGTCGGCGAGGATGCCGAGCAGGGTGCTGTGGACCGAGCGGGCCACGAGCAGGCGCGGGCCGCCCATGCAGAACTGACCGGTGTTGAAGACGAATGCCTTGATGATCGCGCCGACCGCCTTCTCCAGGTCGGCGTCCTCGAAGACGATGTTGGCCGCGTTGCCGCCGAGCTCCATGGTGACGGGCTTGAGGGCCTCGCCCGCGGTGGCCGCCACATGCCGGCCGATCGCGGTGGAACCGGTGAAGGCGACCTTGTTCACCCCGCGGTGGCGCAGCAGGGCCTCGCCGGCCACCGGCCCGGTGCCGGTGACGACGTTGACGACGCCGTCCGGCACTCCTGCCCGCTGGAGCAGTCCGGCCATGTAGAGGGCGCTGAGCGGGGTCTCGTCGGCCGGCTTGTGCACGACCGTGTTGCCGGCGGCGAGCGCGGGGCCGATCTTGGAACCGGCGAGGATCAACGGGAAGTTGAAGGGGGTGATCGCGGCGACCACGCCGAGCGGCTCGCGCTTGGTGTACGCGAGGGCGTTCATGGGCGTGTTCCGGACGGAGCCGTCCAGGGAGTGGGCGAGGGCCGCGAAGTGCTCGTAGTCGTTCGCCGCGTTGGTCACGTCCACGGCGTGGCACAACGAGATCGGCTTGCCGACGTCCAGGCTCTCCAGCTGGGCCAGTTCGTCCGCGTTCTCGCGGATCAGCTCGGCGACGCGGTGCAGGATCCGGCCCCGCTCGCGACCGCTGAGACCGGACCAGGCGCCGTCGTCGAAGGCCTCCCGGGCGGCGCGGACGGCCGCGTCCACGTCCGTGGCGCCGGCCTCCGCGACAGTGGTGACGACCGCGCCCCTGGACGGGTCGAGGACCTCGGTGCGCGCGCCGTCCGCGGCCTCGCGCCACTGGCCGCCCACAAACAGCCGTCCGGGTTCGATCTCGATGGGGGACATCGCCGCTCCTCAGCTTCGTCGCCAAGATTTCAACCAACAGGATTCCTGTTGGTCCGCAGTCTCTTCACAGACAGGTTTCCTGTCAATGCTCTAGCCTGAACCCATGCTCGACACACAGGTGACCAAGGCGCCCCCGTCGCTCCTCTACATGGTGAAACAGGTGGAGCTCGTCGTCCGTTCCCATCTGGACGAGCTGGTCAGACCGTCCGGGATCACCGCTCTGCAGTACACGGCCCTCACGGTCCTCGAGCGGCACGACGGGCTGTCGGCGGCCCAACTGGCCCGGGACTCCTTCGTCACCGCCCAGTCGATCGCCGATCTCGTGCGCTCCCTGGAGAACCGTGGACTGGTGCGCCGGGAGCGCAATCCGAAGAACCGCCGCGAGCTGCTGATCCTGCTCACCGAGGAGGGGCGCGCGCTGCTCGCACAGCACGAGGGCCCGGTGCGGGAACTGGAGGAGCGGATGGTGCGGGACCTCACCGCCCACCAGACCGAGCAGTTCCGTCAAGCGCTGACCACGGCCTGGCACGCCCTGTCGTGAGCCGGGCGCGAGCCCCGCGTGAACCCGGCGCGAACCGCCGGTCGCAATTCGAAGACATATGTCAATCGAACATGCTCAAATTCCTTCCATCGAGGGTAACTTGCAGGGCGGGGGAGGAAGTGCGCGCACCCCATGCCCCCCACAGGAGCCGGTTGGAGGCGATGTTGTCGTGCAGCAGGAACCTGCGCCGCTGTCCCGGCATCTGCGCGTCCACGAGGACCGTGGTCACACCGTGCTGGAGTTCCGGGGGGAGATCGACATCGCCGCGACCGTCGAGCTCCTCCCCCATCTGGACCGGGTCACCGGGCAACCCGACGCGCGGCTGGTGATCGACCTCCGAGCCGTGGAGTTCTTCGACTGCTCCGGGCTGCGGCTGCTGTACCGGGCCCGCTCACGAGTGCTCGACAACAACGGCAGCCTGCTCCTGGTCTGCACGCACCCGCTCACCCTGCGGATCATCCGGGTCACCGGCCTGGCCCGGCTGCTGCCCCCGCAGCCGTCGCTGGACGCGGCCCTGGGCCACCCCGAGGCCACGTCCGGGACGTTATGACCCTTCGCCTCGGGGCGCGTCGAACAGGGCGCTGACGGACTCGCCGTTGTGAATGCGCCGTACGGCCTCGGCGAGCGCGGGAGCGATGGACAGGATCCGCAGCTTGTCGGTGCGCTCCTCGGCGGGGACCGGCACGGTGTTCGTGCACACGATCTCCAGTACGTCGGGCTGCTCCCCGATCCTCTTGAGAGCACCGTCGGCGAACAGTCCGTGCGTGCACGCGACCCGTATGGAGCGCGGGCCCAACTCCCTCAGCCGGTCGAGCAGTTCCAGGACCGTGCTGCCCTTGGCGATCTCGTCGTCCAGCACGATGACGTCCCGTCCGGCGACCTCACCGATCACGTCGCTGATGCTGACCCGGTCGTCGGCGAACCGCTGCTTGGCGCCGGCGGCCACCTGGGCGCCGATCAGCCGGGCGAAGGCGGCCGCCTCCTTGGCGTTGCCGAGGTCCGGGGAGACCACGGTGGTGCGGGTCAGGTCGTACTGCCGGAAGTGCGCGGCCAGCTCACGCAGGGCGTGCAGATGGTCGACGGGCACCGAGAAGAAGCCGTGCACCTGCGGGGAGTGCAGGGTCATGGCGAGGACACGGCTCGCTCCGGCCGACACCATCAGGTCCGCGACGAGGCGTCCGCCGAGCGAGATACGGGGCGCGTCCTTCTTGTCGGAGCGGGCGTAGGAGTAGTGCGGCATGACGACGGTGATCCGGCGCGCGGAGGCACCCCGGGCCGCGTCGCACATCAGCAGGAGCTCCACCAGATGCTCCTGGACCGGCCTGACCAGCGGCTGGACGAGGAAGACGTCCCGTTCCCGGCAATTGGCCTGGAGCTGGACCTCCAGACAGTCGTTGGCGAACCGGCTGACCCGGGTGGGGCTGAGCGGCACCCCCAGATGCGCGCAGACCTCCGCCGCCAGCTCGGGGTGGGCGCTACCGCTGAACACGGCGATGTCTCGCACGGACCTGCTCCTCGGATGATCATCTCGGTTGCCGGGCTCATGCTACTGGCCCGCCCGTCGGCCATCCGGCCGCCGAAAATTCGGTTGCGGTGCCCCGGTCGGCGGACGCCATCATGGCCACGACCGAGTTCCCTCACGTCAGGATCCCTCGCATGCGCCGACTCCTCGAATCGACCCAGTGCCCCCTTCGGCCCACGGTTCTCGAGGACGCGACCCCGTATGCACACCCTGAACATCGGAATTCTGGCCCACGTCGACGCCGGTAAGACCAGCCTCACCGAGCGGCTGCTGTTCGACCACGGCGCGATCGACCGGCTCGGCAGCGTCGACACCGGTGACACCCGCACCGACGACGGCGCGATCGAACGGCAGCGCGGCATCACCATCCGCTCCGCGGTCGCCTCGTTCACCGTCGGCGACACCCGGATCAACCTCATCGACACCCCCGGGCACTCGGACTTCATCGCCGAGGTCGAGCGCGCCCTGGAGGTCCTCGACGGGGCGGTACTGCTGCTGTCCGCCGTGGAGGGCGTACAGGCACAGACCCGTGTGCTGATGCGGACCCTGCGCAGGCTACGGCTGCCCACGCTGATCTTCGTCAACAAGATCGACCGGGCGGGGGCCCGCGACGAGAACCTGCTCGCCGACATCCGGCGCCGGCTCACGCCGTACGTCGCCCCGCTCACGAAGGTGAGGGGCATCGGCACGCCCGACGCCGGGGTGGCCGCCCCGACCATGGACGGCCGGCTGGCCGAGGCTCTCGCCGAGGTCGACCCCGACATGCTGGCGGCGGTCGTGGACGGTCCCGCGCCCACCCCGGACGACCTGCGCAGGACGCTGGCCGCCCGCACGGCCGACGGCTCCTTCCACCCGCTGTTCCACGGCTCGGCGCTCGGCGGTCAGGGCATCGCCGTCCTCGTCGAGGGCGTGACCCGGCTGATCCCGCCCGCATCCGCGACACGCGACGGCGAGCCACGCGGCACGGTGTTCGCCGTACGCCCCGGGCCAGGCGGCGAGCGCGTCGCACATCTGCGGCTGTACGACGGCGAGGTGACCGATCGTCAGCGCCTCACGTTCCTCAGGCGCGAGGCCGACGGCGTGACCAGCCGGATCTCCGGGCGGGTGACCCACCTCAGTGGTCCTCTCACCGCCGGGAACATCGCGTCGCTGACGTTCTCCCCCGGCCTCCGCGTGGGCGACCGCCTCGGCGAACTCACGGACCGCGCACCGCAGTTCGCTCCTCCGACCCTTGAGACCCTGGTCACCGCGCGCGACCCCCGTCAGGCGGCCCGGCTGCGCTCGGCCCTGCTGACCCTCGCCGACCAGGACCCCCTGATCCACGCGCGCCCGGCGGCCGCGGGCGCCACCTCGCTGCTCCTCTACGGCGAGGTCCAGATGGAGGTGCTCGGCGCGACCCTCGCCCAGGACTTCGGTGTCGAGGCGGACTTCGAGCCGGGCCGGGTGCGGTACCTGGAGCGTCCGCGCGGCACGGGGGAAGCGGGCGAGGAGAATCCCTGGCATCTCGGAACCCGCTACTGGGCGACGATCGGGCTGCGGGTCGAGCCGGGCGAGCGCGGCTCCGGTGGCGTCTTCGCGTACGAGACCGAACTCGGCGCGCTGCCCCGGGCGTTCCATCAGGCCATCGAGGAGACGGTCCACGCGAGCATGCGCACCGGTCTGACCGGCGCGACCGTGACCGACTACCGGGTCACCCTCGTCCGCTCCGGATTCGTCGCACCCCTCAGCACGGCCGCCGACTTCCGCGGGCTCACGCCGATCGTGCTGCGCCGGGCGCTGGAGCGGGCGGGAACGCGCCTGTTCGAGCCCTGTCACGCGTTCGAGGTGGAGGTACCGCTGGACGCGCTGGCTCCGGTGACGGCGCACCTTGGTTCGGCGGGAGCCGAGTTCACGGGCACGTCGGGTGGGAACGCGGCCTGGGTGATCACGGGCGAGCTTCCGGCGCGACGGGTGCGTGAGGTGGAACTGCGCCTGCCCGGACTCACGCACGGTGAGGGGGTGTGGTGGTCCAGGCCCTCGGGCGACCGTGAACTCAAGGCCCACTAGGAGTGCTCACCAGGACACCGGCAGCCGCCGCGGCCCCCGTGTCATCTGCCCCTCCCGCCACTCGATCGTCTCCGGCGTGAACTCGGCCCGCAGCCCCGGGAACCGGACCGCCAGCCGGTGCAGTGCCAACCCCAGCTCCAGGCGGGCCAGCCACGCGCCCAGGCAGTGGTGGGGTCCGGCGCCGAAGACCACGCTGGGGGTGGTGAGAGGGGCGAACAGGTCGGTCTCACCGGGCTGCGGAAAGACCTCGGGATCCCTGTTCGCCGCGTTGGTCTGGACGGCGACCACGGCCCCCGCCGGGATCGTCACCCCGCCGACCTCGACGTCCTCGACGGCCCGGCGGATCAGTCCGGGCAGCACCCTGCCCTCGCTCAACGGAATCGTGCGCAGCAGCTGTTCGACGGCGGTCTCGGCCGCCTCCTGGCTCTCGGCGAGACCGGGCCAGGCCTGCCGTCCGTCGGTGAGGAGGTGGACGACGATGTTGCCGAGGGCCGTCATCGTCGTCTCGTGTCCGGCGACGACCAGGCCCAGGACCAGGACGACCAGGCGCGGCTCCTCGATCCCGAGGCCGTCGCCGGCGACGACCAGGGCGCTCACCAGGTCGTCACCCGGCTCCTTGCGCCGCTCGGCGACCAGTTCCGCGCAGAAGCGGCCGAACTCCCGCATGGCCGCGCCGACTTCCTCGGCGGTGTGCGCCCCGCCGGACAGGGCGTGGTCGGCCCAGTCACGGATGCGCTCCCAGTCGGCGTGTTCCAGCCCCATCAGCCGGGAGATCACCGAGACCGGCAGGCGGCGGGTGAACCCCTCCACGATGTCGGCGGGCTGCGGCTGCCGGGCCAGGTCGTCGAGGAGGGTCTCCACCACGGAGGCGGTCCAGGGCCGCCAGCGGGCGATCGCGCGCGGGGTGAAGGCCCGCTGGACGGTTCCCCGCAGCAGTTGGTGGGGCGGCCCGTCCTGGTTGAGGAGGCCGTCCGGGGAGTCCAGCAGGTTCGGGACGACGAGCAGCGGCGGGGCGTCCGCTTCCTGGAGGGACTTTCTGTTGAAGCGGGGGTCCATGAGTACCTGGCGCACGTCGGCGTAGCGGGTGACGAGCCACACCGGGGTGCCGGTGGCCAGGGCGGTGAGCCGGGGCGGTCCGTTCTCGGGCAGGGGGATACGGTGCATGGGACGAAGGGTCCGGGACGTGCTGTCTGTGCTCATCCGGGTCTCCAGACACGCCGGTACGCGGAGTTCTCCACGCTAGTGCGCCCGCTGTGTCCCGTCAGTGTCCCAATCAGCCAACAAGACGGTCCCGCAGGGCTTTTGGGGGCCGTCCGTGGGCATCCGTGCAGTAGGAAGGAGGGCCGTCGCATGACGACTCCCATCAGGCGCGTGTCCAGGCGCATGCCCGGCTGGGCGAAGATACTGACCGCCGTCGTGGTGGTGCTCGTGGTGTTCTTCGCCGGGATCCGGTTCAGTGTGCTCCCTGGCCTCAAGGACCTGTTCGGCACGGAGACCCACGACCGTACGGGTCCCGCACTTCTGGAGTCCATCCAGGACATCAGCCGTTACGACGCCGCCTCCGGCAATTTCCAGGTCGTCGTGGACCTGGAGAAGGACACGAAATTCCTGCCCGACGCGATCCGCGGCTCCCGCACCCTTTATGTCGGGGCGGGCGCCGTCGACGCCTATGTCGACCTCGGCAAGGTCGCCAAGAACGACGTGACGGTCAACGAGGACCGCACGGCCGCCACCCTCCATCTGCCGCACGCCCAGCTCGGCAAGGCCACGCTGGACGCCGACCGCTCCTACGCGGTCTCCAAGCAGCGCGGTCTGCTCGACCGGCTCGGCGACTTCTTCTCCGACAACCCCAACAGCGAACAGGCCGTGCAGAAACTGGCGGTGAAGCACATCACCGAGGCGGCGAAGGAGAGCGAGCTGACCAAGCGGGCCGAGACCAACACCACCAACATGCTGAAGGGCCTGCTGAACTCCCTCGGCTTCAAGAAGGTCGAGGTCACCTACGGCACCTGATCAGCCGCCCAGCATGCCCGGCAGGGTGAGGGCGCCGAGCACGGTGGTGCCGACCAGCACCCACGTCACGTAGTCGCCCACGTGCCCGGCCCGGTGCGGCGAACGGCTTCGGGCGGGTGACGGCGAGGTGGGCGAGGACCCCGGCCGGCAGGGTCGAGACCAGGCCCAGCAGGACTCCGGCCGGGGTCCAGTGCACGGAGGCCTGAAGGGGCCGTACGGCAGCACGGTGTTGGCGAGGAAGGCCGTACCGCCGAGGTTCTGTGCCACCACCCGGCGCCTGAGCGGTCCGGTGGCGACGCCCGGGACGGTGGCGCTCACTCCCCCACCGAGGGTGAGGGCCGCCGCGAGGATCCAGCCGTCCGGTCACGGCGAGCGCGGCCCACCAGGCGAGGAGCGTCGTACGCCCGTTCATGCGCCACCTCCTCGCGACCGCGGCCGGAAATGTCCATCGCGCGCCATCCGAACACCGGCCCGAGGGCGTGAAGGGGCGACGCCCGCGGTACTCAGCCCAGAGGGCCCCGACCGTACGAAGGAAAACCGCGGGCGTGTTGGCGCGCAGCGGCATTCTCGGTTCGTTCGGGGGTAATCGCCTGACGACACAGGGAAGTTGAAGGAGGACCTAATGGCCTGGGCGCCCTCACGTTCGCGAGCGGGGTCAGACACCGGCACCGCCAGGACCGAGCGCGCGGCGAAACCCGCCCGCCCCCGGCGAGATCCACTCTCCCTCGTCGTCCGTTTCGTGGCGATGGTGTTCGCGTTCGCGTTCATGGTGGCGTTCGCGGTCGTGCTGGCCCGGCTGACCCTTGAACCGTCGCCCGCGTCGGTGGATCTGACACACACCAACCTGCACCCCGGCGACTCTCTCAAGGCGTATCTCGACCAGCCCGAGATGCGGGACGCCTTCAAGCAGATCGGCGGGAACATCGTGCTGGGCATCCCGTTCGGCGTCCTGGTTCCGATCATCGCCCCGAAGACGCGTGGGCTGCTGCGGATCCTGCTGCTGACGGCCGTGGTGATGCTGCTGGTCGAGTTCGCGCAGGGTGCGCTGGTGGAGGGGCGGGCCTTCGACATCGACGACGTCATCCTCAACACGACCGGTGCCCTGATCGGCTATCTGCTGCTGGGTCGGCGGCTGAGCCGGGCCGTGCACAAGCCGGCGAAGAAGGCGTAAGGGGTCCGGACCTCGCTCAACTTCTGGTCCGTACCAAAGTATTGACTGCCCCTTAACTCACTCCTTAAATCAAGAGGCGACACCTTCACCCCCCCACCTCGAAGGAAGAGCCGTGGCCGCCTCACGCCTGCTGCGCGAATGTCTCCTCGCCGCCCTGTCGTCCGTCCTCCTCGTCTCCGGCACCGCGCACGCGGATCCGCCCGCCGTCTCCGCCGCCGCGGTGACGTTCTCCGACACCTTCGACGGGCCCGCCGGAGCCGCGGTCGACTCCTCGAAGTGGCAGATCGAGACCGGCGACAACGTCAACAACCACGAGCGGCAGTACTACACCTCGGGCAACAAGAACGCCGCCCTCGACGGCCAGGGCCATCTGGTGATCACGGCCCGGAAGGAGAACCCGGCCAACTACCAGTGCTGGTACGGCACCTGCCAGTACACCTCGGCCCGGCTGAACACCTCCGGGAAGTTCACCGCGCAGTACGGCCACGTCGAGGCGCGGATGAAGATCCCGCGCGGGCAGGGCATGTGGCCCGCGTTCTGGATGCTGGGCACGCCCGTCAACTGGCCGGACTCCGGCGAGATCGACGTCATGGAGAACGTCGGCTTCGAGCCCTCGACCGTGCACGGCACCATCCACGGCCCCGGCTACTCCGGCTCGGGCGGCATCGGCGCCGGCTACTCCCTGCCGAACGGCCAGGCCTTCGCGGACGCCTTCCACACCTTCGCCGTCGACTGGGCGCCCGACTCGATCACCTGGTCCGTGGACGGGACCGTCTACCAGCGGCGCACCCCCGCCGACCTGGGCGGCCGCACCTGGGTGTTCAACAAGCCGTTCTTCCTGATCCTGAACCTCGCGGTCGGCGGCTACTGGCCCGGCGACCCGGACGGCTCCACGGCCTTCCCCCAGCAGCTCGTGGTGGACCACGTCTCGGTGACCACCGGCGACACGGCCGGCGGGACGGCGATCCGGGGCCTGGCGGGCAAGTGCGTGGACGTGGCGGGGGCGAACCCCGCGAACGGGACCGCCGTACAGCTCTACGACTGCAACGGCACCGCCGCCCAGCAGTGGACCGTCGGCTCGGACGGCACGATCCGCGCGCTCGGCAAGTGCCTGGACGCGACAGGCGGCGGCACCGCGGACGGGACGGCCGTCCAGCTCTACGACTGCAACGGCTCCGGGGCCCAGCGGTGGGCCGTCACGGGCGCACGCGACATCGTCAACCCGCAGGCCGGCAAGTGCCTCGACGTGACCGGCAACAACGCGGCCAACGGCACCCGGCTGCAACTGTGGACCTGCACCGGCGGCGCCAACCAGAAGTGGACGGTCGGCTGAGCCGGTGGGTCAGTGCCGGGTCCAGGTGAACTTGTCGCCGCCCACCCAGCGGACCACGTCCGGGTCGTCCAGGTCGTGGACCGTGATGCCGAAGGCGGCGGCCGCCTCCAGGACGTCGGTGACGGCCCTCGCCTCGCCGACCACCTCCCCGTCGATCTCCACGATCCGGAACGGCGGTGTGGTCGGCTGGACCCCGAGCACGATGATCCGCGGCTGGGCGATGTACGGGCTCGCGATTTCGGTCATGGAACGAGCGTAGAACGCATCCCACGGGAGGGAGAGGCGGGCGCCGTCATCCGCCGAGCAGGCTGAGGACCGCCGCACACCGCGGGCGTGTTGCCCAGGTGGTGCCGACCTCGCGCACGGTCCGGGCCGTCTGTCCGCCAGCGGGCGGTCCAGAGGGCCCGAGCCTCCTCAGCTGTGCCGGCCGGCGCGGCCAGGACTGTGGCGTGCCAGGGGCGGGAGTCCTTGAGGGTGACGCCGGTTCCGGACAGCCGGCGCAGCGCCTCGTCTCATGCGCGGCCCGCCATCGCCTCGTCCACCCTGGGTCCGTGCCTGACCGGTCGGCGCTCGTCCGGTCGCCCCTTGTTCAGGGCCGACGCCATGCGTCGTCGCCGAGGTGCGAGCCGGCCTGGGGGCCCATGCGGAGCATTCCGCCGTCGACACTCCAGGACGCGCCGGTGACGTACGTGGCCTCGGGGCCGGCCAGGAAGGCGATCACGGCGGCGACCTCGCGGGCGTCACCCGGGCGGCCGAGCGGGACACCGGGACGGTCCTGGGTGTGGACGTCGGTGTCCTCCTGGCCGGTCATCGGGGTGGCGATCTCGCCGGGGGCGACCGCGTTGACGGTGATGCCGTGCTCGGCGAGTTCCAGGGCCATGACCTGGGTGAGCAGTCCCAGGCCGCCCTTGGCCGCGCAGTACGGGGCCGCGCCGACCCGGGGCTGGTGCTCGTGGACGGAGGTCACGTTGACGATCCGGCCGCCGGAGCCCTGCCGGATCATGTGCCGGGCGGCCCGCTGTCCGCACAGGAAGGGACCGACCAGATCGACGTCGAGGACCTCGCGGACGGTGTCGAGCTCCAGGTCGAGGAAGGGCGTCATGGTGCCGGTGCCCGAGTTGTTGACCAGGACGTCGAGCCGGCCGAGCCGGTCGCACAGCTCGTCGACGGTGTCGGCGGCTGCGGGCAGCCGGGTGAGGTCCATCTGTGCCACCGCGGCGCGCCGTCCGTGGGCGCGGACCTCCTCCGCGGTCTCCTCGGCTCCCTTGCGGTCGCTGTGCCAGGTGATGCCGATGTCCATCCCCGCACGGGCCAGCCGGACGGCGGTGGCCCGGCCGATGCCGGAGTCGGCTCCGGTGATCACGGCCACCTTGCTGTGGGGTGCGGTGGGGGCGGACATCTCGGCCTCCTCGGGGGCGGGGGGGGGCGTCGGGGCGACGAGCCGGACGCCTGGCGTCCGGGGTACCTCCGACGAGGCATCGCAGTACCCGGCGGCGAACCCGACAAACCGCCCGCCCGTCGTGCGGCCCCCGGGCGCCTGGGGAACTCTGGAGGTGGAGGTGGCCATGGATCCCGTCGAGGCCCTGGAACGGATCGCCTTCCTGCTGGAGCGGTCCCTGGCACCGACGTACCGCGTCCGTGCCTTCCGTACGGCGGCCCGGGTGCTGACCGAGCTGCCCGCGGACGAGGTGCGCGAGCGCGCGGAGGCCGGGTCGCTGGAGTCGCTCAAGGGCATCGGCCCGAAGACGGCCCAGGTGGTGCGCGAGGCGCTGACCGGAGGTGTGCCCGGCTACCTGGAGAAGCTGGAGGCGGAGTCCACCGCGCCCCGGGACCGGGCCGGCGAGGAGCTGCGGGCACTCCTGCGCGGCGACTGCCATCTGCACTCCGACTGGTCGGACGGCGGCAGCCCGATCGAGGAGATGGGCCGCACCGCGGCGGAGCTCGGCCACGAGTGGGCGGTGCTGACCGACCACTCGCCGCGGCTGACCGTGGCCCGGGGGCTGTCCCCCGACCGGCTGCGGGAGCAGCTGGACGTGGTGGCGGCGCTGAACGAGACCTGGGCGCCGTTCCGGCTGCTCACCGGCATCGAGTGCGACATCCTCGACGACGGCTCCCTGGACCAGGAACCCGAGCTTCTGGACCGCCTCGACGTCGTGGTCGTGTCCGTGCACTCCAAGCTGCGCATGGACGCCCGCCCGATGACCCGGCGCATGGTGGCCGCCGTACGGAATCCGCACGCGAACGTCCTCGGCCACTGCACGGGGCGGCTGGTGACCGGACGTGGGCGGCCCGAGTCGCAGTTCGACGCGGACGAGGTGTTCGCCGCGTGCGCCGAGTCGGGCACGGCGGTGGAGATCAACAGCCGCCCCGAGCGCCTCGACCCGCCCCGTCGGCTGCTGCGCGAGGCCGTCGACGCGGGCGTGCTGTTCTCCGTCGACACCGACGCGCACGCGCCCGGCCAGCTCGACTGGCAGGTCCTCGGGTGCGCGCGGGCTCAGGAGTGCGGGGTGCCGGCCGAACGGATCGTGACCACCTGGGATCTCGGGGAGCTGCTGGCCTGGTCCCGGAAAGGGCGGGTGCCGGCCCGAGTGGCGGGCACCTGACGTGGTACTCGTGCGATCCGACAGAAAAGGAGCGGTTCATGGAACGGGCGGCAGTGTTCGACGTCGACGGCACCCTCGTCGACACCAACCACCTGCATGTGACGACCTGGTGGGAGGCTCTCCGGCAGGCGGGCCACCGGGTGCCGATGCACGCCGTCCACCGGGCGATCGGGCTCGGCTCCGACGACCTCGTCGCCCATCTGCTCGGCGACGACCGCGACAAGGACCAGGACGCCGAACTCAGCGCCGCCCACAAGGCGCTGTACGGGCAGTACTTCGACCGGCTGCCGGCGCTCCAGGACGCGGGCCGGCTGCTGCGGCATCTCGACCATGAGGGCTGGCGGGTCGTCCTCGCCACCTCGGCGGGCGGGGCGGAACTGTCCGCGCTGCGCCGGGCGATCGATGCGGACGACGCGATCCTGGCCACCGCGAGCGCCGACGACGTCGAGGAGGGCAAGCCCGCCCCCGAGCCCGTCGAGCACGCGCTGGAGCTGGCCGGGGTGCCCGCCGAGCGCGCGGTCTTCGTCGGCGACACCGTCTGGGACATGCAGGCCGGCAGCCGGGCGGGCGTGCGCTGCGTCGGTGTCCTGTGCGGCGGCATCCCGCGCGCCGACCTGGAGAAGGCGGGCGCGCAGGCCATCTACGACGACCCGGCCCACCTGCTGGCGTCCCTTGCGGACAGTCCCCTGGCATGACCTGCCCGACGGCACGGAACCCACAGCGGATGACTGGTGTGACACAAGCTCTCCTCCGACAGCCCCGTCCGACGCATGCCCTGCGGCAGGAGGCCGGTGCCGTGGGCCGGGCCGCCCGCGCCGCCTGCCGTGGGCCGGGGCGGGAGCGCGACCTGCTCGTGCAGTCGGTGAAGGCCTCGGTCGCCGCGATCCTCGCCTGGCTCGTGGCGGGCGTGTGGATGGGCGATCCGATGGCCCTGATGGCGCCCTGGGTGGCGGTGGTGCTGATGCAGGCCACGGTGTACAGCTCGCTGATGCAGGCCGTGCGGCAGCTGGCGGCGATCTGCTGCGGGGCCGTGCTGGCGTCGGTGGCGCTGGCCGTCACCGGCAGCACACTGGGCGCCGTGGCCCTGTCCGTGCCGCTGCTGGTGCTCCTCGCGAACTGGCCGCGCTTCGGCGACCAGGGGATCTACGGCGCGACGACCGCGCTGTTCACCCTCGCCACCAGCTCCGCCGAAGCGTCCGCCGTCGGCCACCGGGTGGGGCAGGCAGCGCTCGGCGCGGTCATCGGTCTCGCCGTCAACGCGTTCGTGTTTCCGCCGATCCATCTGCGGGACGTGCGGGAGAACCTCGCCGCGCTGGCCCGGGAGGCGGGCGACACCCTGCACACCGTGGCCGGTGACCTGCGGGACGGCGAGTGGGACACCCAGGGCTGGTCGCATGCCTCGGCCAGGCTGGAACGCCGGCTGGAGGCGCTGCGGTCCGCCCGCGGCTGGAGCCGGGAGAGCCTGCGCCTGACCGCCGCCCCGCTGCGTGCCGTACGCCGGCCACCGGCGTCGCTCCCGCCGGATCAGGACGACGAGCGCTGGAGCCGGGTCACCGGGCACATCCGCGCGCTGACCCGGACCCTGGCCGTGGCCGCCGACGACAACCGCGCTCCGGTCCCGCCTGCGGGACCGGTGCTGGACTCGTACGCCGATCTCCTGCAGCTGATCGGTGACGCCTGCCACGCGGAGAGCGACCGGCTGCTGGCGGCCGGCGGCGAGGGCCACCCGGACGACCACGCCGAGTCGGCGATGCGGGAGCTGCGCGGGCAGCTTCAGGACGGGCTGCGGGAGCACGCCGAACAGGGCGCCGAGGGCACGACCGTGCTGGGGACCTTGCTGCTGCAGGCCGAGAACCTGTGGAGCGAGACCGTTCCGACCGGTCGGAACGGGTGACACAGCTCACCTCGAAACGCCCCGAGCGACGGAACACCACAGGGTCGTTGCCCGTTGAACAGATCGTGGGTATGGATGGGACAGTGTCCCCGGGCCTCACCTTTTGCCCACAGGGACGATCGTTCGGCTGAAGCCCTGTGGAGCCTTTCGCCGAGAGGCGACCGCCATCCATACCCACCACTTGACCGCCCCGACCGTGATTCCCCCGTCCGGTCGGGGCTTCCTTTTGTCCGCGACCGAGCGACGCCGCGCCCCGGGACGCCCGGGTGGTGTCGGCTTGACTTCGAGCGCACTCCAATTCGTAGCGTTCCCGTCATGAGCACTGCACAGCACAAGATCGGTTCGGGGTTCGGCGCCCACAGCACGGCCGACGACGTCCTCGCGGACGTCGATCTGTCCGGCAAGCTCGCGATCGTCACCGGCGGCTACTCGGGGCTCGGTCTGGAGACCACCCGGGCGCTCACGAAGGCGGGCGCCCGGGTCGTCGTCCCGGCCCGGCGTCCCGACACCGCCTGGAAGGCCCTGGCCGGCCTGGAGGGCGTGGAGCTGGACGAACTCGACCTCGGTGACCTGGAGAGCGTGCGCGCCTTCGCCGAGCGCTTCCTCGACTCGGGCCGCACGGTCGACTTCGTCATCGACAGCGCCGGGATCATGGCCTGCCCGGAGACCCGCGTCGGGCCGGGCTGGGAGGCGCAGTTCGCCACCAACCACCTCGGTCACTTCGCGCTGGTCAACCGGCTGTGGCCGGCCATCGAGCCCGGCGGCGCCCGCGTGGTCTCGGTGTCCTCGCGCGCCCACCACTTCTCCGGCATGCGCTGGGACGACGTCCACTGGCGGACCGGCTACGACAAGTGGCAGGCCTACGGCCAGGCCAAGACGGCGAACGTCCTGTTCGCCGTCCACCTCGACAAGCTCGGCGCCGACCGCGGGGTGCGGGCCTTCTCGCTCCACCCGGGCGGCATTCTCACCCCGTTGCAGCGCCACCTCCCCAAGGCGGAGATGGTGGAGCGCGGCTGGATCGACGAGCAGGGCAACGTGCTCAACCCCTCGGGCTTCAAGAGCCCTGAGCAGGGGGCGGCCACCCAGGTGTGGGCGGCGACCTCGCCCCAGCTGGCCGGGATGGGCGGCGTCTACCTGGAGGACTGCGACATCGCCGAGCCCGCCGACGACGGCGACCAGAGCGGCGGTGTCCGGGCCTGGGCGACCGACCCGGTGCAGGCGGAGCGCCTGTGGACGCTGTCGGCGGAGCTCACGGGCGTGAACGCGTTCGCCTGACACCGCGGGCGTGCCGGCGACGGACGCCTGGGGCGGCCTCGCGGGTGAGTCGGCGCACAGGACCCGGGGCCCGGTACGGGCCGGCCGCCCCCGGGTCCCGGGGCACCTCCCGGCACGGCCCACGCCGACTCCCCCGCCCTACCGCCCGTCCAGTTCCTTCGCCCCGTACAGGGCGGCGGGCGCCCCCGTCTGCAGGGCCCAGTAGCGGTCCCCGTACGACCAGTGCCACCACTCGGTCGGGTAGTTGACCAGGTCCACCGCGCTCAGCGCCGCGCCCAGCACGGCCCGGTTGGCCGTGGCCTCCTCGGTGATGTTGCCGGCGCCCGTGTAGCAGGCGCCGTCGCTCTCCTCGGGGTTGGCGTTCATGGCGGTGCCCAGGTCGAGTTCGCGGCCGTCGGCGTCGGCGAGGGTGAGGTCGACGGCCGCCCCGGCGCTGTGCGGGGCTATCTCGGGCGGGGAGACATAGCGGCTGGCCGCGGTGTGGATCCGGTCCGCGGACCAGTGGGGGTGGGCGGCGCGCAGTGCGCCGGCGTACTTCTCGAAGTAGTGCCGCTGGAGCGCGGGCGGGCGGTATCCCTCCACGAAGAGCAGACGCAGACCGTCGGGCAGCAGGGCCTGAGCCCGGAGCAGCCGGTCGAGGACACCCTGGCGCAGATGGACCTCGGCGCCCAGGGAGTCCTCGTGCTTGCGGTCGTCGACGCGGAGGTGGGCGCGGACGTCCACCAGGGGTTCGCCGCTCTCCTCGACGGGGACGGCGGCGACGCGGGCGTCGGACATCAGGATGATCTCGCTCATGGGGAGATCATGTCGTGGCCGCGGACCGTGCCGAGCACCGCGTGCTTCCCCGGGGGCCGGGTACTCGGGCGGTTCCCCGCCCCAGCGGCCCGAAGGAGCCCAAGGTGAGCACTTCAACCGGCAGCAGGATCGTGGTCACGGGCGCCACCGGCAACGTGGGAACCAGCGTGGTGCGCCTTCTTTCGGAGGAGCCCGAGGTCGGCTCCGTACGGGGCCTGGCCCGGCGGATCCCGGACTGGTCGCCCGCGAGGACGGAGTGGTCCGCGGTCGACCTGTCATCGCAACGGACCGACCTGGCCGAGGAGTTCGCGGGCGCCGACGCGGTGGTCCATCTCGCGTGGGCGTTCCAGCCGACGCACGACCCGGCGGTGACCTGGCGCACCAACGTCCTCGGCTCGATCCGCGTGTTCGAGGCCGTCGCCGCGGCCAAGGTGCCCACCCTGGTGCACGCGTCGTCCGTGGGGGCCTACTCCCCGGGCCCGAAGGAGCACGCGGTGGACGAGTCGTGGCCGACACACGGCTGGCCGGACGCCGCGTACTGCCGGGAGAAGGCGTATCTGGAGCGCGCCCTGGACACCTTCGAGCGCGACCACCCGGCCGTGCGGGTCGTACGGATGCGTCCGGCGTTCCTCTTCAAGCGGGAGTCGGCGAGCGAGCAGCGCCGCATCTTCGGCGGCCGTTTCCTGCCCGGTCAGCTGGCCCGGCCCGACCTGCTGCCCTTCCTCCCCGACATTCCCGGTCTGCGGGTGCAGGCGCTGCACACCGACGACGCCGCCCGGGCCTACGCACTGGCGGTGCACTCGGACGCGCGGGGCGCCTTCAACCTGGCGGGCGAGCCGCCGGTCGACGCCGAGCTGCTGGGCGGGATGCTCGACGCCCGTCCCGTACGGCTGCCGCGCACCGCGGCCCGTTCGGCGATCGCGGCCGCCTGGGGTCTGCATCTGCTGCCCGCGTCCCCGCACCTGTTCGACGCGGTCCTGCGGCTGCCTCTGATGGACTGCACGCGTGCGCGTACGGCACTCGGCTGGCATCCGGAACACACCGCGACCGAGGTCCTGGCGGAGTTCCTGCACGGGATGCAGCAGGGTGCGGGGGCGCGGACGGAGCCGATGAAGGGCCGCAAGGTCGGCTGACCGGCCCGGGGGGCCAGGCGTCAGCCGGAGGACTCCTCGGCTCCCGGGTGCTCGGGGTGCACGGTGTCCGACCGCGGTGCCCCCTGCCGAGCGGTCCCCGCCTCGTCGGTGTCGGGGACGTCCTCCGGTTCGTCGGTGCCGGGCTCCCCGTCCGGGACGGTGGCGACCTCCCAGGGGTCATCGCCGTCGCCCGCCTGCTGGTCCGGCAGATCCCGCGGGACGGGATGACCGTTCTCGCCCGGTCCTTCGTTGCGGTGGTCCACGGCGCCCTCCGTTCGTGTTGATGGCGGGAGCGCGAGTACCTCCGCGCAGGTCGGCGAAACGTCAGTGCGGGGCGCGCTCCTCCAGGGCGGTCCGCCAGGCCGGTGCCGGTCCCTCGGGCACGGGCTCGGGGCGCCGGCCGCCGCGGGCGAAGAAGTCGGCGAGCGGGAGGATGGCCGCGCCGACGGTGACCGCGTCGGGCCCGAGACGGCCGAGGTCGACGGTCACCTTCTCGGCCGGGTACCTGAGCGCGTACGCCGACGCGTGCCGCCGTACGGCGGGCAGGAACCGTTCGCCGAGCTGGAGCCCGGCCCACCCGCCGACGACGATCCGCTCGGGCTGGAAGAGGTTGATCAGGTCGGACAGGCCGGCGCCCAGGTACTCGGCGGTCTCCTCCAGGACGGCGAGCGCCACGGGGTCGCCCGAGGTGCCGTCGGCCGGGTGGGCGGCGGCGAGCATGGCGGTCAGCGCGGTCTCCTCGTCGACCCCCTCGGGCGGCCGGCCGCCCTCCTCCCGCCAGCGTTCCAGCAGGGACTCGGCGCCCGCGTAGGCCTCCAGGCAGCCGAGGGCACCGCAGCGGCAGCGGCGGCCCCTGACCCGTACGGTCAGATGCCCCCATTCGACCGCCCGGCCGTGCTCCACCTCGGGCGTCACCAGACAGGCGCCGACGCCGGAGCCGAACAGGACCACGACGGCGCTGCGGGCACCGCGACCGCCGCCGAACCACATCTCGGCCTGGCCGAGGGTCTTGGCGCCGTTGTCGATGAAGTACCGGACGCTGCCGGGCAGCGGGGAGCCGGTGCGCAGCAGTGCCTCCAGCGGGACGGCGTCCCAGCCGATGGTCTGTCCGTGCACCACCGCCCCGCTCTCGGGAGTGTGCGCGACGATGCCGGGCACTCCGATGCCGACGCCGAGCAGCGCCTCGGGCTCGATCCCGGCACCGGCGAGCACCTCGGCGATGCCGTCACGGATGTGGCCGACGATGGCCTCGACGTCGTAGCTCCGCTGCGTCAACGGCCGTTCGGCGCGGGCGAGTTCGGTGAGGGTCAGGTCGAACAGCTCGACGCGCACCCGGGTCTCGCCGACGTCGACGCCGATCATGTGGCCGCTGCCGGGCGCCACCCGCAGCAGGGTGCGGGGGCGTCCGCCGTCGGACTCGACACTGCCGGCCTCTTCCAGCAGTCCGTCGGCCACCAGGTCGGCGACGACGTTGCTGACCGAGCCGGAGCTGAGCCCGGTGACCGGGCCGAGTTCGAAGCGGCTGAGGGGTCCGTCGAAGTAGAGGTGCCGCAGTACGGCCGTGCGGTTGGCGCGTCTGAGATCGCGTACGGTGCGTCCGCTCAAGGGTGTTCAGGCTCCTGTGACCCGGGCGAGGGCTTCGATCTCGTCCAGGGCGGCGACGAGTTCAGGTGCCACCGCCGACTGGACCCAGCGTTCTTTCTCGTCGTCGACCGCCCGTGGGACCGTCTCGGTGAGCATGATCAGGTAGAGGTAGGCGCGGTAGAGGGCCAGGCGCACCCGGGCCGACGCGTCGAACTCGGTCCGGCCGCCCGCCTCCCGGTAGCCCGCGAGGAACGCCTCGTCCTTCTTGATGTCCCCGAGCAGCGCGAGGGAGACGAAGTCGGCGAGGGGGTCGCCCCAGAACATCCGCTCCCCGTCGATGAGCCCGCCGACGCGGAGCTCGCCGTCTGCCGGGCGGTGCAGCAGGATGTTCCCGTCCCACAGGTCGAAGTGGACCAGCGCGGGGACCGTGACCTCGTCGAGGGCGGGGTAGCCGGCGCGCAGTGCGCTCGCCACCTGGTCGACGGAGCGGGGCAGCCGTGCTCCGTAGTCCCGGGCGTCGTCCAGGATGGCATCGATCATGGCCGTGAACGCGGTCCGCCAGTCGGGCGCGAGCGGGCCCAGGGCGCCGGAGGGGTAGCCGAAGCCCGGCCCGGTCACGGTGTGCAGCCGGGCCACCTGGCGGCCCAACTCCCTTCGCAGCGACGGCCGTTCGTCTTCGGTGACCGATCCGTCCCAGGGCTCGCCGGGACACGCGGTCATCAGCAGATGGGGTGCGGCGGTGTCCTCACCGAGGGCCACGACGTGCGGGGCGGCGACCTCGGCCACGGCGGCCGCGCGGTAGAACTCTGCCTCGGAGACCAGGAGTTCACGCTCGTAGCGCAGGCCGGGGACGGTGGGCGCGGGCGGGACCTTGAGGACGTACCGGGTGCCGTCGGTGAGGAGGAGTTCCTCGACGGAGTTGTACGTGCCGCCGCTCAGCGGCCGCAGCCCGGCGAGGAGGCCGGGGTCGAGACCCGCGCCCTCCAGCACCCGCCGGGCCCATTCCCAGGAGTCCACCAACGTCCCGCCCCCTTCTCCCTGCTCGGCACCCGTCCGGTCAGTGTCGAGCATGTGTTCCCGGAACAGAGTACGGAACGCGTCCCGCACACCGGGGGCCCTTCGTGATCAGTCTCCGCGCTACCCCGGCGCGTCCGGGCCGCCCCGAGGCGTATCGACACCCTCGTCCGGGACATCCGCGTGCTCTTCGAGCCCGGGGTGGCTCGCCAGCGTTCTGGAATACCAGGCACCGTAACGGCCGCCCAGCAGCGGAGCGGTGGCTCCGTGCAGGCAGACACTCAAGGCGACCGTCAACGCCACCGCGCCGCCGAGGACGTGTGTGCCCGGCAGGTGCTCTTCGACGGCCAGCAGGCCGAACACCAGAGAGGCAAGTCCACGGGGGCCGAACCAGCCGATGTAGGCGAGGGTCGCCGGCCGCAGTCCGGTTCCGAAGAGGGCCACGGCGACCGGGAGCATCCGGATCACGGTCAGGCTCAGTACGGCGTATACCAGCATCCGCCAGGTCACGTGCTCCAGCACCGGGCCCAGGATGACCGCGCCGAAGGCCAGGAAGCTCATCGAGGTGAGCAGCAGGCCGAGCCGTTCCGTGAAGGCGGTCGTATCGCCGGACACGCCCGCGCCGGCACCGCGCGCAGGGGAAGCGGACTTTTGCAGGACGTTCCCGAACGCCAGCCCGGCGACCCAGACAGCGATGAATCCGCTGCCCTCGACCTCGACGGCCACGGGGTAGGCGACGACCGGGACGGCCAGCGACGCGAGCTGGCGCCACTCGTGGGCAGCCCATCCACGAGCGGCCGACCAGCGCAGAAGCCGGGCAACGACCCAGCCCACGGCGAAACCGATCGCTGAGCTCAGCAGCAGGGCGCGCAGGAACGTCTCACCGACACCCTCATCGCCATGGCCGCCTCCTGCCGCGGCCAGCGCCAGAACGAAGAACGGCAGCGCCAGACCGTCGTTCAGCCCGGACTCGACGTCCAGGCCATGGCGCACCAACGCGGGCACCCTGCGGTCCGAGATCGCTTGCTGACCCAGCGCCGCGTCCGTGGGACCCAGAATGATCGCGACCAGAGCCAGTTCCCACATGCCAAGGCCCGGCAACAACGGCCATGCCACCAGCCACCCCAACGCCATCGTCAGCGGCAGCCCCACAGCCAGCAGCCGCAACGGCAGAAACCGCTCCCGGCGCAGCTCGCGCCCCCGGATCGCAGACGCGTCGGTGAACAGCACCACCGCCAGGGCGCCCTCCAGCAGAGCCCGGACCGGCTCCAGACTTTCGTCCTCCTGGACGAGCCCCAGGCCGAGGGGGCCGATGGCCAGCCCCGCGGCCACGAACACCAACGGTCCGGACACCACCGTGGTGGAAAGCCGTCGTGACAGCCCTCCGTAGAAGGCGACCGCCGTACCCGCCACCACCAGTGCCCACGGATTCACGGACCACCTCCTGAACGCCTGGGAGGACGAAGCAGATGACGGGTGCCGTCAAATACCAAGGGTCCTAAGGGCGCATAAGCATCAAACAAGCATGAACCGGTCACTCCCTATCCTCCGCCGACCGAGTCGGCAGGAGCGCGAAGGACCCGCGCGCGTCGCCCCGCATGAGTTGTTGCCTCCGGCGCCCCGAAGCGGGCCAGCGTGTGCCAGACCATCTTCAGGTGCTGGATCTCATGGCGGCCCGTCCTGGCCGCGTCGCCGATGACGCGCGGGTCGACCAGGCCGTCCTCGGCGATGCTCGCGCCCAGGTCGGCGTACTCCTGCCCGCGGTAGTCGGCGTGGCGGTGCAGCTCGGCCACGGTGATCCGGTAGCCGGGGTGCCACTCGACCGGGACGGAGAGCAGGTGTGCCGCCGCCTCGACGGGGGTGTTCCGGTAGCTCGCGTCCAGGACAAGGGCCTCCACATCGCGGGCCAGGTCCACGCCGCCGTGCACCTGGGCCTCGATGTAGTCGTCGAGGGCGTCCTGCTCGTCCGCCTCCGCGAGGGCGATCAGGGACATGCCCGCAGCGACCCCGAAGTGGACCGGCTCGGCGGCGCTGTCGGGGTAGCAGAAGGTGGCGCGGGCCAGCGGTTCGCCGGTCAGCCGGAAGTGCGAGGAGCCGAACCGCGGGGCGGCGCCGACCACTTGACGGCGGAAGTTCAGCGCGCCGTACCCGGGCCGCTCGTGCGCGTCCGCGTCGTCGTAGGCGCCGCCGAAGATCCGGCTCTCCCAGCGCCACCGGTCGCCGCCGGGACGGGCGGTCAGCCCGCCGTTGCTCGTGCCGGTGACGAACTGCGAGTGGTAGACGCCGTCCTGGGCCAGCGCCTCGAGGAGGGGCAGGCCGCGTGCCAGGCGGTCCGGATGGAAGTTAAGCGTGACGCGCACGTCCGGTGCGACGGCCGGCCCCTCGGACAGGGCCGCCACATGGTGCAGCGCCGCCCGCACTCGTGCCGACACGACTGGACCCACCGGCGCCTCCTCACCCGCGACTCACTGGATGATCACCTGCCGAGGAAGCCGCGCGCACCTCAATTGCCGATGTCCGGACCGACGGAGAGCACGATCTTGCCGCGGTTGTCACGCCGTTCCAGCCGCTCGTGGGCGGCCCGCGCCTCTTCGAGGGGTACGACGGTCTCGATCGGCACGCGGTAGCCGCCGGCGGCGACCCGCTCGGCCAGTTCGCGCAGGTCGGGGCGCGGGTCGTAGCCGTGGATCTGCAGGTTGGTGAGCTGGAAGCCGAGGATCGTGGCGTTCTTGGGATAGAAGTCGCGGGTGTCGACGGTGCTCGATTCCAGGGCGACGTTGGCCAGGGCGACGACCCGGCCGCCGTGGCCCACTTCCCGCAGGCTGCGCCCGAAGGCCCGGCCGCCGACGGTGTCGAGGACGACGTCGGCGCCACGGCCGTCGGTGAGCCGCAGCACCTCCTCGACCTCGGCGTCGTCGGGGTGGGCCGAGGTGTCGACGGTGACGTCGGCGCCGAACTCCCCCGCCCAGGCGGCCTTCTCGGCCGAACCGGCGAGGGCGATGACCCGGGCCCCGGCCTCGGCGGCGATCTGCACGGCCGCGGTGCCGACCCCGCTCGCCGCCGCCTTCACCACCACGGTGTCGTCCTTGGTCACACGGGCGAGGTGCCGCACGCAGTACCAGGCGCTGAGCCAGGCGATCGGCAGGGCGGCCGCCCGGGTCAGGTCCACGCCGTCGGGGAGCGCGACCAGATGGGTGGCGGGCACCGTGGCCAGCTCGGCATAGAAGCCGGACGACTTGCCGCCGTCCAGACCCATGACCCGCTGTCCCGGCGCGAAGCCGGTCACCCCCTCCCCCACCTCCACGACGACGCCCGCCGCCTCGGCGCCCGGGACGAGCGGAGGCCGTCCGGCGCGGTGGTAGAGGCCGGCGCGGAGCAGGGCGTCCGCGCGGTTCACCCCGGCCGCGACGATCCGCACCAGCACCTCTCCGGGACCCGGCACCGGGTCGGGGACGTCGACCGGGACCAGCACCTCAGGTCCACCGAACCTGTCGATCCGCACCGCACGCATACCGCACCTGCTCTCTGCCCGGCCACCCGAGCGTTTGACACCGGTTGAGGCGGTGTCACCTGTCGTCACCCTCCGACACCGCATCAACCGGTGTCAAGAGGGTTGGGCCCAGCGATCCGACACCCCATGAACCGGTGTACGCTCGACGTATGACCGGCAGCCCCGCCCCCGCCGACCCGGCCCTCGCGTTCCCGTTCATCGGCGGCCGCCCCTGTCTGGACTTCGCGGCCACCCTCGGCAAACGGCACGCCACCCCGCTGGAGCGGCTCCCCGACACCGCCGCGCTCGCGCGCTGGTTCACGGAGGCCGGGCTGACCACCGACGAGGGTCGGGTGCGGGTCACCGCGCGGGATCTGACGCAGGCCCGTCTCCTGCGCGAGGCCCTGTACTCCCTGGTCCGCGCCGCGATGACCGGCCGGGAACCGGACCCGGCCGATGTCGAGCGGGTCAACGCGGCCGCCGCCCAGCCCGACCTCGCACCCCAACTGGGCCCGGCCCGCTGGACGGCGCACAGTCCGGCCCGCGCGGCCCTGGCGACGGTGGCGCGGGACGCCGTACTCCTGGTGCGGGGTCCGCTCCTCACGCGGGTCAAGGAGTGCGAGAACCCGGACTGTTCGCTGCTGTTCCTGGACGACTCGCAGGCCCGCCGCCGCCGTTGGTGCTCGATGGACCGCTGCGGCAACCTCGCGAAGATCGCCGGTTACCGGTCCCGCAGCCGGGCGGCTTCCACCCGGTGAAGGTGGATCAGCACGTCGTGGGTGCGGGCCAGGGCGACGTCGTGGGGGCCGTCGGGGTAGGCGGTGCCGATCCGGTAGGTCGGGCGGCGCTCGCGGAGCCAGGCGCGGGCCGGTGAGCCGACGGTCCGCAGGTCGAGCGCGTAGTCGCGGTACCGCACCCGGTCGAGGACCCGCTCGTTGCTGCCCTCGGCGGCCGGGCCCACCGTCCAGCGCCGCACGGCGGTCTCGTCCTGGTCGGTGGCGTTGAACGAACCCCTGTCGAAGGTCAGGCCGATGTTCAGATACGCCGGGCCCAGGCTGTCCCGCAAGAACGCGCCCTGCATCTTCGGGTAGGCGGGGTCGTAGCTCTCGTAGCCGATATGGGCATCGTGCGCGGACAGCAGGACCTTGGTGCCGGTGTGCCGCTGCCACCAGACCACGTTGGCGGCCATCGCCTCGTCGCGGTAGCGCATGGCCGCGGCGATCTGTCCGGGCTCCTCGAAGTCGAAGGCGTACTGGCGGGCGGTCCGGTCGATCGCCGTCGCGTCCTGGACGGTCCGGTCGTCGGCCCCGGCCCGCCGCACCAGCTCCAGCGCCTCGCCGCTGCGTTCGGCCATCTCCCTGCGTTCGGCGTACGGCCTGCCGAGATAGCCCTCGATGTACGCCCCCGTCGACGCGGTGGGCCGCAGCCCGCGGTACAGCCCGGCCAGGCGCTCGCCGGAGGCGGGGTCGGCGGCGGCCACACGGGCCACGACCGCGTCGTACGTCTCGGGCCCGGTCCAGGCGGTGTCGTCGCCGAGGAAACGGACGGGGTCGCCCGGGTGGCGGACGTTGTACGCCCGCATCCACTCGACGAGCCGAAGGTAGTCGGTGTTGTTCCACCACAGGTAGTCCCGCTGGAACTCCTCGCGCATGATGCGCCGCGGGTCTCCCTTGCCGTGCACGACATAGTCGTCGAGCCGCAGTCCGGTGCTCCAGGGGGCCTCCAGGGCGAAGGTGCGAAAGCCCTTCTCCTCGACGAGGTGGCGGAAGAGGCGGTCCTTGAGGGCGAAGAAGTCGTGGGAGCCGTGGGTGGCCTCGCCGACGCCGACAACCTCGGCGTCGCCGATCAGCCGGTCGAGGGGCCGCAGATCGCGGGTGTCGCCGCCGGGTTCGACGGTCCGCAGGGGGTACGCGGTCCGGTCGAGGGCCTCGACGACGGAGGGGGCCGGTGCCCGGGTGGTCGCCGCGGCCGACGTGGCCGTGCCGAGCGTGATGAGCAGGGTCAGGATGGTCGAGGTCCGTTTCCAGGTCATCGCTCCACGCTTTCGTCCCTGACGGGCCGCGGGCCATCCGGCGGTCCTCCGTCGACGACGGGGGTTTTCCCCAGGGATCGCCCGAGGTGACGCCGGGTGTCGGGTGTCCGCCGTCACCGCCGTCGGTCCTTGCCGTGGACCGGCCGCGCCCCACAATGGGGGGCACGCTTGCGGACAGTCACGGTCCGCAAGGAGTGCACCGACGCTTACGTGGAAGAGGAACACACTGAGGATGCGACATGTACGTGAGTGGACGGCGTCCCTGGTGCGGTTTGTGAAACGGCGCCGGGACCCCGTGGTCGTGCAGACGCTGCGGTCGGCGGGCGCGGCGACGATCGCGTACGTCATCGCGCTGCGGCTCAGCCCCGAAGCGGCCCCACTCACCGCACCGCTGACCGCGCTGCTCGTCGTCCAGGTCACCCTCTACTCCACCCTCACCACCGGCATCCGCCGCGTGAACTCGGTGGTGACCGGCGTCCTCGTCGCCATCGCCTTCAGTCTGCTGGTGGGTCTGACCTGGTGGAGCCTCGCCCTGCTGATCGTGGCGTCGCTGGTGGTCGGACGGCTGGTGCGGGTCGAGGAGTTCGTGCCCGAGGTGGCGATCAGCGCGATGCTGGTGCTCGGGGTGACGACGGTCGGGGACACCGCCTGGGCGCGCGTGGTGGAGACGCTGATCGGCGCGGTCGTCGGCCTCGCCTGCAATCTGCTGCTCGCTCCCCCGGTGTGGGTGGACGAGGCGGGCGAGTCGATCGAGGGGCTGGCCCGCCGGGTGCGCAAGCTGATGCTGCGGATGGGCGAGGAGGCCGCGGGCCGTACGCCCGTGGAGCTGGCGACGGCCCGGCTGTACGAGGCGCGCGAGCTCGACCACGACATCGTCGAGGTGGACGCGGCCCTCAGGCAGGCCGAGGACAGTCTCAAGCTGAATCCCAGGGTGAAGGAGGGCCTGCTGCACCGGGTGGTGCTGCGGACCGGCCTGGACACCCTGGAGATCTGCACGGTCGTGCTGCGGGTCCTCGCGCGCACCCTCACCGACCTCGCGAAGGAACGTGACCCCTTCGCCGACGAGCCGTACCCGGTCGACGAGGGACAGGCTCCCGAGCCGCTGTTCGGGCCGGAGACCGGTCGGGCCGTGGAGCAGTTGCTGTCCGAGATCGGTGACGCCGTGGTCAGCTTCGCGGTGCTGGTCACCACCCACGTCAGTGTGAGCGCCGAGTCCGCGGAGTCCCGGCTCACCGCCGAACTGCGGCAGGCCACGGCGACCCGGGACAAGCTGGCCCAGCTGCTGCTGGAGGAGATCCAGCGGGACGCCCGCCAGTGGCAGCTGCACGGGGCCGTGCTCACCGAGGTCAACCGCATCCTCGACGAGCTGGACACCGAGCACCGCTCGCGCCGCCTGCTGGAGGAACTGGACCGTGCGTCCCGCGAGCAGCGTGAGCGGATGCCGCACCTGACCCGGCTGCAGGAACGGTGGCGCAGGAACCGCCCGGCACTCTCCCGTCGTTCCAGGTGACACAGACCCACCGAACCGGCACTGGGGGATCCATGACCGACACGAGCGTGCGGATCGACGGGAACACACTGCGGCTGCCGGGCGGCGCGGCGGTGCGGTTCGTCCGCACCCTGCGGCTGCCCGAGACGGGCACGCATCCGCTGCCGCCGGGACTGGGCGAGTTCCCGGTGCGCCGCGTCCGCGACTATCCGGACACCGTCCCGGAGCAGTGGCGGGCCCGCGGCGGTGTGATGCTGCCGGTGTATCTGCGGGAGGCGATGTGGTTGAGCTTCGGGGGCACCACCGAGCCCGCCGCCCTCCAGGTCGGGGTGGGCAAGGTGTGCGCGGTCTCCGGGAAGCCCTGGAGCGACCGGCTCGCCCGTGACCCGCAGAACTACGTGGTGCTGCCCCGCCAGCCGTGGCTGGACGGCATCAACTCCGGCACGGGCACGGTCCGCCAGTTCGTCGCGGTGCCGCTCGGGCTGGGCGCGACCGTCGAGGGGCAGGTCACGGGCGAGGAGGTCTGGGGCGGCGTACAGCTGCAGGCCTTTCCGCTGGCCGAGGAGCGGCTGGCCGAGTGGCGGGAGGCGCAGCGGCGGACGCGCGCGGCGAGCGGGCCTTCCATGGCCTTCGGGGCGGCCGCGCCCATGGCGATGGCCGCGCCGGCCGCTCCGGCGGGGGCGCCGCCCCGTAGCGCTCCGTCGATGGGACTCGGCGTCGGCGGTTCCCTGCGCCAGGAGGTCTACCGGGACGAGCGGCCGTTGTCGGACTGGGCGGCCACACCGGCCGGGCGGGTCTTCGTGCACCTGGTGACACCGCCCGAGTGGCGCCGCATCACCGGCGAGGCTCCCCCGCCGTCCCCCGTGGACCGCGCGGCCTACACCCGAGCGGGGCTGCCCTGGTTCGACTACTACGACCAGGATGCGGAGGATCTCGCCCCGACGGACACGCTGGACGGCGTGAAACCGGTCGGCGACTGGCTCGGGGACGATCACGAACCCTGGCAGCAACCCGCATCGCACCAGGTCAAGCCGCTGGGAGACGCGCCGGGCAAGCCGGTCGAGGACGGCGACTGGTAGCGGGCGGCGGTGCCCGGGTTGCAGGGGGCGCGTGATCCGGGTGAAGGTGGCTGTTCACGACGGCGACGATCGATCACCCGGGGTGCGCAGCGATGAGCAGTGCGAACGGCGACTGGAGCAGGCGCCGGTTCGTCGGCGTTCTCACCGGAGCGGCGGCGGGACTCACGGGCTGTTCGTCGGCTCCCGAGGCGTCGTCCGAGGCGTCTCCCGAGGCGTCGTCCGAGTCGGCCCCGCGGGAGGCACCTGACGGCTCCGCCGAGGCTCCCTCGGCCGGTCGTGCGGGCACACCGTCGACCCCGCCCCCGACCGGCCCCCGCCCCCTCTACCTCGGCACCTACACCTCCGTCGAGGACGGCGGCACCGGGATCGGCCTCGCCACCTATGACGCCGGGAGCGGCCGGATCACCGGCACCGGCACGATCACCGGCGTCACCAACCCGTCGTATCTCGCACTGCACCCCGACGGCCGCACGCTGTACGCGGTCGCCGAGCAGGACGCTGGTGCCGTGACCGCCGTACGTCTGTCCGACCGCAAGGTGTTGGGGAGCCGGAGCACCGGCGGGGCAGGGCCGTGTCATCTGTCGGTGCATCCGGGCGGGCGTTGGCTGCTCAGCGCGAACTACGGCTCCGGCAGTGTGGCCGTGCATCCGATCGGCTCCTCGGGAGCGCTCGGCGAGCTCAGAGACTCGGTCACCCACTCCAGTCCGGCGCCGGGGCCCGGCCAGGAGGGGCCGCACGCCCACCAGTTCGTCACCAGTCCCGACGGCGGCCATGTGCTCGCCGTCGACCTGGGCACCGACACCGTCTACAGCTACCGCCTGAACGAACGGAGCGGCGCCCTCACGGAGGTCTCGCGGGCCCACACCCGGGCGGGGGCCGGACCGCGCCATCTCACCTTCCATCCCGGCGGCCGGTACGCCTATCTGGCCAACGAGGTCGACAACACGGTGGCGGTCTGCGCCTACGACCGCAGGACCGGCCGTCTCTCCGTCGGGGCGCCGCAGTCCACGGGGACGGGCTCGGGCACGAACTACCCGGCGCAGTTCCTGGTCACCGCGAACGGCTCGTACGCCTATCTCGCCAACCGGGGCCACAACAGCCTCACGCGCTACGCCGTGGAGGCGGCCGGCGCCCGGCTGAGGCTGCTCGACACCGTGCCGGTGGACGGTGACTTCCCGCGGCAGATCGCCTTCTCGCCGGACGGCGGGCTGCTCTTCGCGGCGAATCAGCGGTCCGGCACCGTCAGCGTGTTCCACGTGAACACGAAGAACGGCGACCTGCGGCTCGCGGGCAAGCCGTTCGCCTCACCCGTCGCCGTCTGTGCGCTGCCGCTGTAGGGCACGCGGGCGGGACGCGGCGCTCGCCTGGGTCAGCAGCACGTGCATGCGCTCCGTCAGCCGCGCCACGTCGTCGGCGGGCGCGTGGAAGGGCAGGCGTACGTCGCCGTGAGCGCGGGCGCGCTCGATGCGCAGGGTCAGTCCGTGCCGGTCCACGGCGAGGGGCTGGACGCGGACCGCGCCATGCAGGCTGTCGGGGTCGACGAGCCGGGTGAGCCGCTCGACCGCGTCGGGGTGGCAGTCGGCGAGGTGGGTGAGCAGCCGCGCCTCGGCCGTGGCGAGCGGATCGGGCGCGGCGGCGGCGAATTCGTCGAGGTCGACGACCACCGAGCCGGACAGCCGCCGCAGCACCACGCGCGTGGCCTTGAACTCCAGCCGCCCCTCCCCCTCCCCGGGGACGAACCAGCCGGCGATCCACAGCCTGGCGCGGATACGGCTGCGCACGGGGACGGGTGCCACGTCGGCGAACTCCAGGACCGCGGACGGCTCGCCGCGGGGCGCGCAGATCGCGGCCGCGACCAGGGTGCTGTCCTCGGGCACGTCCAGCGTCACCCGCCCGTCCTCGGCGACGGTGTGCGCGCCGACGAGTTCCTCGCGGCCGCCCTCGGCGGTCACCGCGCAGGACCACGAGGCGGCGAGCACCGATCGGGCGTGTTCCGCCGCGGAAGGCGCGGCCGCCCACGTTTGGCTGTCACCCATCACTTCCTCCTAAGGTAAGGCTTGCCTAACCTAGCGAAGATCGGCGATGAAGCCAACCAGGGGCACGTGACGGACGTTCAAATTCCGGTCAGGGCTTGAGCACGCCGAGCAGTGCCCGTGCGCACAGGTCGCGCACCTGTTCCCGGGAAAGGTCAAAGCCCCTCAGCCACTCCAGGCAGACGGCCGTGGTGAAGGCCAGCCAGCCGCGGACGGCGAGCTGAAGGTCGGGGCGTTCCTCCGCCCGCGCACCGAACTCCGGATCCGCGGCCAGCGCCGCCAGGATCTGTCGCTCCTGTGCGGCGAGTGCCCGGTGGTAGACGCGGCGCACGGCCTGGTCCCCGGCGGCGTCGGCGCGATGGAAGGCGCGGAAGCCGTGGGCGTGGGCATGGACGTACTCCAGATACGTGTCCAGCCCCGCCGTCAGCTGCTCGCGCACCGGGATGCCGGGCACGGCCGCGGTCATGGCCAGCATCCGCTCGCTCTCGCGTTCGACGACCGCCGCGAAGAAGTCCCGCTTCGTCGGGAAGTAGTGGTAGAGCAGCCCGCGCGAGACGCCGGCGATCTCGGCGACCTGCTCGATCCACACGTCGTCGTACGGACTCTCCGAGAACAGCCTCGCCCCCACCGACAGGAGCTGCTCCCGGCGCTCCTCGGTGCTGAGCCTGCGGCGCGTGCGCTCGCCCTGCTTCCCGGCCATGCCCGCACTTTACTTGACGCCGGTTCAACAACGGGATCAGACTGAGGCGCGTTATTGAACCCACGTACAACGCGCTCAGCTGCCGCTGGACCAAGGGAGATCTCGTCATGGCGGAGACGACGACGGCCACCCGGCCGACGGGATTTCGCAGCGCCGAGCTGGGCTGGCCCGAGCTGCACCGCATTCCGCACCCGCCGCGTCGGCTCCCCCTGCTCGGTGACGTGCTGGGCGTCAACCGGGCCACCCCGCTCCAGGACTCGGTGCGCTTCGCCCGCCACCTGGGGCCGATCTACCGGCGCAAGGCCTTCAACCGGGAGTTCGTGTTCACCTGGGGCGCCGACCTGGTCGCGGACCTGGCGGACGAGTCGCGGTTCGCCAAGCACGTGGGCCTCGGGGTCGCCAATCTGCGGCCGGTCGCCGGCGACGGGCTGTTCACCGCGTACAACCACGAGCCGAACTGGCAGCTGGCGCACGACGTGCTGGCACCGGGCTTCAGCCGGGAGGCGATGGAGGCCTACCACCCGATGATGCTGGCCGTGGCCGGGCGGCTGACGGACCACTGGGACCGCGAGCAGGCGGCGGGCCGGGCGGTGGACGTGCCCGGAGACATGACCAAGCTGACGCTGGAGACCATCGCCCGGACCGGGTTCGGGCACGACTTCGGCTCCTTCGAGCGCGACCGGCCGCATCCCTTCGTGACGGCGATGGTGGGCACCCTGACCTACGCGCAACGCCTCAACTCCGTGCCCTTCCCGGCTCTTCTACGACGTGCCGCGCGGCGCAACGCGGACGACATCGCCCACCTCAACCGCATGGTCGACGACCTGGTCCGGGCCCGGCGCGCGGCGGGCGGGGACGGTGACCTTCTCGACCGGATGCTGGAGACGGCCCACCCGGAGACCGGTGAGCGGCTGTCGCCGGAGAACGTCCGCCGCCAGGTCATCACCTTCCTGGTGGCCGGCCACGAGACCACGTCGGGCGCGCTCTCCTTCGCCCTGCACTATCTCTCCCGCCACCCCGAGGTCGCCGCACGCGCGCGTGCCGAGGTGGACCGCGTCTGGGGCGCCACCGACGTGCCCGGGTACGACCAGGTGGCGAAGTTGCGGTACGTACGCCGGGTGCTGGACGAGTCGCTGCGGCTGTGGCCGACGGCGCCCGCGTTCGCCCGGGAGGCCGTCGAGGACACCGTGCTGGCCGGGCGGTATCCGATGCGCCGCGGGGCCTGGACGCTGGTGCTCACGCCGATGCTGCAGCGCGATCCCGAGGTGTGGGGTGCCGACGCGGAGCGGTTCGATCCGGACCGCTTCGACCCCAAGGCCGTACGGTCGCGTCCCCCGCATGTCTTCAAGCCGTTCGGCACGGGGGCGCGGGCCTGCATCGGGCGCCAGTTCGCGCTCCACGAGGCCACGCTGGTGCTCGGTCTGCTGCTGCGCCGCTACGAGCTGCGGGCCGATCCCGACTACCGGCTCAGCGTGACCGAGCGGCTGACGCTGATGCCGGAAGGGCTGCGGCTGCACCTGGAGCGACGGGCGGGCGCGGGCGCTACGACCGCCTCAGTGACGGATCTCGACGAGGCCGCGCCCTCGACGTCACGCTGTCCAGTGCCCGGGGCGGGTGACTGAGTCCGGCAGCCGGGTGCCGGCGCTGCCCCGGGCCGCGTTCAGCTGGGGCTGAGTGAGGAAGAACGCGCCGGTCAGGTCCGCGTCCGTCAGATCGGCGTCGCGCAGGTCGGCTCCGATCAGGTCGGCGCCGCGCAGGTCGGCGCCGGTGAGGTCGGCCGCTATGAGGTAGGCGCCGCGGAGACTGGCCCCGCGCAGGTCGGCGCCCTTGAGACGGGCGCCCATCAGGTCGGCACCCCGGCGGTTCTTCTTCTTGCCGCCGATCTTCGCCCGCACCAGGTCGCTGGTCCGCAGCAGGAGGACGTTGACCTCCTGCCGGTGCGCGGGGACGTCCAGTGCGGTCAGTTCCTCCGCGGTGCCCCGGGTCAGCGCCTCGGTCCGCTCCAGCATGCGGCGCAGGTCGGCGTGGACCGGTCGGGCAGCGGGCAGGGTGAGTGCCTCGGTGAGATACCAGAGCAGTTCGTGGAGCTGGCGCACGACCGGGAAGACGTCGAACATCCGGCGGGCGTCCTCACGGGGACCGGTGCGCCAGTCCCGGCCGCCGAAGGTGATCTGCGAGACCTTCTGCCCGGCCCCGAAGCAGTCGTAGACCGTGCATCCGGTGAAACCCTCGTCCCGCAGCTTCGCGTGGATGCCGCACCGGTGGTCGTCCCGCAGGTTGGGGCAGGGGGTGCCGGCCGGCTTGTCGCGCGCGAAGTCCGCGGAGGCGGTGAAGGGCAGGGCGACACAGCACAGGCCGAAGCACCGTGCGCAGTCGCCGCTGAGATCGATCAATTGTTCTTGCATCACGGCCAGCCTAACGGCCCCGGGAAGCGGCCGGCCTGGCAGGAACTCACCGATGGTTCTCCGGCGATGTGGGGGTCTCCTCATACAACGGAAAACAAGCTCGGCTACCACAGAGACAGCGGCCGATCGAGGCAGGAGCCGAACGCATCGAGGAGAGGTCATGTGCAGCCACCAGCCCCCGTGCCCCACCGCCGACAACCCGGACCACCGCAGCGCGGCGATCGTCTCGGCCCATCCCGAACAGGGCTGGAGCCTGCTGTGCAACGGCACCATCCTCTTCGACGACACCGGTGAACTCCTGCCGGACGGACGGGTGGTGAGCCCGCACCGCACGCCCGGCGCGCCGGCCGTGGCCGCCTGAGTCAGCGGGCGGTTCCCGGCAGTTCGAGCCGGGCGAGCCGCTCCGGGTCGGCCAGGATGTGCAGGGCGACGATCCTGCCCTCGCAGACGGCGACGCCCGCGACCGCGAGGGGACGGCCCTCGGGCAAGTTGACGATCCCGACCTCGCCGTTGACGAGCGCGAGGCGGGCGCAGTCGGCGAACTGCCGGAACCTCATGGCCTGTTCGGCCACGACCCGCGCACCGCGGACCCTTCTGGAGGCAGGCGCCCCGGAGTCCGCGCGCAGCATATGCACGGCGTGGGTCAATAACGTTGCGCCTTCGCCAGCTCGGGCGTCAGCACCGGCGCGGCGGGCTTGCGGCTGACGGCGACGGGCTGCGCCTTCTCCCCCGGCTTCAGGTCCTCGGCGCCGACGTACCGCGTCTCCACCACCTTGCCCGACGAGTCGAGGAAGTCGACCTGCACGGCGTACGAGGCCGCCTTGTCGGTCTTGTTGGTGATGGTGACGACGACGGCGAGCAGACCACCGGTCCCCGAGCGCGGCTTGCCGGTCATGGTGACCTCGGACCTGGCGTTGCCCTGTCCGTCGACCTTGGCGAGCTCGGTCCGCGCGGCCTGGTTGGCGCGTTCCGTCTCGGCGGAGACGGAGGCCTCGAAGGAGGAGGCGGCCGCCGAGGCGGACGCGGCCCGTTCGGAGGCCTCGGCCCGCACCGACGCCTCGAGGGACGCGAGGGCGGAGGCCGCGTTGCCGGAGAAGGACGCCGTGTCCGGGGCCGTGGGCGTCGCCGAGGAGGTCGACGAGCCCCCGGAGTCGTCGTCGCACGCGACCAGCGTGAGCGTGCTCGCGGCGGCCAGGGCCACGGCGAGGGCGGCGATCCGGGACCGTCCGTGGGGTGACGGTGTGCTCATCGGCTGACGTCCTCTCGACTCCGGCGTCGACACCTGACCGAAATAAACCCTATGCCGGATTGCAAGGTGCGGCATGTCGTCGGTCGTCGGCCTCCGGGTCGCCGTAGTCAGACCTCGTCGCGCGCCAGGGCGAGCAGCCGGTCCAGGACGCGGGGACCGCCCGCGCGGACGCCGTCGTGCTCGAACTCGTCCGTCACCCAGGTACGCAGACCGCGGATCGCGCGGGCGGTCTCCAGGGAGTGGGCCGTGTCGACGTACATGTCGTCGTGGTAGACGGCAGCGGCGACCGGGACCTCGTTGGCGGCCAGGCGGGCCGGGTCGTACAGGGGCTGCCAGTCGGTGCGGGCGGCGAGGAGCTCGGCGGTCTCGCGCAGCGGCCGCAGGGCCGGGTCGCAGTCGAACATCCAGGGGTGGACGGACTCCCCCGTGAACAGCAGCGGCTCGTCGCCGGTGAGGGACTTGGCCGCGTCGAACTGCGGGAACTCGGCGCGCACCCGTTCCGCCGACCAGGCGGTCGGCCGCTCGTCCTGGGCGTAGGCGGCCTCGTGGACGAGGGCGTACAGCGGGTGGGACGCGTACGAGAGGAGGCCCTGGGCCTCTTCCTGGAAGGCGTCGGACAGCTCGGAGCCGCGCGGGGTGCGGACGAAGGCGTGCTCCAGGAGGAAGTGCAGGCGGTGGCTGCCCTCGCTGCCGCCGAGGAGGATGCCGAGCGACTGGAAGGCCTCGACGGTGAGCCGGTAGCCGTTCGGCAGGGTCACCTCGTGGGTGAGGAGGTGGTCGGCGATACGGCGGGCCCGCTCGACGTCCTGCGGGTAGCGGGCGTAGTGCGCGGCGACCTTGCGCTCCACCCGCGGGTAGGCCGCCCGGTAGACGTCGTCGGCGTGGGCGTCGAGGGAGGGCAGGCCGCCGGTGAGGACGGCGGCGGCGAGACCCTCGGGGGCGCGGGACAGATAGGTCGTCGCGCAGAAGCCGCCGAAGCTCTGGCCGAGGACGGTCCAGGGGGCACCGCCGGTGACCTCGGGGCGGATCGCCTCGCAGTCCCGGACGATCGAGTCGGCGCGGAAGCGGGCCAGGTAGTCGGCCTGCTCGGCGGGCCCGCCGCGCAGCGGGAGCGTCTGGCGGTTCGCGGGGCTGGAGTGGCCGGTGCCGCGCTGGTCGAGCAGCAGGACGCGGTACTCCTTCAGGGCCCGGCCGAACCAGGCTCCCTTGCCGACGAACCGGTTCGCCCCGAAGCCGGGGCCGCCCTGGAGGTAGACCAGCCACGGCAGGTTCTGGCCCGCCTTGTCGCTCGCCACGGCCTCGCGTGCGTAGAGCTCGATCGTCTCCCCGGCCGGGTCGTCGTGGTCGAGGGGGACGGTGAAGCGGCGGTCGGTGAGGACGAGGCCGGGCTGGCGGTAGGTCGCGGTCAACAGGGCTCCCGGGACGGACGGATTCTTCAGGGCGCGTCCCAGTTCAGCACATGTTCGTCCGCCGTCCGACCCCTTCGATCATGAAATCTTACTGACTCGCCGGTCAGCGGGCCGCCAGGCTGGAGCGCCGCACGACCAGTTCGGGCTGGAGCACCACCCGGCGGTGCTCGTGCCGCTTGCCGGTGGTCTCCGCCTCCGTCTCCTCCAGGAGCAGTTCGGCGGCCAGCGCGCCCATCGTGACGGCGGGCTGGCGGACCGAGGTGAGCGGGACGGCCGCGGCGGCGGCGAACTCGATGTCGTCGTAGCCGACGATGGCGAGGTCATCGGGGACCGTTATCCCGGCCGCGTACATGGCCTGCAGGACGCCGAGGGCGAGCAGGTCGTTGGCGCAGAACACGGCGGTCGGGCGGTCCGCGAGGCCGAGCAGCCGGGCACCGGCGTCCCGGCCGGCGGCCACGTCGAGCCGTTCGGTGGGCAGCTCGCGCAGGTTGCCGGGGCCCAGACCCGCCTCGGCGAGGGCGCTGAGGGCGCCGGTGCGGCGGTCGCGGACCTGGTTCAGTCCGGGCGGTCCGCTGACGTAGGCGATGGAGCGGTGCCCGGCGTCCACGAGGTGGCGTACGGCGAGCGCGCCGCCTGCGACGTCGTCGACGGAGACCGAGCACTCCGTGGTGCCCTCGGCGACCCGGTCGACGAGGACGAAGGGGATGCCGTGGCGGCGGAAGGAGTCGATGCTGCGCCCCGAGGCGTCGGTCGGGGTGAGCAGGACGCCGCGCACCCGCTGCTCGGCGAAGAGGGACAGGTACTCCGCCTCCTCGCTCGCGCTCTGGGCGCTGTTGCAGACCATCACGCCGAGGCCGTCCTCGCGGGCGGCCCGCTCGGCGCCGCGGGCGACGTCGACGAAGAAGGGGTTGCCCATGTCGAGCACGAGCAGGCCCATGATCCGGCTGCGGCCCGCGCGCAGCTGGCGCGCGGACTCGCTGCGGACGTAGCCGAGCCGGTCTATCGCGGACAGGACGCGCGCCCGGGTCTCGGTGGCGACGGAGTCCGGACGATTGATGACGTTCGAGACCGTGCCGACGGAGACTCCGGCGGCACGGGCGACGTCCTTGATACCCACCGACTGGGCCATCGGGCAGGGACCTCCAGGGAGAGGGGGGCGGCAGGACGACCTTCACATTATCGTCGAACCGCCCCCGCACCGGTCACGATCAGGCGGGCAATGCGAAGTCGACGACATGGAGCGCCGAGGGAGTCGTACCGCTGGACTTCTCCTGGTACATGAACGACAGCACGTTGTCCTGTGCCACCCGCAGCTCGTCGATCACGACCTCGCCGAAGGCGTTGAGGCCGCTGCCGTCGAACAGGATCTTCCAGTCGGTGTACCCGGACGCCTTGGAGGCGGCGGCGATCCGGCCGAACGGGAAGATCGCGTAGGCGTTGTCGTACTTGTCCAGGATCAGCTTGGTGCGCTGGCTGGAGCCGAGCACGACCGGGATCTCGGTCTTCTGCCAGGTGCCCGAGGAGTTCTTGCGGACGTGGAAGGCGCGGCCGTTGGCGGTGCGGTCCGAGACGTAGTTCGTGGTGCACTGGCCGAAGCGGCCGGGGACGTAACTGATGATCGCGTGCGGCAGGCCGGCGGAGTCGGTGGACTGGCTCTCCTGGTTCATCAGGGAGTGGTCCGGGTTCAGCGCGTCGATCACCAGGCCGCTGTCGGTGACGGCGACCTTGTCGGAGCCGCCGGTGGTGCCGACGACGGCTCCGGCGTTGTTGCGCCAGGTGCGGCCGCGGTCGTCGGAGTAGACGTAGCCGGTGTCGTGGTTGGTGATGCCGCCGCTGTTGCACATCACGGCGCCGTTCTGCTCGCGCCAGGTGAAGAAGGAGTGCAGCCGGCCGTTCTTGTCGTAGTCGATGCCGTGCAGGTACATGTTGCGGGCCGTCGAGGAGCCGTGCTCGCTGGTGTAGGTGCCCGTGGAGCTGGACCACTCGCCGAGGTTGGTCCAGCTCGAACCGTCGTACTCCGCGAGGGCGTTGCGGCCGTTGCCCGATATCCCGGCCCGGTAGCTGAGCTGGAGCTTGCCGTCGGGGGTCGAGACGAACTGCGGGTAGGTGAACTGCGACGTGAGGGCGAGGCCGTCCAGGGTGGACTGGGGTGCGCCGAACCGGGCGGAGGTCCAGCTCAGCCCGGACGGGTTGTCCATGAGCCCCGCGACCGACTTGACGTAGGTGAAGCCGTCGCTGTGCGAGTCCATGTTGAGGTGGAGGCGGCCGTCCACCTTGGAGACGCCCATGGAGATGACGTTGTGGGAGTCGCTGGTCTTGAGGGTGTGGCCGACCTGAACCGTGGACCAGGTGCTGCCACCGAGGACGCGGCGGCCGACGACGGCGTTCTTGTCGGCGGTGTACCAGACGGCGTACTGGTAGCCCTTGTAGGTCAGCAGGCCGTTCTTCTGGAACGAGTTGTTGTTGACGAGGCCGTCGTAGGAGACGAAGAAGACGGCCTGGCTGTCGAGGGTGGTGGTGCCGGTCCGGGTGACGGAGGGACCGGGGTCGGCGGCGCGGGCGGTGCCGCCGGTGAGCGCGGAGGTGGACATGGCGGACACGATGGCACCTGCGAGCAGCGTGCGTCTTTTCATGGATGCGGCTCCTGCTGTCCTGATGGGGAGGGTCAGGCGAGGTGGAACACCTCGGTGAGCGGTTTCATCGCCTCGTCGGGGCGGGCTCCGTCGAGGGACTCGAAGAACTCGCCCATCTCGGCCTGCCAGCGGGCGTTGACCTCGGTGGCTTCCATACCGGCCTTGGCGGCCTCGAAGTCCGCGGTCTCCAGGTAGCCGACGAGCAGACCGTCGTCGCGCAGGAAGAGCGAGTAGTTGTGCCAGCCGGTGGCCGAGAGTGCTTGGAGCATCTCCGGCCACACGGCGGCGTGGCGTTCGCGGTACTCGGCGAGTCGGTCCTCACGGACCTTGAGGAGGAAACAGACGCGCTGCATGAAGTACCGCTCCTTCAACGAGAGATCAGAAGTTGAACTGGTCGATGTTCTTGGCGTCGAACACGGTCGGCTTGCCGAGGTTGATCACGCCGTCCTTGCCGATGGTGTACGTGGTGCCGCCGGCCTTGAAGGTCTCGCCCTCCTTGCCGGTGATCTGACCGGAGGACAGGGCGACGGCGGTCTGCGCGGCCAGGGCGCCGAGCTTCGCCGGGTCCCACAGCTCGAACGCCTCGACGGTGCCGTTCTTGACGTACTTGCGCATGTCGTTGGGGGTGCCGAGGCCGGTCAGCTTGACCTTGCCCTTGTACTTGGAGCCGGAGAGGTACTGGGCGGCGGCCTTGATGCCCACGGTGGTCGGGGAGATGATCCCCTTCAGGTTCGGGTACTGCTGGAGCAGGCCCTGGGTCTGCTGGAAGGACTGCTGGGCGTCGTCGTTGCCGTACGCGACCTTGACGAGCTTGATGTTCTTGTACTTCGGGTCGGTCAGCTCGTCCTTCATGAAGTCGATCCAGGTGTTCTGGTTCGTCGCCGTCTGGGCGGCGGACAGGATCGCGATCTCGCCCTTGTAGCCGATCTGCTCGGCGAGCAGCTGCACCTCGGTGCGGCCCAGGTCCTCGGCGGAGGCCTGCGAGACGAAGGCGTTGCGGCACTCCGGCTTGGTGTCGGAGTCGTAGGTGACGACCTTGATGTCGTTCGACATGGCCTGCTTGAGGGCGGTGCACAGGGCGCCCGGGTCCTGCGCGGACACGGCCATCGCGTTCACCTGCTGCTGGGTGAGCGTGTTGACGTAGGAGACCTGCCCGGCGGTGTCGGTGGCGCTGGACGGACCGACCTCCTTGTACTTCGAGCCCAGCTCGGTCAGGGCCGCCTCGCCGCCCTTGTCGGCGGAGGTGAAGTACGGGTTGTTGACCTGCTTGGGCAGGAAGCCGACGGTCAGGCCCTTCTTGGTGGCCGCGTTCGGGTCGGCCTTCGCGGTGGAGGCCGCCGAGGCGCCCTCGTCCTGCACGTCCTTCTTGGTGGTGCCGCCGCACGCGGTGAGCGCGAGGGCGAGGGAGGTGCCGGCGGCCAGGGCCGCGCAGGAACGGCGGAGGGATGACTTACGCATGACGGATTTTCCTTACGAGGGTGAGCGGATACGAGGTTTCCTGGAGCGCCCGGGCCTACGCGGCCGGGGTGGGCGCCTTGGACGCCGGTGTCGAGGCGGCTCGGCGGCCGGCCCTCGCAACCGAGATCTGCCGTGCGACCCGGGGGCCCAGCACGGAGAGGACGAGCAGAACGCCGGTGACGACGATCTGGGACTGGGCGGAGACGTCCTGGAGGCTCATCACGTTCTGCAGCGCCCCGAGGAGGAAGACTCCCGCGATCGCGCCGCCGAGCGTGCCCTTGCCGCCGTCGAAGTCGATGCCGCCCAGCAACACGGCCGCCACGACGGAGAGTTCGAGTCCCGTGGCGTTGTCGTAGCGGGCGCTGGCGTAGTGCAGTGCCCAGAAGATGCCGGTGAGCGAGGCCATCAGGCCCGTCACGGTGAACAGGATCAGCTTCTGCCGCTTGACCCGGATGCCGGCGAACCGCGCCGCCTCCTCGCTCGCGCCGGTCGCGAACACCGAGCGCCCGAACGGCGTGGCGTGCAGGACGACCACGGCGATCGCGAGCAGGACGAGGAAGGGCAGGAAGGCCTGCGGGATGAACGTGTCGCCGACCCGGCCCGCCGCGAAGTCCAGGTACTGCGTGGGGAAGTCGGTCACCGCGTCGGAGCCGAGCACGATCTGTGCGATGCCCCGGTAGGCGGCGAGGGTGCCGATGGTGACGGCGAGCGAGGGCAGGCCGAGCCGGGTGACCAGCAGGCCGTTGATCAGCCCGCAGACCACGCCGAGCAGCAGGCAGATCGGGATGATCACCTCGATCGTCAGGCCCTGGTTCCACAGGGCGCCCATCACCGCGCCGGACAGGCCTGCGGTGGAGGCGACGGAGAGGTCGATCTCGCCCGAGACGACCAGCAGGGTCATGGGCAGGGCGATCAGTGCGATCGGCAGGGTGTTGCCGATCAGGAACGACAGGTTCAGCGCGTTGCCGAAGCCGTCGACGGTGCCGAAGGACAGCAGCAGGACCACGATCAGGAGGGTGCCGACCACCGTGTCCCAGCGGATCGCGCGGCTGAGGGACTCAGGCATGGCGGGCGTTCCTCTTCTTCAGGGCGGAGGCCACGCGCAGCGCGACGACCCGGTCGACCGCGATGGCGAGGATGAGCAGGATGCCGTTGATGGCGAGCACCCAGACCGAGCTGACGCCGAGGGCGGGCAGCACGCTGTTGATGGAGGTCAGCAGCAGGGCGCCGAGCGCCGCGCCGTAGACGCTGCCGGAGCCGCCGGTGAAGACGACGCCGCCGACCACGACCGCGCTGACGACGGTCAGTTCGTAGCCGGTGCCGGTCCCGGAGTCGACGTTGCCGAACCGGGCCAGGTACAACGCCCCGGCGAGGCCGGCGAGACCGCCGCAGAAGGTGTACGCGGCCAGGATCCGCTTGCGCACCGGGATGCCGGCGAGCCGTGCGGCCTCGGGGTTGGAGCCGAGCGCGTACAGCTCGCGTCCGCTGCCGAAGTGCTTGAGGTAGTAGGCGGTGGCGATGAGCACCGCCAGCGCGATCAGCGCCAGCCAGGGCACCGCGGAGATGCCGCCCGAGCCGAAGTTCACGAAACTGTCCGGGAGGTCCGCCGCCGTGATCTGGCGGGAGCCGACCCAGATGGAGTCGATGCCCCGGATGATGTAGAGCGTGCCGAGGGTGACCACGAGCGCGGGCACCTGGCCGAGGCTGACCAGGAGGCCGTTGAGCAGGCCGAAGCCGATGCCGAGCAGCATCGCGAGGACGATCGCCACCACGGGGTTCCCGCCGCCGTGCAGATAGGTGCCGGCAGCGAAGGCGCTGATGCCGAGGATGGAGCCGACCGAGAGGTCGACGTTCCTCGTGATGACGACCAGCGACTGGCCGGTGGCGACCAGCACCAGGATCGTGGCGTTCAGCAGCAGGTCCTTGATGCCCTGCTCGGTGAGGAAGTCGCTGTTCCCGATCTGGGTGACGACGATCATCACCAGGAAGACGACCAGGATGGCCAGCTCGCGCATCTTGAAGACGCGGTCGACCAGACGGGTGCCGCTGGACTTGGGTACGTCGGTCACGGGGGCCTGGTTGGGAGTCGTCACCGTCATGCGGCGGCCCTCCCGGTGGCTGCGGCCATCACGGTTTCCTCGGTGGCGTCGGAGCGCGGGATCTCGGCGGTGAGGCGGCCCTCGTGCATCACGAGCACGCGGTCCGCCATGCCGAGGATCTCGGGCAGGTCGGAGGAGATCATCAGGATGGCCACCCCGTCGGCGGCCAGTTCGCTGAGCAGCCGGTGCACCTCGGCCTTGGTGCCGACGTCGATGCCACGGGTCGGCTCGTCGACGATGAGCACCTTGGGGCCGGTGGCCAGCCACTTGGCGAGGACGACCTTCTGCTGGTTGCCGCCCGACAGGGTGTTGACGGTGTCGGCGATGCGGGCGTACTTCACCTGGAGCTTGACGGCCCAGTCGAGTGAACGGCTGCGTTCGGCGCCGCGGTCCATCAGGCCCGCCTTGACGGTCGTGCGCAGACCCGTGAGGCCGATGTTGCGCTCGATGGACATGTCCATCACGAGGCCCTGGGCGCGCCGGTCCTCGGGGACCAGGGCGAGGCCCGCGGCCATCGCGGTGGACGGGGCGCCGTTGACCAGCGCCCTGCCGTCCACGGAGACCTCGCCGGCGTCCCAGCGGTCGATGCCGAACACGGCGCGGGCGACCTCGGTACGGCCCGCTCCGACGAGCCCCGCGAGCCCGACGATCTCGCCTCGCCTGACCTCGAACGAGACGTCGGTGAAGACGCCCTCCCGGGTCAGCCGGCTCACCGTGAGCGCGACCTCGCCGGGGCGTACGTCCTGCTTGGGGTAGAGCTCTTCGAGGTCGCGGCCGACCATGCGGCGGACCAGGTCGTCCTCGGTCATGCCCTCGATCGGCTCGCTGGAGATCCAGGCGCCGTCACGCAGGGTGGTGACCGTCTGGCAGATCTGGAAGATCTCCTCCAGGCGGTGCGAGATGAACAGCACCGCGGCACCCTGCTCACGGAGCGCCTTGACGACGCCGAAGAGGCGGGCCACCTCGCTGCCGGTCAGGGCCGCCGTCGGCTCGTCCATGATCAGGACGCGGGCCTCGAAGGACAGCGCCTTGGCGATCTCGACGATCTGCTGGTCGGCGATGGACAGGCCGCGCGCCGGGCGATCGGGGTCGAGTTCGACCCCGAGGCGCTGCATCAGGGCCAGGGTCGCGGCGTGCGTGGCCTTGTGGTCGATCCGGCCGAGGGCGCGCCGGGGCTGGCGGCCCATGAAGATGTTCTCGGCGATCGACAGGTCGGGGAAGAGCGTGGGCTCCTGGTAGATCACGGCGATACCCGCGTCGCGGGCGTCACCGGGACCGTGGAAGACGACCGGCTCGCCGTCGAGCACTACCTGGCCGGTGTCCGGCCGGTGCACTCCCGCGAGGGTCTTGATGAGGGTCGACTTGCCCGCGCCGTTCTCGCCGGCGAGGGCGTGTACCTCCCCGGGAAACAGCTCCAGGGAGACGTCCCGCAGGGCGCGAACCGCGCCGAAGGACTTCGAGATGTCCCTGAGCGCGAGAACCGGGGCCGGACCCGTGGTGGACGGGTGGGTCATTGGGGGCTCCTCGACGACGCCGGCGGGACGGCCCTCACGGCGTCGTGAAAGGTTTCAACTTGGTTGCCGGGACGTTAGGCATGGAGCGCATGTCACGTCAATGGGTTCGTGTCGAAAAAGTTTCGATGGACTCAGGTCACAGGGGGGTCACGGGCAACAGCCTTGGTCGCAGGGGTTGACACCCCTGCGCGGTCGCCATACTTTCCCGTCTTGAATCGTTTCACAGGGAAGCAGTTCGGACAGCCCTCAAGACCCGACGTCACAGGAGCCCTCAAGTGACCGAGCTCGCCGCGGTGAAGGCCGCTCTCAAGACCCAGGCCGTCGAGACGCCGTCGTGGGCGTACGGGAACTCGGGAACCCGCTTCAAGGTGTTCGCCCAGCAGGGCGTACCGCGTACCCCGCAGGAGAAGCTGGAGGACGCGGCGCAGGTGCACGCGTTCACCGGGGTGGCCCCGACCGTCGCCCTGCACATCCCGTGGGACAAGGTCGAGGACTACGCCGCGCTGGCGAAATTCGCCGAGGAGCGGGGCGTGCAGCTCGGCGCCATCAACTCCAACACCTTCCAGGACGACGACTACAAGCTGGGCAGCATCTGCCATCCGGACGCCACCGTGCGGCGGAAGGCGCTGGATCACCTGCTGGAGTGCGTCGACATCATGGACGCCACCGGGTCCACGGACCTCAAGCTGTGGTTCGCCGACGGGACGAACTACCCCGGCCAGGACGATCTGCGGGCCCGGCAGGACCGGCTCGCCGAAGGTCTCTCCGAGGTGTACGACCGTCTGGGTGATGGGCAGCGGATGCTGCTCGAGTACAAGTTCTTCGAGCCGGCGTTCTACTCGACGGACGTGCCGGACTGGGGGACGGCGTACGCGCACTGCCTGAAGCTCGGCGAGAAGGCGCAGGTCGTCGTCGACACCGGGCACCACGCCCCCGGCACCAACATCGAGTTCATCGTGACCACGCTGCTGCGGGAGGGGAAGCTCGGCGGGTTCGACTTCAACTCGCGCTTCTACGCCGACGACGACCTCATGGTGGGCGCGGCCGATCCGTTCCAGCTGTTCCGGATCATGTACGAGGTCATTCGTGGCGGTGGGTTCACGCCCGACGTGGCGTTCATGCTCGACCAGTGCCACAACATCGAGGCGAAGATCCCGGCGATCATCCGGTCGGTGATGAACGTGCAGGAAGCTACCGCGAAGGCCCTGCTGGTCGACCGGGACGCTCTTGGCGTGGCTCAGCGCGAGGGCGACGTTCTTGAGGCGAACGCTGTGCTCATGGACGCGTACAACACGGATGTGCGGCCGCTGCTGGCCGAGGTGCGGGAGGAGATGGGGCTCGACGCGAACCCCATCGCTGCGTACAAGCGGTCCGGGTGGGCCGAGAAGATCGTGGCCTCGCGGGTTGGTGGGGAGCAGGCCGGCTGGGGGGCGTGAGCGTCTGCCTGGTTCTGTCGTCTGCGGGGTGCGGGTCCGTTGTGGCTGGTCGCGCCCGCGCGGCGGAGCCGCAAATTGATACAGCCCCGCGCCCCCAGAGAAGTCATCTCACCCTCATTTCAGTAAGGACTGGAAGTTCATGGCACTCCACCCCGAAGCCGCCGCTCTCCTCGCCCGGTCCCGCCGGCTCGGCTCCGATCCCCGTAACACCAACTACGCCGGCGGCAACGCGTCCGCCAAGGGCACCGACACCGATCCCGTCACCGGGGGTGATGTGGAGCTGATGTGGGTCAAGGGGTCCGGGGGTGATCTCGGGACGCTGACCGAGGCCGGGCTCGCGGTGCTGCGGCTCGACCGGATGCGGGCGCTCGTCGACGTGTACCCGGGTGTCGAGCGCGAGGACGAGATGGTCGCCGCGTTCGACTACTGCCTGCACGGCAAGGGGGGCGCCGCTCCTTCCATCGACACCGCCATGCACGGGCTGGTCGAGGCCGCGCACGTCGACCACCTGCATCCCGACTCCGGGATCGCGCTCGCCTGTGCGGCCGACGGGGAGAAGCTGACCGCCGAGTGTTTCGGGGACACCGTCGCCTGGGTGCCGTGGCGGCGGCCCGGGTTCCAGCTGGGGCTGGACATCGCGGCCATCAAGGCGGCCAACCCGCAGGCGATCGGTGTCGTCCTCGGTGGGCACGGCATCACCGCCTGGGGTGACACGGCCGAGGAGTGCGAGAAGAACTCGCTGCACATCATCCGGACCGCCGAGAGGTTCCTGGAGGAGCGCGGCAAGGCTGAGCCCTTCGGGCCCGTCATCGAGGGCTACGGCGCCCTCGGCGAGGCCGACCGGAAGGAGCGGGCGGCGGCGCTCGCGCCGTACGTCCGCGCCATCGCCTCCCAGGACAAGCCGCAGGTCGGGCACTTCAACGACTCGGCGCCGGTGCTGGAGTTCCTGGCCCGCGCGGAACACCCGCGCCTCGCCGCGCTCGGCACCTCCTGCCCCGACCACTTCCTGCGCACCAAGGTGCGGCCGCTCGTCCTGGACCTGCCGCCGACGGCTCCGCTGGAGGAGGCCGTCGCACGGCTCGACGAACTGCACGCCGAATACCGCGAGGAGTACGCCGCCTACTACCAGCGGCACGCTCTGCCCGACTCCCCCGCCATGCGCGGGGCCGACCCGGCGATCGTGCTGATTCCGGGTGTCGGCATGTTCTCCTTCGGCAAGGACAAGCAGACCGCCCGGGTCGCGGGTGAGTTCTACGTCAACGCGATCAACGTGATGCGGGGCGCCGAGGCCGTCTCGTCCTACGCGCCGATCGAGGAGTCCGAGAAGTTCCGCATCGAGTACTGGGCCCTTGAGGAGGCCAAGCTCCAGCGGATGCCGAAGCCCAAGCCGCTCGCGACCCGGGTCGCCCTCGTGACGGGGGCCGGCAGCGGGATCGGGAAGGCCATCGCGCAGCGCCTCGTCGCCGAGGGCGCGTGTGTCGTCGTCGCCGATCTCAACGCCGAGAACGCGGCCGCGGTCGCCGAGGAGCTCGGCGGGCCCGACAAGGCCGTCGCCGTGACCGTGGACGTCACCTCCGAGGAGCAGATCGCCGAGTCGTTCCGGGCCGCGGTGCTGGCCTTCGGCGGCGTGGACCTCGTCGTCAACAACGCCGGTATCTCCATCTCGAAGCCGCTCCTGGAGACCTCCGCCAAGGACTGGGACCTCCAGCACGACATCATGGCGCGCGGTTCCTTCCTGGTGTCGCGGGAGGCGGCCCGGGTGATGATCGCCCAGAAGCTCGGCGGCGACATCGTCTACATCGCCTCCAAGAACGCCGTGTTCGCCGGTCCCAACAACATCGCCTACTCCGCCACCAAGGCCGACCAGGCCCACCAAGTCCGTTTGCTGGCCGCCGAGTTGGGCGAGCACGGCATCCGCGTCAACGGTGTCAACCCCGATGGTGTGGTGCGCGGGTCCGGCATCTTCGCGGGCGGCTGGGGTGCCAAGCGGGCGGCCGTGTACGGCGTGGAGGAGGAGAAGCTCGGCGAGTTCTACGCCCAGCGGACCATCCTCAAGCGCGAGGTGCTCCCCGAGCATGTCGCCAACGCGGTCTTCGCCCTGACCGGTGGGGAGTTGACCCACACCACCGGTCTGCACGTCCCCGTCGACGCCGGCGTCGCGGCCGCCTTCCTGCGATGAGCGCGTCCGTGAAGTCGTACGCCGCGGTCGACCTCGGCGCGTCCAGCGGACGTGTCATGGTCGGCCGCGTCGGCCCCGACAGCCTGGAGCTGACCGAGGCGCACCGGTTCGTGAACCGGCCGGTCCGGCTCCCGGAGGGCCTGCGCTGGGACATCCTCTCGCTGTACGGCGGTGTCCTGGACGGGCTGAGGGCAGCCGGGCAGGTCGACTCGGTCGGCATCGACAGCTGGGCCGTGGACTACGGACTGCTGGACGCCGACGGGGCCTTGCTCGGCAACCCCGTGCACTACCGGGACTCCCGCACCGAGGGGATCGCGCAGAAGGTGTGGGCGACCGTGCCCGCGCCCGATCTCTACGCGGCGACCGGCTTGCAGTACGCGCCCTTCAACACGCTGTACCAGCTCGTGGCCGACCAACTCGTCGGTGCCCGGCGTCTGTTGCTCATTCCCGATCTGCTGGCGTACTGGCTGACCGGCGAGCAGGGCACGGAGCTGACCAACGCCTCCACGACCCAGCTGATCGATCCCCGGACGCGCGGATGGTCGTACGACATCGCCGAGCGGGTGGGGATCGATCTGGAGCTGTTCGCGCCGCTGCGGCAGCCGGGTGACCGGGCGGGACTGCTGCGGCCCGAGGTGCTGGAGGAGACCGGACTGCACGGGCCCGTGCCCGTGACGGCCGTCGGGTCGCACGACACCGCCTCCGCGGTGGCCGCCGTCCCCGCGTCCGGCGAGCGGTTCGCCTACATCTGCACCGGCACCTGGTCCCTGGCGGGGCTCGAGCTGGACGCGCCGGTGCTGACGGAGGAGAGCCGGGCCGCCAACTTCACCAATGAGCTGGGGCTCGACGGCACGGTCCGGTATCTGCGGAACATCATGGGGCTGTGGCTGCTCCAGGAGTGCGTACGGGCCTGGGGCGACCCCGACCTGGGCGAGCTGCTGCTGGAGGCGGCCAAGGTGCCGGCGCTGCGGTCGGTGGTGGACGCGGGAGACGCCATGTTCCTCGCTCCGGGCCGGATGCCGGAGCGGATCGCCGAGGCGTGCCGAGCCTCGGGGCAGCCGGTGCCCGTCTCCCCCGCCGAGGTCACGCGCTGCATCCTCGACTCGCTGGCCCTGGCCCACCGCAAGGCGGTCGAGGAGGCGCAGCGGCTGGCCGACCACCCCGTGGACGTCGTGCACGTCGTCGGGGGCGGGACGCGCAACGCCCTGCTGTGCCAGCTCACCGCCGACGCCTGCGGGCTGCCGGTGGTGGCGGGACCGACCGAGGCGGCCGCGCTCGGCAACGTCCTGGTCCAGGCGCGGGCCCACGGGCTCGTGGGCGACCTCGCGGGCGGGCGCGAGCTGCTCACCCGGACCCAGCCGCTCACCCGGTACGAGCCGCAGGGCGACACCGCGCGCTGGCGCGAGGCGCAGGCCCGGCTCGCCCGGGACTGACTAGGGCTCCCCCGAGCCCCGCCCTCCGCATTACGCTTCACTCATCCGATGACCGACCACAAGGAGCCGCGATGCGTGTCGCCCTGTTCCTGACCTGTGTCAACGACACGCTCTATCCGGACACCGGGCGCGCTGTGGTGAAACTGCTGACCAGGCTGGGCGTCGACGTCGACTTCCCGATGTCCCAGACCTGCTGCGGGCAGGCGCACTACAACACGGGCTACCGGCATGAGGCGGAACCGCTGGCCCGGCATTTCTCCGATGTCTTCCGGGACTACGAGGCGATCGTGACGCCGTCCGGATCGTGCGGGGCGATGGTGCGGGAACTGTATCCGCGGATGGGAGAGCGGGCCCGGGCGGAGGGGCGCGGAGAGAGCCTCGCGGCCACGCTGGCGCCCGTGGTGCCCAAGACGTACGAACTCACGGAGTTCCTGGTGGACGTGCTCGGGGTGACGGATGTCGGGGCGTTCTACCCGCACACGGTGACGTACCACCCGACCTGTCACGGACTGCGCGGTCTGGGCCTCGGTGACCGGCCGCGGCGGCTGCTCCAGGCGGTCAAGGGGCTTGAGCTGAAGGAGCTTCCGGGCGCCGACGAGTGCTGCGGCTTCGGCGGCACCTTCGCGCTGAAGAACTCCGATGTCTCGGCGGCGATGGGTACGGACAAGGTGCGCAACGCCGAGTCCACGGGCGCCGAGGTGCTGTGCGCGGCCGACAACTCCTGTCTGATGCACATCGGCGGCACGATGGGCCGGCTGGAGTCGGACATGCGGCCGGTGCACATCGCGGAGATCCTGGCGAGCACGGAGGAGGAGCCGACCGTATGAGCGGGACGTTCGTAGGGATGCCGGCCTTCCCCCGGGCCGCGCACGAGGCCGTCAACAACAAGACGCTGCGCGGCAATCTGCGCCACGCCACCCACACCATCCGCGCCAAGCGGGAGAAGGCCGTCGCCGAGGTGTCCGACTGGGCGGAGCTGCGCGAGGCGGGCAAGCGGATCAAGGACCACACACTGCGCCATCTCGACCGCTACCTCGTGCAGTTGGAGGAGTCGGTGAGGGCGGCGGGCGGCACCGTCCACTGGGCGGCCGACGCCGACGAGGCCAACGAGATCGTGACCCGGCTCGTCAAGATGACCGGCGAGTCGGAGGTCGTCAAGGTCAAGTCGATGGCCACGCAGGAGATCGGGCTCAACGAGGCTCTGGAGGCCGCGGGCATCCGGGCCTACGAGACCGATCTCGCCGAGCTGATCGTGCAGTTGGGCAAGGACCGGCCCTCCCACATCCTCGTCCCGGCCATCCACCGCAACCGGGGCGAGATCCGGGACATCTTCGAGCGCGAGATGAGCGAATGGGGCCGCCCGGCACCCGAGGGCCTCACCGACACGCCCGCCGAACTGGCGGAGGCGGCACGGCTGCACCTGCGGGAGAAGTTCCTGCGCGCCAAGGTCGGCATCTCCGGGGCCAACTTCATGGTCGCCGACACCGGCACCCTGGTGGTCGTGGAGTCCGAGGGCAACGGACGGATGTGTCTGACCCTGCCCGAGACGCTGATCTCGGTCGTCGGCATCGAGAAGATCGTGCCGACCTGGCGGGACCTGGAGGTCTTCCTCCAGACGCTCCCCCGCTCCTCGACGGCCGAGCGCATGAACCCGTACACGTCCACCTGGACCGGCACCACCGACGAGGACGGCCCGCAGAACTTCCATCTGGTGCTGCTCGACAACGGCCGCTCCGACACCCTCGCCGACGAGGTCGGCCGCCAGGCCCTGCGCTGCATCCGCTGCTCGGCCTGCCTCAACGTCTGCCCGGTGTACGAGCGGGCCGGCGGACACGCCTACGGCTCGGTCTACCCGGGTCCGATCGGCGCCATCCTCAGCCCTCAACTGAGGGGTACGGCAAGCGAGATCGACGCCTCACTGCCGTACGCCTCCTCGCTCTGCGGGGCCTGTTACGAGGTCTGCCCGGTCGCCATCGACATCCCCGAGGTGCTGGTCCATCTGCGCGAGCGGGTGGTGCAGGGCGGGCCGGTGGTCCGCGAGGGCAACAAGGTGGTGCTCAAACCCGCCAAGGGGCACGCGGCCGAGCGGGCGGCGATGCGGGCGGCCCGCTGGGCGTTCGCCCACCCCGGTGTCCTGCGCACCGGCCAGCGGGCGGCCTCGCGGACCCGCCGTCTCCATCCACGCACCCTGCCAGGTCCCGGCAAGGCGTGGAGCGGCACCCGGGACCTGCCTGCCGTGCCCGCGGAACCCTTCCGCGATTGGTGGCAGCGCACAGGCGGCGGCAAGGAGGCGGGCAAGTGAGCAGCAGGGAGCGGATCCTGGGCCGGGTGCGGCGTGCGCTGGCCGATACGCGGGGCGAGACCGAGGACACCCCGATCGAGCGCGCGTATCTGCGGGAGCACGGCGACCGGAGCGTCGAGGAGACGGTGGAGCTGCTGGCCGAGAACCTCGCGGACTACCGGGCGATCGTGCACCGCTGCACGACCGCCGACCTGCCGGCGACACTCGCCGGGATGCTCGCGGCCCGGGGATCGAAGACCGTCCTCGTGCCGCCGGGCCTGGAGCCGGCGTGGCTGGCGGAGGCCGACGCCGAGCAGGTCCCGGACCGGGTCGAGAGCACCCCGCACGAACTGGACCGGATCGACAGCGTGGTCACGGCGTGCGCGGTGGCCGTCGCCGAGACCGGCACCATCGTGCTGGACGGCGGCCCGGACCAGGGCCGCCGCCGCATCACGCTGGTCCCGGACCACCACATCTGTGTCGTACGGGTGCCGGACCAGGTCGTCTCCTCCGTGCCGCAGGCCCTCGAACGCCTCGACCCGGTACGCCCGTTGACCTGGATCTCCGGTCCTTCGGCGACCAGTGACATCGAGCTGGACCGGGTCGAGGGGGTGCACGGTCCGCGCACCCTGGAGGTGGTCCTGGTGGACTCTCAGGCGAGCGAGGACGTCAACTCGTAGCGGCCGGAGGGGAGTTCGTACGAGGCCACACCGCCTTCGAAGCCCCCGTACGTCACTCCCCCGACCTGCGACAGGGGTGTGCTGCCCTCGCGCACGGAGTCCGGGTCGGTCGTGGGGACGCACAGGGTCGCGGTGCTGTTGGCGGGGACCGCGACCCGGTGCGTGAACTCGCCGTCCCGTACCGTCCATGCGCTGACGATCTCGCCGTACGGCGACCGGTACGAGCCGGTGACCTGGGTGATCCTGCCGGTCGGGTCGAGGTGGGGCCGCAGGAGGAAGTGCCTGAAGCCCGGGTGGGCCGGGTCCATGGCGATGCCGGCCATGCTCTCGTACATCCACTCCATGATCGCGCCGTAGGCGTAGTGGTTGAACGAGTTCATCTCGACCGGCCCGAAGCCGTCCTCCTTCGCGTACGAGTTCCAGCGCTCCCAGACCGTCGTCGCGCCGTTCCTCACCGAGTACAGCCAGGACGGCATCGCGTCCTGGTGCAACACCGCGTAGGCCAGCTCCACCTGGCCCTCCTCGGTGAGGACGGGGGCCAGGACGTTCACCCCGAGGAAGCCGACGGAGAGGGTGTTCTCGGCGTATCCGACACGGGTGCTGCCGGGGTGGGCGGCCTTGTACTCGGCGGAGTTGCCGATGTTCTGGACGAGGAGCTCGACGATTGCGCGCCGCTGGACCTCGGTGTCGTACAGGCCGAGTTTGAGGACCCACAGCAGAGCGGTCTGGCTGTCGTCCTCGGTCTGCGTGGGGCTGCCTCCCGGGGTCCATGGCGGCGGGGAACCGAGGCCGGAGCGCACGGTGAGCCGGCCGCCCTCGGTGCTCAGGTACTTGGTGACGAACGCCCGCTTGATGCGGGAGAACAGCTCCTCGTAGGCGTGGGCCTCGGCGGTGCGGCCGGTGGCGCGGGCCATGTCCGCCATGAGGCGGGCGCTGTAGGCGTAGTAGGCGTCGCTGACGAGCTGGGTGCTGGTGACCTGGAAGGCCAGCCAGTCGCCGAAGATCGCGCCCTGTCCGGCGTAGGTGTCTCCGGTGCGGGCGCGGATCCAGTCCATGTAGGCCGTCATCGCGTCCCAGCTCCGGTCGACGATGGTGGAGTCGCCGCTCATCTGCCACACGGTCCAGGGCACGACGACGCCGCAGTCCGCCCAACCGCCGGCCGGGACCGGCTCGTTGTAGCGGGCGCCGGGCGCGATCCAGGTGAACTGGGCGCCGTCCGCGCCGTAGGTGCGCTGGGAGTCGATGAGGATGTCCTGGAAGTGGCTCAGGAAGGCGACCGAATCGGCGTTGTAGAGGCCCGTGCGGGAGAAGAGCTGGGTGTCGCCGGTCCAGCCGCAGCGCTCGTCGCGTTGCGGGCAGTCGGTGGGGACCCAGAGGTAGTTGCCGCGTTGGCCCCAACGGACGTTGCTGATCAGCTGGTTGACGTCGGAGTCGTCGGTGGTGACGTGGCCGATGTCGTGGAGGGCGGAGGTGGCGACCCTGCCGGTGAGTTCGGTGAGCGTGACGGTGGCGGTCGTGGTGACGGAGACGTAGCGGAAGCCGTAGAAGGTCAGGGAGTCCTGGTGGGTCTCGCCCTTCGGGTCGCCCTTGAGGATGTACGTGCTGGTGGCCTTGGCGGTGCGGAGGTTGGCCCGGTAGACGGAGCCCTCGGGGCCGTCGGCGCCCGCGCTGGTGTCGTTGAGCATCTCCCCCGGCTGGAAGGTGACTTCGGCTCCGGCGGGACCACGGAGGGTGTAGCGGGGGACGCCGACGAGGTTTTGTCCAAGGTCGATCACGGCGGTGTCGCCCGGGTGCAGAGTGAGGGGGGCGGTGGCGGCCTGGGCGGGATCGGTGACCGTGCGGGCGGGGTCGGGAACGAAATCGCCGCCGCCGGTGTGGACGGTGATCGACCGCGGCCTGCGGTCCCACTGGGGCATCAACCGGGCCGACTCGCCCGGGTAGGCGACCAGTCGGGAGGCGGGGAACCGCGTCGTGAAGTCATGTTCCTCGGTTCCGGACCAGGCGGAGGTGTCGAAGCCGTTGTCGGTCCAGCCGGGCAGTTCCCGGCGGGCGTCGTAGGTCTGGCCGTCGTAGAGGTCGTCGGCGCGGTAGGGGCCGGTGTCCGTGGCCCTCCAGTCGTCGCCGGGCGTGGTCACGACGGTCTGGGTCGAGCCGTCCTCGTAGCGGATCAGGAGCTTGGCCTTGAGGGCGAGGCGGTTGCCGGCCTCGGAGTGGTAGACGCTGTTCTCGGAGACGCGGCCGTTGTACCAGCCGTTGCCCAGGACCGCCGCGAGGGTGACCTGCGGCTGCTCCGCCACCAGGCCCGTCACGTCGTAGGTGAAGTAGCTGACGGTGGTGTCGTAGTTGGTCCACCCCGGGGTGAGGAGTTCGTACGTGGTGCCGCCGTCCTGGGGCACGGTGACCCGGCTGCCGTTGACGTAGGCGTCATACACGCCGAGCGCGGAGACGTAGAGCCGCGCTGCGCGCACGCGGCCCTCTTTCAGGGCCGTCTGCCTTCTCAGAAGCGGCGCGCCCGCGCTGTTCGGGGCCTTGCCCGCCATGCTGATCCACTTCGCGCCGTCCCAGCCGGTCACGCCGTCGGTGCTGAGCAGGCCGGTCTCGAAGCGGGCGGGCGGGGCCTCGGGGAGCCTGCGACCGCTCTCGTCCCAGACCTGGACCGTCCAGTGGTAGCGGGTCGAGGCGCGCAGGCCGGGGCCCGCGTAGCGCACGGCCACCGAGTCCGCGGAGTCGGTCCGGCCACTGTCCCAGACGTCCGCGCGGCCCTCGGCCAGGCGGTCGGGGGTGGACGCGACCAGGATGCGGTACGCCGTCTGACGCCGTCCGCGGACCCGGGACGCGGTGCGCCAGCCGAATCGCGGGCGGGCCGCGTCCACGCCGAGCGGATCGGTGCGGTGCTCCACGGTGAGGCCCTCGACGGCGGTGCGGTCGGCGGCCGGCGCCGCCCCCGGGACCGTCCTGCGGCGCCCTGCCGTGCCGTTCGTGCTGTCGGCTCCGTCGGTCATGCCGGGGTCCCTTCGGCTGCTGGAGTTGTATCGATTCAGCGGGGGCGGCGGTTGAAGCCAGTAGTCAACCGAAGGAGTGACTACCTTCCGCGTAACCGATTGAAACCGTTCAAGACGGGACGCCGTCCTCACGTCACCGACGCCACGGAGCCGTCACGTCAGCTGTAGACGATCGGGCAGCCGCGTCGCAGGCAGTGCTGGGCGGCGCGCAGGTACAGGGCGACGTAGAACGCGGCGTCCAGGTCCTCGGCCCACGGTCCCGGTCGTGCGGCGGCGACGTCCTTCACCGGACCGTCCAGGAACCACATGGTCAGATCGAGGTTGTCGCAGGCCGCAGGTATCTCGTCGACCGGCAGGCCGACAGCCCCGGCGAGCCGATCGGCGAGGGCGAGGACTTGAGGGGCACCGGCGACCATCGTCGTGTCGGCGTAGGAGTTCTCGACCGGCAGCCAGATCTCGTCGTCCAGCGCGAACGGCACCAGCAGCGACCAGCCGCAGAGCGTCTCGTACTCCTCCTGGGACAGATGCGCCCGGCACAGCGCCTCGAACCCGTCCATGGGAGGCACCAGCTTCTCCTCGAACGCGAGCCCCGCCCCGCGCACCACCCGTTCCGGCGCCTCCGGCACGGACTCGTACGGCGGCAGGCCCCGCCGGCGCAACTCCTCGTCGAGCGCCGCGGCGAGGGCGCCCCTGCCACCCTCGTCCTCGTCCGTGTCGAACCACTCCCGCGCGCCCACGCTGACCAGATAGATCCCCATGCGCCGAAAAGTACAGCGCCCCACTGACAACGCCCCCGCCCTGTGGCCTTACGGTCAGGGGCCGGTCAGCAGCAGCGTTGGCAGGGTGTCCTCCAGGATCCGCTCGCGGGGCAGGGTGAGGCCGAAGTGCCGCTGGAGTACCTCCAGGCAGGCCCGGTGCACGGCGGGGTGGTCCAGGTCGTCGTCGGGCAGGCCGGCAGCCGTGAGCCGCTCCTGGACGGCGGCGACCACCTCGGGGTCGCCCTCGGGGCTGCCGTACCCCCAACTTCCGTCCAGGTGCAGGTTGAACGCGCACATCAGGTTCTCGTCGTGGCGGTAGGCGAAGTTCGGGGGCACCGGTTTGCCGTTCTCCTCCTCGTACTCCAGGTGGTAGACGTGCAGGCCGCCGCGGTCGACCGGTCGGCTTCCGGTGCCGAACTCGCCCTGCCAGCCGCCGTACTTGATGACGTACGACCACTCGTCGAGCTCGCCGTGGCGCAGGGCGATGCCCTGGAAGACATCCCCGTACAGGCCTTCCAGCAGGTCCTGTACCTGGCGGCCGGTGAGTTCTCCGATGGAGCGGGGCCGGTAGGGCCGGTGAGCGGTCTCGGCGATCCGTCGCGCCAGCGATTCCGATTCGAGGTCGGGCGCGATCACCACGCTGTAGCCGCCCCAGGCGATGGACTGCGGTTCGGCGAGCCAGGCTATTCCGTCGGTCATGGCGATCAACCCTGCCGTATCCACCGGCGGGTGTCACTGAGTACACCCCCGAAGACGGGTTCTACGCCCAATGTCCCCGGGTCCGCGTCTCCGTAGCTTCTTCAACGAGGCACACGGCGTGCCGGACGAAGGGGGACGACGATGTTTCGCACAGGTTCACGACGCACGCACGACGCGGGGCCCGCCGCCGAGGCGCTGCGGCTGGTGAAGGTCAGCAGGACCTACGGCACGCACGACAGTGCCGTGACCGCCCTGGACGGGGTCACGCTGAGCCTCGGCCGGGGCACCTTCACCGCGGTGATGGGACCGTCGGGGTCCGGCAAGTCCACGCTGCTGCAGTGCGCGGCCGGTCTCGACCGGCCGGACAGCGGGATCGTGCGGGTCGACGGCACGGAGCTGACGGGCGGTGGCGAGGCGGAGCTGACGCGGTTCCGGCGCGGGCGGGTCGGGTTCGTGTTCCAGCAGTACAACCTGCTGGAGACCCTGACGGTCGCCCAGAACACCGTCCTGCCGCTCAAGCTCGCCGGCCGGAAGGTCGACCGGAGGCGCGTCACGGAGGTCCTGACGGCCGTCGGTCTCGGCGACCGGCTCGGGCACCGGCCCGACCAGCTCTCCGGCGGTCAGCGACAGCGTGTCGCGATCGCCCGCGCCCTGGTCACCGATCCTCGCGTGATCTTCGCGGACGAGCCGACGGGCGCCCTCGACACCAGGAGCGCTAGGGACGTGCTGCGGCTGCTCCAGGAGGCGGTGCGGGTGCACGGCAGGACCGTGGTGATGGTGACCCACGACCCGGTCGCCGCCTCCTACGCCGACTCCGTGCTGTTCCTCGCGGACGGCCGCCTCGCGGGCCGCATGGACGCGCCGACACCGGACGCGGTGGCCGAGCGCCTCGCGCACCTGGGCGACGACGTGACGGCGGGGGTGTGAGCGATGTTCATGCTGGCGATGCGGTCGATACGGCAACGGCCCGGACGGTTCCTCGCGACCCTGCTGGCCGCCTTCCTGGGCGCGGGGATCATCATGACGTTCAACTCCCTGTACGACACGGCGGGCCGGCCGGGTGTCGACCCGGTGAGCTCGGACATCCTGACCACCTCGGCGAGTGTGGTCGGCGGCTACGGCACCCTCCTGGTGTTCTTCGCGGTGGCCTCGACACTGACGGTCAACGTCCGCCAGCGCACTGCTGAGTTGGAGCTGCTGCGCTGCTCGGGGGCGACGCCGGGGCAGATCGGCCGGATGGTCGTGGGTGAGGCGCTGGCGGTCGCCCTGGTCGGTGCCGTCCTGGCCATCGGTCCGGCGATGTTCGGCGGGCAGGCACTGCTGGACGTCTTCCAGGACAGCGGGCAGGTCGCGGCGAACGTCGACCACTCCTTCGGTCCCGTCGCGCTGCTGTCGGGCGTCGACATCACCCTGGTCGCGGCGGCGGGCGCCGCCTTCCTCGCCGTACGACGGGCCACCCGCGCGCGTCGGCAGCGGGGCCGGGCGCGGACCTTCCTCGCGTACGCGGCGCTCGGCTTCGGGGCCGTGTCGGCGCTCTCCACCTTCGCCTTCTCGGCGACGGACGAGGCGCTGATGGCGGCGCCGGCGTACGGGGCGATCCTGCTGTCCGTGGGGTTCGCGCTGCTCGCGCCGCGGCTGCTGAAGGGTGTCCTGGAGCGGTTGCCGCTGACGGGTGCGAGCGGCTGGCTGGCCGTGCGGAACCTGCGGCGGCGGGCGGACCACCTCTCCGGGATCCTGATGTCGCTGATCCTGTTCACGGCGGTGTCCGTCGCCACGCTGTACATGCAGGCTGTGGAGAGCGACGCCATGAAGGCCTCGGGTGCGGTCAAGAGCGTCGACGCGAAGAACCTTCAGACGCTGAATCTGACGGTGGTCGGCATCATCGTCGTGTTCGTGTGCGTGATGCTGGTCAACTCGCTGTACGCGGCGACCACGTACCGAAGCCGGGAGTTCGGCCAGCAGCGGCTGGCCGGGGCGAGTCCGAAGCAGGTGCTGGGCACGGTGGGCGCGGAGGGGCTGATCCTCACGGCGGTCGGGCTGTTCTTCGGCACGGTGGCGGCGCTGGCCGGGATCATTCCGTTCACGGTCGTCCGCACCGACTCGGTGCTGCCCCACCAGGGGATCGGCATCTGGCCGGCGGTGGCGGCGATCGCGTCGGCCGCGACCATCGGGACGAGCCTGGCCACGGCCCGCAGGGTGCTGCGTAGGCCGGCGGTGGAGGCGGTGGCGTTGGCAGCGTGAGAACCACCGGCCGGCGGGGGCGTCACTTCGGTGACGCCCCCGCCGGCCGTTCTCGCACCACGTGACAGAACCGGTGAACAAGCGCTTAGATAGTTGGCGGAACGAGTTCGCGCCGCCCTGGAGGCCCCGTTGCTGTTCACATCCGTCGACGACGTCTCCGCACGCCTCGCCGAGACCGGCTACCTCGCCTCACCCGCGGTCGCCACGACCGTCTTCCTCGCCGACCGGCTCGGCAAGCCGCTCCTGGTCGAGGGCCCGGCGGGGGTCGGCAAGACGGAGCTGGCCAAGGCGGTGGCCGAGGTCGCCGGGGCGCGGCTGGTCCGGCTCCAGTGCTACGAGGGCGTGGACGAGTCCCGGGCGCTGTACGAGTGGAACCACGCCAAGCAGCTGCTGCGGATCAGCGCCGGCCGGGACGAGACCTGGGACGAGGCGCGCACGGACATCTTCAGCGAGGAGTTCCTGCTCTCCCGGCCCCTGCTGACGGCGATCCGCGGCGACGAGCCCAAGGTGCTGCTGATCGACGAGACCGACAAGGCGGACGTCGAGGTCGAGGGCCTGCTCCTGGAGGTGCTCAGCGACTTCCAGGTCACGGTCCCCGAGCTGGGCACGATCACCGCGTCCCGCCGCCCCTTCGTCGTCCTGACCTCCAACGCCAGCCGCGAGCTGTCGGAGGCCCTGCGCCGGCGTTGCCTGTTCCTGCACATCGGGTTCCCGGAGGAGGAACTGGAGCGGCGGATCGTACGGCTGAAGGTGCCGGGGCTCGACGAGACGCTGGCCCGGTCCGTGGTCCGGGTCGTGGGCGCGCTCAGGGCCATGGACCTGCGCAAGGTGCCCTCGGTCGCGGAGACCATCGACTGGGCGCGCACGCTCCTCGCGCTCGGCGCGGACCACCTCGACGAGACGGTCGTACGGGACAGTCTGGGCGTGCTCCTCAAGCACCAGGACGACATCCTCAAGGCCGGGGCCAAGCTCGACCTGGACGCCGTGTGAGCACCGCCGAGCGGCTCACCTCCCTGGTCGGCGCCCTGCGCGCGCACGGCGTGCGCATCGGGACGGGTGAGACGGTGGACGCGGCGCAGGCCGTCGACGCACTCGGATTCGCCGACCGCGAGCGACTGCGGGAGGGCCTGGCGGCGACCCTGCTGCACAGCACGGCGCAACGACCGGTGTTCGACCCCGTCTTCGACCTGTACTTCCCGCGGGGCGTCGGCGCGCCCGACACCGGCCCCGCGGACCGGGAGGACCTGCGCGAGCGTCTCGCCGAGGCCCTCGCCGCGAACGACGAGACGCTGATGGCCCGCCTCGCGGCAGAGGCGGTCGACGGGTTCGGCGGATACGGCAACTCCCCCTCTTCGGACGGCTGGTCGTCGTACCAGACGCTCGACCGGCTGCGCCCGCAGACCCTGCTCGCGCGCGTCCGTGACGACGTGCGGGGGCGGCAGGGCATGTCCGGGTTCACGGACCGGCTGCTGGAGGACGAGATCCGCCGGCGTATCGAGGCGTTCCGGACGCTGGTGGCGGCGGAGGCCCGGCGGCGGGTGGCCGAGCGGCGGGACAGGGACGAGATCGCGCGGCGGGCGGTGGCGCCGACGACCGACCGGGTCGACTTCCTGTTCGCCGGGAAGGACCGGCTGGCCGAACTGCGGCGCACGGTCCAGCCGTTGGCCCGCAAGCTCGCCACCCGGCTGGCGGCCCGCCGCCGTCGTGCGGCGCGGGGCAGTATCGATCTACGGCGGACTCTGCGCGGTTCGTTGTCGACGGGCGGGGTGCCGATGAAGCCGGTGCTGCGCAGGCGCCGGCCGGCCCGTCCCGAACTGGTGCTGCTGTGCGATGTGTCGGGCTCGGTGTCGGGGTTCTCGGACTTCACGATGCTGCTGGTGCAGGCGCTGCACGACCAGTTCAGCAAGGTGCGGGTGTTCGCCTTCGTCAACCGCATCGACGAGGTCACCCGGCTCCTCGAACACGGGGCGGCCGACGTGGAGGGGCTCGGCGCCCGCATCCGGGCCGAGGCCACGCTCACCGGGTGGCACGGCAGCAGCGACTACGGTGTCGCGCTGGGCGAGTTCGCGTCGCTGTACGGGGATGCGCTGACCCCGCGCGCGACGGTGTTCGTCCTCGGCGACGCCCGCACCAACATGAGCGACCCGAACCTGGCCGCCGTGCGGGAGATCGCCGAACGGGCGCGCCGCGTCTACTGGTTGAACCCGGAGGCACGTGCGCAGTGGGGCACGGGTGACTCCGCCGCGTACGAGTACGCCGAGCTGGTGGAGATGCACGAGTGCCGCAATGTCCGGCAGCTCAGCGCGCTGGTGGGACGGCTGCTGCCGATCTGACGAGCGGCTTCCGGGCCGCCCGCCGCCAGGGCCGTCGCTGCCTGCCGCCAGGGCCATCGCCACCTGCCACGAGCTGTCCGGGCGGGACGCGGACGCGCTGGACGCCGTCCGTGCCGGGTTGCCGGTCGGCAATGAGGCCGTGCGCGAGGGCGGGCGGTTGCAGACTCCCCGGCCGTCTCGTCGACACCGCGTTCATGGACGAGTCGATCACCGTGGCGACGACGCCGAGGCTCATGTTGCCGCGTTCCACGCCCCGGCCGGCGATCCCGGTCAGCGGGTGGGGCGGGGCCGCCGAACTCTGCGACGGGTTCGGCGGCCCGGCACCCCCGTGCCGTCCCGCCTCGGAGGCCGGCCGGGCTGGGACCGCGGGCCGGTACGCGCCCGGTGGGCGCATCCGTCGACCGGCCGACCCGTCGCTCGCCTCGCCCGCAGCCCGCAGCCCGCAGCCCTGGCATCCTCGCCGCTCGCCGAGTCTTTTGCCCGGGCGAGGCGCGCTCATCCCGGTCGGCTGGATCGGTGGCGGATTCCTGCTCTGCTACCCGGCCAGGCGACCACCACGGCGCCGACACCGCCGACACCACCGACACCGAGACCACGCGTGTCCAGGAGGCTCAGGCCGTCAGCTGCGGGTACAGCGCGCCGAGATCCGCGGCGAGTCCGGCCTTCACCTGTCGGGTCAGGTCGTCGGCGAGCACCTCGAAGGCGCCGGACTCGATGCCGTCGAGGGCTTGCGCGGCCACGCTCTCGGGAGTGACCTTCGGGGCGTCGATCTTCGCGGTCATGTCCGTGTCGACGTACCCGACATGCAGCCCGGTGACCTCGATGCCGCGCGGCTTCAGGTCCAGGCGCAGGGAGTTGGTCTGCGACCACAGGGCCGCCTTGGAGGCACTGTAGGAGCCGGCGACACCGAGCCACGACAGCACCGAGTGGACGTTCAGGATGTGACCGCCGCCGTTGCGTTCGATGACCGGCACGAAGGCGCGGGTCACGAGGAGAGGGCCGTAGAAGTTGGTCTCGAACTCGCGGCGGACGTCCTCGACGGGGGCGTCCAGGAAGCTCGCGTTCACGGACGCGCCGGCGTTGTTGATCAGCAGGGTGACGTCCTGGGCCTGTTCGGCCGCGGCCGCGACGGAAGCGGGGTCGCTCACCTCCAGGGCCAGCGGCACCGCGTCCGGATGCGTGACGGTACGCGGGTCGCGGGCGGTGGCGTACACCTTCTTGGCGCCACGCTCGTACAGGGCGGTCACCAGCGCCCGGCCGATGCCGCGGCTGCCGCCGGTGACCAGGGCGACGGAACCTTCGATGGTGGTCATGGGTATCCTTGTGTCGAGAAACCGATCGGTTTAAGTACGACCATCACAGTAAACCGATCGGTTTCCGATGGCAAGGCGAGCCCCCTTCCCTACGCTCCGAAGCGACGGAGGGGGTCCCATGCAGGCAGTCGTCCAGGACCGGTACGGCTCGGCGGACACACTGGAGCTGAGGGAGGTCGAGCAGCCGGTGCCGACCGCGGACGAGGTGCTCGTGCGGGTGCACGCTGCCTCGGTCAACGCGTACGACTGGCACTACCTGCACGGCGACCCGAAGATCGCCCGGCTGTCGTTCGGGCTGCGCGCGCCGAAGGTGCGGATCCGGGGCCGGGACTTCGCCGGGCGCGTCGAGGCGGTCGGCGCCGAGGTCAAGGGGCTGCACCCCGGCGACGAGGTGTACGGCGAGGCGGACGGGACCTTCGCCGAGTTCGTGTGCGCCAAGGACAGCGAGACGGACCTCAAGCCCGCCGGCCTCTCCTTCGAGCAGGCGGCCGCGATGCCGCTGGCCGCGAACACCGCACTCATCGGCCTGCGGGACGTGGCCGGAGTACGGGCCGGGCAGTCCGTCCTGGTGAACGGTGCGTCGGGCGGCGTGGGGACCTTCGCCGTGCAGATCGCGAAGGCGTACGGCGCCGAGGTGACCGGTGTGTGCGCCGCGCGCAACGTCGAGCTCGTCGGGTCGCTGGGGGCGGACCAGGTCGTCGACTACAACCGGGAGGACTTCACCCGCGCCGGGCGCCGCTACGACGTCGTACTGGACCTGGTCGGCAATCGCTCACTGGGTGATCTGCGGCGCGCGACGGCCCCCGCCGGATCGGTCGTCCTGTCCGGCGGGGGTGTGTACGAGGGCGGCAGCGTCCTCGGCCCGGTACGGCTCACGCTGCGGGGACTGCTCCTCTCCCCCTTCATCCGGCAACGGCTGCTCCAACTCCCGGCGAAGGCGCGCAAGGACAACCTCCGGGCCCTGCGGGAACTCGCCGAGGCAGGGAAGATCGCCCCGGCCGTCGAGCGGGTGTATCCGCTGGGCGAGGCGGCCGAGGCCGTCCGTCATCTGGAGGTGGAGCACGCGCGCGCGAAGATCGTCGTCACGGTGTGAGCGGCCACGGTGTGAGCCGTGACGTCACGGTGCGGGCGACGACGGTCGGGTACCGGCGTGCCTCAGCCGCCCTTCGCGTAGTCCTTCGCCATGCCGCCCGCGAAGTCGTAGACCACGCACTGCTCGTCGCCGACGACCCAGGCGTCGTGCCCGGGTGCCAGCACGAAGATGTCGCCGGGGCCCACTTCACCCTCGCCGCCCTCGTCCATGACGACGTGCATTCGGCCCTGGACCACATAGCCGTTGTGGTGGACCTCGCAGCTCTTGGTGCCCGCGATGGGTGCCACGGACTCGGACCAGCGCCAGCCCGGTTCGAACGTCCCCACGGCGAAGTCCAGTCCGCTCATGTGGACCGCTTCGAGGTGGCCACGCGGGAAATCACGGCGCTCGTCCGGCTTGTCGAGCGTCTTCACCTCAAACATGACGGCTCTCCCTTCCGGCCGTGTTGCGGTACGGCCGGGGCCGGTCTCCGTCTCCCACCCTTCCTGGGCGGCACCGGCGGGGTCCGAGCCCCATCACTCCATCGTCCGCCTGTCCAGTCGGGCCTGCCATTCGGGTGAGGGCGCCCGGTCAGGCCTCGTCCCCGCCCTCGTCCCCGCTCTCGCTCGCGCAGAGCCGCGCGAAGCGCTCCGCGTCGACATTGCCACCGGAGACGATCACTCCGACCCGGTCCGGAAGGCTCCTCACCCGGCCGCTCAGCAGGGCGGCCAGCGGGGTCGCGCCGCTCGGCTCGACGACGATCTTCAGGCGTTCGAAGGCGAACCGCATGGCCGCGCGGATCTCGTCGTCGGAGATCAGCGCGATCTCGTCGACCAGCCGCCGGTTCACCGAGAAGGTCAGCTCGCCGGGGGTGTGCAGGGCCTGTCCGTCGGCGATGGTCTTCGGCACCGGGATGCTGATGCGCCGCCCCGCCTCCAGGGACCGCCTGGTGTCGTCGCCGGCCTCCGGCTCCACGCCGATCATGCGGATACCCGGGTGCAGGCCCTTGGCGGCGGTCGCGCACCCCGCCATCAGTCCGCCGCCTCCGACCGGCGCGAGGAGCGCACCCAACTCCCCCGTCTCCTCCAGAAGTTCCAGGGCGGCCGTGCCCTGTCCCGCCATCACATGCGGGTGTTCGTACGGCGGGATGAGCGCCAGGCCCCGCTCGGCGGCCAGCGCCTCGGCGATGACCTCGCGGTCGCCGGTGTAGCGGTCGTACGTGACGATCTCGGCGCCGTAGCCCTCAGTGGCCGCCCGCTTGGAGCCCGGGGCGTCCTCGGGCATGACGATCACCGCGGTGGTGCCGAGCTCGCGGGCGGCCAGGGCGACCGCCTGGGCGTGGTTCCCGGAGGAGTAGGCGGCGATGCCCCGGGCGAGCTGCTCCGGCGTCAGCCGCGAGGCGGCGTTGTAGGCGCCGCGGAACTTGAAGGCACCGACCCGCTGGAAGTTCTCGCACTTGAGGAAGACCTCGGCGCCGACCAGCGCGTCGAGGGTCCGCGAGCGCAGCACCGGTGTGCGGTGGGCGACGCCCCTGAGCCGGGCGGCCGCGTCCCGGACGTCGTCCAGGGTGACCGGCGGGGTGGTGGCCGTCACGAGTACCCTCCCGTGTTGTTCGCCTGTTTTCGGGACTGGGACAGATAGCTGTAGGCGGAGGCGCGGGAGATGCCGAGGCGCCCGGCCACCTGCTCGATCGCCCGCCGGACCGCGAACACGCCCCGTTCGTCCAGGCTCCGGAACAGCTCCAGGCGCCCGGCCCGGTCGAGCAGTGCCCATGACTGATGCCGGTGCGCGTCGAGCATGACGTCCACGACGGAGTCGATGTCGTCACCGAAGGTGGTGACGGGCGGTTCCTCGGGGACCGCGCCGATCCCGGCGAGGGCTCCCAGCAGGGCGTGGACCTCGCTGGCCGCGGTGACGTCGACGTTGACGCACAACGCGCCGAAGACCGCGCCCGAGGGGTCGCGCAGGAGCATCGTCGACGACTTGACCAGCTTGCCGGTGTCGGTCCGGGTGACGTAGTTCAGCTCGTCGGCCGCCTCGTCGCCACGGGCGACCATCCGCATCCCGATCTGGCTCATCGCGCCGCCCACGGTGCGCCCGGTCACCGAGCCGGCGATGGCCACCACCGACTTCTCCGGCTTGCGGTAGTCGTGCAGCACGACCTCGCACACCGGCTCGAAGGTCGCCGCGATTCCGCCGACCACCGATGTGAGCGCGGCAATGATCGCGTCCCGCTCGGCCTCCATCGACTCCTCCCTCCACCAGTCCCTCTAGACTACCAATCCAGAAGCTGGACCACCAGTCCAATCCCGCACATTCCAGCCCCGTTCGGTCGCGGATCTTGACGGCCCGCATGTTACCGGTAACATGAACGTCCATGTCCTCGACACTGGCGCCCGCGCGCACTCCGGTCTTCAGCCCGGCCGCAGTGGTCGCTTCCTGCGTCGGCTTCGTGCTCATCGGCGCGCTCCAGGCGCTGTACGGTCCGACGATCCCCGCGTTCCGCGAGGAGTTCGGCCTGTCGCCCTCCGGAGCAGGACTCGGACTGAGCGCCCACTTCGTGGGTGGGGTGGCCGGGGTCCTGCTGTTCGACCGGCTCTTCGGGCGGATCGGCAACCGGCGGATCCTGGGCGCCTCGTACCTGCTGATGGCGGTCGGCGCGGCGGGTTTCGCGCTCGCGCCGAACTGGCCGACCGCCCTGACCGCCGCACTCCTCGCGGGACTCGGCTTCGGCGGCATCGACTACGGCCTGAACCAGCTGTTCGCGGTCGGCTTCGGCCACCGTTCCACCGCGATGCTGAACATTCTCAACGCGCACTTCGGCGTGGGCGCGATCCTCGGTCCGGCGCTGATCGGCGTGGTGGGCGCCGGGCACTATCCGGCGGTCTTCCTCGGTTTCGCGCTCGCCAACCTGCCATTGTTGCTGTGCCTGAAGGGCGTACGGGACCGGGCACCGCAGCCGTCCGGAACCGCTCCCGACTCCCCCGGCGCTCTCGGCCGCAGCCTGGCCTCGGTGCTCTCCGTGTTCGTCGCGCTCTACGTCCTGCACGTGGGGATCGAGGCGGGCGTCGGAGGCTGGGAGCCCACCCATCTGGAGACCGTCGGATACGGCGCCGGAGTGGCCGCGACCGCCACCTCCGTCTACTGGCTGATGATGACGGTGGGCCGTTTCCTGGTCGCTCCGATCGCGCTGCGGTTCTCGGCACAGGCCATCATCACCGTGTCCTGCGCGGGCATGACGGTCTGTCTGCTCCTGGCGTCCGTCGGGGAGCTGGCGCCCTACGCCTACGCCGGTGTCGGTCTGTTCATCGCGCCGATCTTCCCGACCGGTCTGCCCTGGCTGCACCGGGCCGCCCCCGGCGCGCGACGGGCCGGCGCGCTGGTCATCGCCGCGTCGATGATCGGCGGTGTGGCGGCGGGGCCGGCGCTGGGCAAGGCCATCGAGTGGTCCGGGATCCGGGCCGTTCCGCTTCTGCTGAGTGGTGTCTCGGCGCTGTGTCTCGCCGCCACGCTCTGGCTCATCCGCAGTACCCGAACTCACTGATACCCGCTGACTGGAAGGCTTGCCCCGCATGCCCGCTCTGACGACGTCCTCCGACGGTTTCCTCCTGCACGGCGAGCCGTTCCGGATCATCTCCGGGGCCATGCACTACTTCCGGATCCATCCCGACCAGTGGAGCGACCGGCTGCGCAAGGCCCGCCTGATGGGCCTCAACACCATCGAGACGTATCTGCCCTGGAACCTCCACGAGCCCGAACCCGGCACCCTGGTCCTGGACGGCTTCCTCGATCTGCCCCGCTGGCTGCGCCTCGCCCAGGAGGAGGGACTCCATGTCCTGTTGCGCCCGGGGCCGTTCATCTGCGCCGAGTGGGACGACGGCGGTCTGCCCGCCTGGCTGCTCGCGGAACCCGACATCCGGCTGCGCAGCAGCGACCCCCGTTTCACGGCGGCCTTCGACCGTTACCTCGACCAACTCCTGCCCGCACTGCGGCCGTTCATGGCCGCGCACGGCGGTCCGGTGATCGCCGTGCAGGTGGAGAACGAGTACGGGGCGTACGGCGACGACACCGCGTATCTCAAGCACGTCCACCAGGCGCTGCGCGACCGTGGTGTCGAGGAGCTGCTGTACACCTGCGACCAGGCCAACGCCGAGCACCTGGCGGCCGGCACCCTGCCCGGCACGCTCGCCACGGTCACCTTCGGCAGCCGGGTCGAGGAGAACCTGGCCGCGCTCCGCGCCCATCAGCCCCAAGGGCCGCTGATGTGCTCGGAGTTCTGGGTCGGCTGGTTCGACCACTGGGGCGGTCCGCACCACGTCCGGTCCGCCACCGACGCCGCCGCCGACCTGGACCGCCTGCTGTCGGCCGGTGCCTCGGTCAACATCTACATGTTCCACGGCGGCACCAACTTCGGCTTCACCAACGGCGCCAACCACAAGCACGCCTACGAGCCCACCGTCACGTCCTACGACTACGACGCCCCGCTCTCCGAGAGCGGTGACCCCGGCCCCAAGTACCACGCGTTCCGCGAGGTCATCGCCCGGCACACGGCCACGCCCGACGAGCCGGCCCCGGCGATCGCGCCCAGACTCCCGCTCACCGACGTCGACCTGGACCACCGGGCGCCGCTGCTGCCGTATGTGCGCGGGCTGTCGTCGACGCACACGGAGACGCCGGTGACGATGAACGCCCTGGGCGTGCACACCGGTTACGTGCTCTACCGCACCACGCTTCCCGGCTCCGGCGACGGTCTGCTGCACTTCCCGGGTGGGGTCGGGGACCGCGCGCAGGTCTTCGTGGACGGCGCCTGCGTCGGGGTCCTGGAGCGGGAACGGCACGACGAGACACTGTCCGTGCGGGTGCCGCACGCCGGTGCTGTCCTCGAAGTCCTCGTGGAGAACATGGGCGGGGTCAACTACGGGCCGCGCATCGGGGCGCCCAAGGGGCTGCTCGGCCCGGTGTCCTTCCAGGGCGACGAGCTGCGCGGCTGGGAGTGCCGGGCCGTGCCGCTGGACGACCTGGCCGCCGTGCCGTTCGGCCCGTCCGAGGCGACCACGGACGCGGTGCCCGCCTTCCACCGGGGCACCTTCGAGGTGGGCAGCCCGGCGGACACCTTCCTCTCCCTGCCCGGCTGGACCAAGGGCCAGGCCTGGGTCAACGGGTTCCATCTCGGCCGTTACTGGAACCGGGGCCCGCAGCACACGCTGTACGTCCCCGCGCCCGTCCTGCGCCCCGGCGCCAACGAGCTGGTGCTCCTTGAGCTGCACGCCACCACCGGCACCCGCGCCCAGCTCACCGACACGCCCGACCTCGGACCGGAGACCGACTGATGTCCCCGGCGCACCGCCTGCGTGTCCCGTCCCCCGCCGGGCCTCCGCTGACCGGGCACCTGCCCTTCGCGGACGCCCCCGGGGTGCCCGACCCGATCGAGGTGACCAGCCGCTGGCTCACCCGCGGCGGCCGCCCCTGGTTCCCGGTCTCCGGCGAGTTCCACTACTCCCGCTACCCCGCCGGGGAGTGGGAGGAGGAGCTGCTGAAGATGAAGGCGGGCGGCGTCACCGCCGTCGCCAGTTACGTCATCTGGATCCACCACGAGGAGATCGAGGGCCGCGTCCGCTTCGACGGCGACCGTGATCTGCGCCGCTTCGCCGAGCTGTGCGCCCGGCACGGCCTGGACTTCATCCCCCGCGTCGGCCCCTGGTCGCACGCGGAGGTCCGGGGCGGCGGTCTGCCCGACTGGGTGCTGGCACGCGACTGCACACCCCGCACCGACGACCCGGTGTACCTGGACGCAGTACGCCCCTGGTTCGCGGCGATCGCCGATCAGTTGAGGGGCCTCGACCGCGCCCACGGCGGCCCGATCGTGGCCATCCAGATCGAGAACGAGCTCTACGACCAGCCCGGCCATCTGCTGACCCTCAAGCGGATGGCCCAGGAGGCCGGCCTCAGCGCACCCCTGTGGACGTCGACCGCCTGGGGTGGTGTCCACCTCCCGCCCGACGAGCTCCTTCCGCTGTACGGCGGCTACACCGAGGCCTTCTGGACCGAGGCCGACGGCGGCTGGCCCGACACCTGCCGCAAGCACTTCTTCTTCACCCACCAGCGCGACGACGAGGGCATCGGATCCGATCTGCGCCCGGTGCGCGTGCGCGGCAGCGAGCCCGACGCCTTCGCGGACCGGTTCCCCTGGGCCACCTGCGAGTTGGGCGGCGGCATGGCGGTGTCGTACCACCGCCGGCCGTACGTCGACCCCGACGACATCGGGGCGCTCGGCCTGACCAAGATCGGCTGCGGCTCGGTCTGGCAGGGCTACTACATGTTCCACGGCGGCACCAACCCGGCCGGTGAGCTCAGCACCCTCCAGGAGTCGCACGCCACCGGCTACCCGAACGACCTGCCGGTCCTGACGTACGACTTCCAGGCGCCGCTCGGCGAGTACGGCCAGTACCGCAGGACCTACCACGAACTCCGGCTCCAGCACCTTCTGTTGGCGGACTTCGGGCACCTGGTCGCCCCCATGGGGTCCGTGCTGCCCGAGCGGCGACCGGACGGGCAGTTCGACCGGGAGACCCTGCGCTGGGCGGTGCGCGGTGACGGCGCCTCGGGCTTCCTGTTCGTCAACAACCACCAGCCGCACGAGCAGCTCCCGGAGCACCCGGAGACGTCGTTCACGGTCGAATTCCCTTCCGTCGAAGTCGAGTTGAACCTGCCCAGCGCTCCCGTCACGGTTCCGAGCGGCGCGTACTTCTGCTGGCCGCTGCGTCTCGACGTGGCCGGTCTGCGGCTGGAGTGGGCCACCGCCCAGCCGGTGTGCACGGTCGACGTCGACGGCCGTACGGTCCTGGTGCTGGCCGCGACGGAGGGCATCGCGCCCGAACTCGCCCTGGACGCGGCCACGGTGTCGGCTGTGCACACGCCCACCGGCGCCGTCACCCCGGTCGGTGACCGGCTGCTGGTGACCGGGCTGCGTCCCGGCACCGACGCCCTGGTCGAGGTGGACACGGCCGACGGCCGGCGGGCCGGCCTGCTGGTACTGGACGCTGCGGCGGCCCGTACCGCCTACCGCGGCACGGCATGGGGCGCCGTGCGGCTGGTGCTGAGCCGGGACGGGGTGGTCTTCGACCGGGACGAGGTACGGCTGCACGGTTCGGGGACCGCCACGTCGTTCGCCGTACTGCCCGCGCCCGAGGGGTCGCTCGTGGTGGACGGGGTGGCGGCGGAGGCGGTCACGGACGGGGTGTTCAGCCGTTTCGCGGTTTCGGCGGCGTCGACCCGCGAGGGCTTTGCGGCCGAGGTCAGTCTCGTGCGGGCCGCCGGCCCCGCCCCCGAGACCGTCACCGGTGTCCAGGGCCGGGCGAGCGCGCCGGCCGACAAGTACTTCGACACCGTGGCCGCCGAGTACCACGTCGAGGTGCCGGACGGGCTGCCGCCGGGGACGCTGCTGCGGCTGCACTGGAGCGGGGACGTGGGGCGGGCGTACATCGGAGACACGCTGGTCGCCGACCAGTTCTGCTCGGGGCGGGTCTGGGACATCGGCCTGGACCGGATGCCCGCCGACGCGCTGAGGGCGGAGGGTCTGCGGCTGCGGGTGCTGCCCTTGCACGCGCAGGCGCCGGTCTACCTGCCGGAGCAGGCGGGTGACCGGGGGCCGGCCGCCGTCACCCACGCCGAGTGGATCACCAGGCACACCTGGTCGGTCCGGGCGGGCTGACCTGCTCCGGGGCCCGTCGCCACCGCCGGGCCCTCGGACCGGCCCGCCTATGCTGTGCTCCCGGGGCGGGCCGGGACCGTCGTACCACCGCCACCACCACGTCGAGGAACCGCCACCATGACCCCAAGCGCCGCCGAGGGAGCCGTTCCGAAGGGGCGCAGCCGACGCAACTTCGCCGGCTCGCGCCCGGTGATGGACGACGTGGCCCGGCTGGCCGGTGTCTCCAAGCAGACCGTCTCCCGGGTGCTGAACGAGCATCCGTCCGTCCGCCCCGAGACCCGCGAGGCGGTCCTGACGGCCATGCGGACCCTCGGCTACCGGCCCAGCCGCAGCGCCCGGTCGCTGGCCAGCGGGCGGACCCGGATGCTCGGGGTCATCACCTTCGACGCGGCGCGCTACGGACCGGCCGCGATCCTGACCGCCGTCAACACCGCTGCCCAGGAGGCCGGTTATCTGCTGAGCTCCATCTCCCTGGACACGGCCGAGCACGACACGGTCGTCGAGGCGGTCGACCGGCTCTCGGCCGAGGGCGCGGACGGGGTGATCGCCATCGCCCCGCAGCTGTGGGTGGGCCGCGCGCTGGCGGACACCCGGCTCGACACCCCGCTGGTGGTGCTGGAGAACGGCTTCGACGCGGAGACCGAGCGGGTCACCGGTGACTCGCGGGAGGGCGCCCGCAAGGCCACCGAGCATCTGCTGGCGCTGGGCCACCCGACCGTCTGGCACATCGCGGGACCGAGCGGCTGGACCTCCGCCGACCAGCGTCTGGCGAGCTGGCACTCCACGCTGGAGGCGGCCGGTGCGCCGGTCCCCGAGCCGCTGTTCGGCGACTGGAGCGCCGACGCCGGCTACCACCTGGGGCGCCGGCTGGCCCGGCGCAGGGACGTCACCGCGGTGTTCGTGTCCAATGACCAGATGGCTCTCGGAGCCCTGCACGCCTTTCACGAGGCGGGCCGCTCGGTGCCGGGCGAGATCAGCGTGGTGGGCTACGACGACATCCCCGAGGCGGCGCATCTGCTGCCGCCGCTGACCACCGTGCGGACGGACTTCGCGGAGATCGGCACCCGCGCACTGCGACTCCTGCTGAGCCGCATCGACGACTCGGCCGAACCGCCGCACCCGGCTTCGCTCGTGCCCGTCGACCTCGTGATCCGCGCGAGCAGCGGCCCGCCGGGGCGCTGAGAGCAATGCCGCCCCCGGTCCTGACGCGTCACGAACGCGTGGACGCCCGGACGATCATCTCGATGGCCAGGGTGCGGGCGGTACCGGGCGGAGTTTCGCCGGTGAGTATCTCGCGGAGCAACCGGACGCATTCCGCACCCATGTGACGGGGCCTCAGGTCGATCGCCGTGATCGGCGGCTCCGCCGTCCGCATCGCCAGGCTGTCGACGCAGGAGACCAGCAGCAGGTCCTCGCCCACCACCCGGCCCGCAGACCGGATCTCCGGCAGGACGGCCGCCGCGGCTCCGTCGGCCGCGCACACGATCGCGTCGGTATGCGGATTCTCGACGAGCAACTCCCGCACGACACCCCGGAGCGCCTCCGGTGGGGAGCCGAACGGCGCTTTGCGCAGCAGCAGTTGGATGTCGTGCCGGGCGCACCAGCGCGCGTAGGTGCGCTGGAGGGTGAGAGCCCAGTCGGCGGTGGTGTCGGAGGCGATGAACACGGGCCGACGGGCGCCCCTCGCGCGCAGGTGGTCGAGGAGTTCCGTCAGGGCTGTCTCGTGGTCGGACCAGATCACACCGGTGGGCTGTGCGTCGCCGCCGAAGCGCTCGGCGGTGACGACCGGGATCCCCGCGCTCATCAGCCGGCCCACGACCGGGTTCTCCGGCATCGGGTCGCACAGGATCAGCCCGTCGACCTGCGGGAGACGGCCGGAGGACACCAGTGTCACGTTCAGCCCGGCGCGCGCGGCCTGTTCGGCGACGCCGAACACGAACGACATGTAGTACTCGGCGCCGGTGAGGAACTCGGGGATGTGGAGCGCGATGGTGTCCGTCACGGAGGTGCGCAGGCTGCGGGCGCTGCGGTTGGGCGCGTATCCCAGGCGCCGGGCGGTGTCCAGGACACTCCGGCGGGTCGCGTCGGACACCCGGCCGTGGCCCCGCAGCGCGTCCGACGCGGTGGTCTTGGAGACCCCCGCTTCACGGGCGACGTCGGCGATGGTGGCGGGCGCGTCCGGTCCGGTCGGCAGACGGCGGCTTCCGGTCGGCACCCTGCCTCACCAGCCGTGGGTCAGCACGTCGTCCAGTGCGGCGGCGAACACGTCGGCGCTCTGCCGGGTCAGGCACAGCGGCGGCTTGATCTTGAGTACGCACTGCCGGTCCGAGGTCGGCTGGACGATCACGCCCAGCTCCCGCAACCGGTCGCAGATCGCGGCGGTCTCCTCGGTCGCCGGCTCCAGGGTCTCGCGGTCCCGGACGAACTCGACGCCCAGATACAGCCCCGAGCCGTGCACCGCGCCGATCAGCGGGTGCCGGGCGGCGAGTTCCTCCAGCCGCCCCTTCAAGTACCCGCCCGTCTCCAGGGCGTTGTCCTGGAGCCGTTCGTCCCGCAGTACGTCGAGCACGGTCAGCCCGACCACACTGCTGACCGGGCTGCCCCCGGCCGAGGAGAAGAAGTAGCCCTGCGTACGGTAGGCGTCGGCGATCTCGCGCCGGGTGATCACGGCGCCCAGCGGATGCCCGTTGCCCATCCCCTTCGCGACGGTGACGATGTCCGGTACGACGCCCTGCTGCTCGAACCCCCAGAAGTGGGTGCCGAGTCGGCCGTAGCCGACCTGCACCTCGTCCGCGACGCAGAGACCGCCGACGGCGCGGGTGGCGTCGTAGACCTGCCCGAGATAGCCGTCCGGGAGGGGGAGGCCGCCCGCGTTGCCGTAGAAGGGCTCGCAGATGAACGCGGCGGGCGGGTGGCCCTGTTCGGCGAGTTCGGTGATCCGCGCGGCGGCTTCAGGACCGTACCGCCGTGCCTCGGCGCCCCTGTGGCGGCCGCGGTAGGAGTTGGGTGCGGCGACGGTGTGGATCCAACTCGGGCGCGAGGTCAGGGCGTTCGGGTTGTCCGCGATCGAGGTGGAGACAGCGTCGCTCGCGTAGGTCCAGCCGTGGTACGCCTCCTCGACCGCGACCGTGTCCTGCCGTCCGGTCGCCGCCCAGGCCAGGCGCAGGGCGAGGTCCACGGCCTCGGAGCCGCTGTTGACGAGGAACACGGTGTCCAGGCCGGCGGGCAGGAGCGCGGCGAGCCGCTCGGAGAGTTCGACCACCGCGCCGTAGTGGAAGCGGGAGTTGGTGTTCAGGCGCTGCCACTGCCGGTGCACGGCGTCGCTCAGTGCGGGATGGCCGTGGCCGAGGATGGTCACGTTGTTGAGCATGTCGAGGTAGCCGCGGCCCTGGATGTCGACGAGGTGGTGGCGCCAGCCGCGCTCGATGCGGGGCGGCTCGTCGTAGTAGTGCTCCTGCACGGTGGCGAAGGCGCGGTCGCGGCGGTCGAGGAGATCCTGGTCGGCTGACGGCTCCCCCGGGCCCTGCCCGGTGATCAGTGCCGTCGGATCCGGGCTCACCGCCAGCCAGCCGGCGGCCAGGTCCGGGGTGGCGAAACGGGGTGGGTGCCGGTCGGCCAGGGTCGACAGCTGGAGGCCGAGGGTGTGCCTGCCCTCCCGTTCGGCGACTGTGCCGAGGGGCTCTCCGGCGGCGATCGGGCCGGATGCGGCCGGACCGTCCACGCCGTACAGCCGCAGGACCGGTCCCTCGCCACGCAGGTCGAGCGTGCCGTCGGCGTGCCGGGTGAGCGTGCCCGCCCAGGGCGCGCGCACCTCCAGCGGGTCCGCGAGATGCAGGTCGACTCCGAGGGCGCAGGTCGCGGGGGCGTCCATGGTGTCGATCGTGGTCCGGGTCAGGCGGAACTCGCCGTGCCGGGTGCGGACGGCGGGCAGGACGGAGGCCAGGGCGACCTCGGCGTCCGCCTCCAGCCATCGGCCCGTGTGCAGGTCGTCGCTCTGCGCCGAGAGGTCGAGCGCCGGTATGTCGTGGGGCAGGTCCGGCAGCATGCGGTGGGCGGGCACGACGGCGACCCGCGGCAGGGGGCGGCCGAGTGCCTCCCGCAGCTGGGCCGTCATCACCTCCGCCGGGACGGAGACGGCCGACTCGAACATGGTCCACTCCCGGTCCAGGGCGTCGGACGCGTAACCGTTGCCCGGGTCCTGGAGAACGTCGTACTGCCCGCTGACCACCATGACGGCAGCCCGCAGCACGATGAGCGGCCACAGCACGGCCAACTCCCCGTCGGAGAGCGGGCGTTCCGCGTCGAAGGCGCGGACGGCGGGCAGGACGGAGGCGGGGCCGGTGCCGTGGTGGTGCAGGACGGAGGTGCAGGTGACCGCGAGTTCCGCCACGGCCCAGCCGGTGCCGAGGTCCCCGAAATCGATCACGCCGACGGGCATCCGCCGGCCGTCCTCGGCCGTCTCGCAGACGACGTTGTTGTCGGTGATGTCACCGTGGACGAACTGGACCGGCAGGTCCTTCGCGTGGGGTTCGACTAGGGCGTACGCGGTGCGGGCGGCGCTCAGCACCTGGTCGGCGCGGGCCCGGTCGGGCCAGTGCGGGGCGAGGGCCTCGATCACGTGGAGGGCGTTGCGCAGGTCCCACGGCCGGAAGCGGTCGGGATCGGGGGCGGTGAAGTCGGCGAGGGCTGCGGTGGTCTGCCCGGCGAGTTCACCGAGGCGGGCGGCGACGGCGGGGGCGAGGTAGCGGCTGTCCATGATCGGCTCACCCGGCACGAAGTCCAGGAGCCGACAGGCGAGTTCGACTCCGTCCGCGCTGAAGGGCTGCACCACGTCACCGTCGACGCCGGGGATTGCCCGGGGCAGCCGGAGACCGGGCAGCGCACGGGTCAGGTGCTCCACCGCGTCGCACTGGGCCCTCAGCTCGGCCGTCTGCGCGGCCGGGTTGGCGACCTTGAGGACGTACTCCGCCGCCTCGCCGCGCACCCGGTAGTTGCGGTCCTGCTGACTCCCCAGGTCCCGCACGGTGCCCCGCACCCCGAACCGGGTCGCCAGCACGGCCGACACGGTGGCGTCGTCGATCGGTGCGACGGGTCGCACCAGCCAGTCCGTGGACGGCAGGCCCATGGGTCGCTCCGCTTCCGCGGCCAGGCGCCGCTCCTCTGCCGGAACGTTCCGGCACATCGTGCGACGACGGTAGGTCGAACCGTGTTCCCCGGTCAACGTCCCCCGGTCGCTCGGCCGGCGGTGCGACGGAGCCGCCCCTCGACCATGTCGAGGGGCGGCCGATGAGTCCGTGAAGGCGCGAGGCCGAACACCCTCGGCCTCACGAGTCACGGCTCACCAGGATTACCCCGTGGGATACGGGTTACCCGCACGATGGGCCTCTGGGGAGCCGCGGCGGCGGCCCACGGTGGCTTGTCCCGTGTGTGCCCGCGGTGTGGGGCTGCCGGCACACAGCGACGTCGGCCCGCTCAGCAGGTTCGAGCGGGCCGACGCGCACCCTCACCCCGCCCTGTCGCCGTGGGCGCCAGAGGTCGCCCACGGCGCCGCCGTCCTCCTGCGGGCCCGATCCCCTCTCCCGTCCGGACGGCGCGACGCCGCGACGTCGCGTCTCGTCTCGGCGGCTACAGCCAGCGGCGCAGGAACAGAGCCGGAGCACGACGCGCCAGCCAGGCACCAGCCAGCCCGACGGCGGCACCGGCGGCGACATCGCTGGGATAGTGGGCGCCCGACTGCACCCGTTCGACGGCCACCATGGCGGCCGGCAGCGCGCACAGCGCGCCCGCGGTCGGCCACGTGGGAGCGACGGCGGCGGTGAAGGCGACCGCGGCCGCCGTGTGTCCGGAGGGGAACGAGGACGAGTCGGGGCGGTCGGCGACCTCGTCGTGCGGGATCCACTCAGCGGGCGGCCTGGGGCGGTCGGCCAGTTGCTTGCACATGCCGTTGGACACCAGTTGGGCCAGCACCAGTGCCCCCATTCCGGCGGCCGCCGCCCTGCGTCCCCGCCACCCGCCCTTCCATGCCATCAGTGCGGCGGCGCCACACCACAGCTTGGAGCTTTCCGCGGACTCCTCCACCACCGACAACACCTTGCCCACAGCCGGCGGAATCCGGGAGGCCGCCCGCCGGGTCAGAGCCCCATCCACCTCAAACAAGTTCGTCAGCAACCTCGTCATGGCCTGCGGATATCCCAAGCTCCCCGAGATAAGCAGCCCGCATCCGGATCAGTCCGTCACTCGTTGTGCGCCGGCCCTGAGTCGTCCAGCCGACGGAGGTCCCGCTCGTCCCACGTCCTGGTGTCGCGCGGCTGCGTGTAGGGCTCCTTGTCGGGCGGCAGTCCTCCCGCGATCGCCCGCTGCCGGACGGTCTCGGCGTCGAACTCCAGGCCCAGGAGAATCGCCAGATTGCTGATCCACAGCCAGACCAGGAAGACGATGACGCCGGCCATGGTGCCGTAGGTCTTGTTGTACGAGGCGAAGTTGGCGACGTAGAACGCGAATCCGGCGGACGCGACCAGCCAGATGACGAGCGCGAGGAAGCTGCCGGGCGTGATCCACCGGAACCCCTTCACCCGGGCGTTCGGGGTGGCCCAGTACAGGAGCGCGATCATGATCGTGACCAGGACGACCAGGACGGGCCACTTGGCGATCGACCACACCGTCAGGGCGGAGTCACCGATCCCGAGCGCCGTACCCGCCTTGCGGGCCAGCGTGCCGGTGAAGACGACGATCAGGGCACTGACGACGGCGAGCACCATCAGGACGACCGTCAGGCCGACCCGCACCGGAAGGATCTTCCAGATCGGGCGGCCCTCCGGCATGTCGTAGACCCGGTTGGCCGAGCGGATGAACGCGGCCACGTAACCGGACGCCGACCACACCGCGAGGACGATGCCCACGATCGCCATGATCGAGCCGACGCCGGCGTTGTTCTGCAACTGTTCGACGGCCCCGGTGATGATGTCGCGGGCGGAACCGGGAGTGAACTGCTTGAGATTCTTCAGCACCGTGTCCGTGGCGGACTTGCCGGTCAGGCCGAGCATCGACACCAAAACCAGCAGGGCCGGGAAGAGCGACAACAGGCCGTAGTAGGTCAGCGCCGCGGCCCGGTCGGTCAGTTCGTCGTCCTTGAATTCCCGCATGCTGCCCCGCAGCACCGCTCCCCACGCCGTCTTCGGCAGTTGCGACGGCGTGTCCGGCGCGCGTTCCTCCACGGTGGGCCCGGGGCCCACCTCCTCGGACGGCGGGATCTCGCGCTCCGGCGCCTCGTCGCTGTCGTGATGTTCTTTTCGTCCAGGAAGATGCAGTTTCATGCCCGTCGGGTACCCCCTGGCACCCGCCCAATCAGGACGTCTATGGGGAGTCGTGCGAGCTCCCCGGTGGTTTCGTCCGGAGCCGCCCGACGACCCCGTCCCGGTCGGCGGCCAGGCACGCGCCCTCCTGGCGACTCACCGGCGGACGGAAGATCCCGAAGGTCCCGCGAGGGGCCGGGGAAGTCGACGGGCCGACCTCTCATCCCCGACCGTCACGCGGCAGGGTCACGCCGCATCGAGGCGGCGCGAGGACCGTTCGGCAGGACGACGCTCGACACCGGAGCGGGCGGCGCGCTCACCACGGGACGAGGCAGCGCCGCGGACCAGCCGCAGGTGCCGGCCTCTGGCGTGCCGGGGCGCCGACGACCTGGCCGACAGCCGGTCCTCGATGCGGTCCATGGCATACAGCAGCACCCCCAAGGCGGGCAGCAAGGACACAGCGACGGCGATCACAGCACAGGTTCCCTCCCGGCCGGCAACAGCCGACCGGGTTTCCCCTCAGCGGCCGCCCAAGCCATACGAACCGGGAACTCCCCGCACCTCTCACCTCAACCGGCTTCCCTCAAACCTTACTTCATCTCTTGACGTAAGTGGTCCATACCTTTAGGTTCACGGGTCAGCCAGACACCTCGCGACCCCCCACCCCCCATGAAGGGCTCTGCGCATGCACACCCTCACGCGCCTCCGCAGATCCGGTACCGCCACGCTCGTCACCGTGGCCGCCGCATCAGTCCTGACCTCCCTGCCCACCCCCGCCGAAGCCGCCACCGCGCTTCCCGCCGGCTTCTCGACTGTCATGAACGCGGCAAGCGGACGGTGTCTGGACGCCAGGGCGGCCGGCACCGCCAACGGCACCGCCGTCCAGCAGTACGCGTGCAACAGCACCTCCGCCCAGCAGTGGAGCTTCACCGCCACCAGCGACGGCTACGTCCGGATCGACAACCGCAACAACACCAACCAGGTCGTCGACGTGGCCGACGTCTCCACCGCCGACAACGCGCCCGTCCATCTCTGGGCCTACGGCGGCGGCGCCAACCAGCAGTGGCTGCCGGTCCACGAGGCCGGCGGCGCCTACCACTTCGTCAACCGCAACAGCGGCAAGTGCCTGGACGACCCGGGCGCCTCGACCGCCGACAGCGTGCAGTTCGCGCAGTACACCTGCAACGGCAGCGCCGCCCAGCGTTTCCAGGTGGTCCCCGTGACCCAGTCCGCCGGCAATCCCGACCTCGGCCCCAACGTGGTCGTCTTCGACCCGTCGATGTCCTCCTCGACGATCCAGTCGAGGCTGAACTCGATCTTCCAGCAGCAGGAGACCAACCAGTTCGGCTCCCAGCGCTACGCCGTCCTGTTCAAGCCCGGCTCCTACACCGCGGACGCCAACGTCGGTTTCTACACCCAGGTCGCAGGGCTGGGCCTGACGCCGGACGCCGTCACGATCAACGGCGCGGTGCACGCGGAGGCCGACTGGTTCCAGGGCAACGCGACGCAGAACTTCTGGCGCGGGGCCGAGAACCTGTCCGTCAACCCCACTGGCGGCAACGACCGTTGGGCGGTCTCCCAGGCGGCGGCGTACCGCCGGATGCATCTGCGCGGCAACCTCGCCCTGGACGACAACGGCTGGTCCAGCGGCGGTCTGCTCGCCGACACGAAGGTCGACGGGCAGGTCGACTCCGGCAGCCAGCAACAGTGGCTGACCCGTAACTCCCAGCTCGGCAGCTGGACCGGCTCGAACTGGAACATGGTCTTCGTCGGCAGCCAGGGCGTCCCCGGCACCACCTTCCCCAACCCGCCCCACACCACGGTCGCGCAGTCCCCGGTCAGCCGGGAGAAGCCGTTCCTGTACGTCGACGCCGACGGCGCCTACAAGGTGTTCGTACCGTCGGTGCGGTCCAACTCCACGGGCACCAGCTGGGCGAACGGCTCCCCCTCGGGCAGCTCCCTCTCCCTGGACACCTTCTACGTCGTGAAGCCGGGCGCGAGTGCCGCGGACATCGACGCGGCGCTGGCGGCGGGCAAGAACCTCCTGGTCACCCCGGGTGTGTACCACCTCAACCAGACGCTCAAGGTGAACCGTCCCGACACCGTCGTCCTCGGCCTGGGCCTCGCCACCTTCGTCCCGGACAACGGCGTCACCGCGATGAAGGTGGCCGACGTCGACGGCGTGAAGGTCGCGGGGGTCCTCTTCGACGCGGGCACCACCAACTCGCCCACCCTGATGGAGGTCGGACCCTCGAACTCCTCCGCCTCCCACACCGCGAACCCGACCTCCCTGCACGACGTGTACTTCCGCGTCGGCGGCGCGGGCGTCGGCAAGGCGACCACCAGCCTCGTGATCAACAGCGACAACGTCATCGGCGACCACATGTGGATCTGGCGCGCGGACCACGGCAACGGCGTCGGCTGGACCACCAACACCGCGGACACCGGGCTGATCGTCAACGGCGACAACGTCACCGCGTACGGGCTGTTCGTCGAGCACTACCAGAAGTACCAGACCGTCTGGAACGGCAACGGCGGCCGCACGTACTTCTACCAGAACGAGATGCCCTACGACCCGCCCAACCAGGCGGCCTGGACGAACGGTTCGACGCAGGGCTACGCCGCCTACAAGGTCGCCGACTCCGTCACCAGCCACCAGGCCTACGGTCTCGGCAGCTACTGCTACTTCAACGTGAACCCGAGCGTGGCCGCGGAACGGGCCATCGAGGCGCCGAACACCGCGGGAGTGCGCTTCCAGAGCATGGTGACCGTCTCCCTCGGCGGCACCGGCACCATCCGGCACGTCGTCAACGGCACCGGCGGCCCGTCCAACTCCTCGACCAACGTGGCGAATCTGACCAGTTACCCGTAGAGCTCCGCACTTCGGCCGCCCCTCCTCGCCGGGGGGGGCGGCCTCCCCCACCCCCCTCAAGGAGCGCACTCACCCATGCCCATCTCCCTGCACAGAGGCCGCCTCGCGGTCTTCGCCGTCCTGGCCGCCATCCTCACCGCGTTGCTCACGGTGACCCCCGCGCACGCCGCCTCCGGCACGATCACCGGCCTCGCCGGCAAGTGCGTCGACGTGGCGGGCGCATCCACCGCCAATGGCACGGCCGTTCAGCTCTACGACTGCAACGGCACCGGCGCCCAGATCTGGTCCAACTCCGGTGACGGAACCCTGCGGGCGCTCGGCAAGTGTCTGGACATCGCCGACCGCGGCACCGCCGACGGAGCGGCCGTACAACTCTGGAACTGCTCGGGCGGCGCCAACCAGCAGTGGGTGGTCTCCGGCGCCCGCGACATCGTCAACCCGGCCGCGAACAAGTGCCTGGACGTCCGGGACAACAACAGCGCCAACGGCACCCGGCTGCAGATCTGGACCTGCTCCGGTACGGCCACCCAGAAGTGGAACGCGCCCGCGAGCGGAGGCGGGAGCACTCCGTCCGGATTCGTGGTCACCGAGGCGCAGTTCAACCAGATGTTCCCGAACCGGAACTCCTTCTACACCTACAGCGGCCTGGTCGCGGCGCTGAGCGCCTACCCCGGCTTCGCCACCACGGGCAGCGAGACGGTGAAGAAGCAGGAGGCGGCGGCCTTCCTCGCCAACGTGAACCACGAGACCGGCGGCCTCGTCCACATCGTCGAGCAGAACACCGCCAACTACCCCACCTACTGCGACTGGAACCAGCCGTACGGCTGTCCGGCCGGTCAGGCGGCGTACTACGGTCGCGGCCCGATCCAGCTGTCGTGGAACTTCAACTACAAGGCGGCGGGCGACGCGTTGGGGATCGATCTGCTCAACAACCCCTGGCTGGTGCAGAACGACTCCGCCGTGGCCTGGAAGACCGGCCTCTGGTACTGGAACACCCAGTCCGGCCCCGGCACCATGACCCCGCACAACGCCATGGTCAACCAGGCCGGCTTCGGCCAGACCATCCGCTCCATCAACGGCTCACTGGAGTGCGACGGGCGCAACCCGGCCCAGGTGCAGAGCCGCGTCGACGCCTACAACCGCTTCACGTCGATCCTCGGGGTCGGCCCCGGCGGCAATCTCTACTGCTGAACAGGGGTACGGAATGCGCACGTTGAGATCCCTGATCACCGCTCTGGGCGCACTGGCGCTCGTCGTGGCGATCCCCGCGAGCGCCCACGCGAACGTCCTGACCCCGCTCCCCCAGAACGCCGACGGTCTGGAGCAGACCTTCTCCCCCGCCTACGACTACGACCGCGACGGCTGCTACGCCACCGCGGCGATCGGCGCCGACGGCACGATCAACCCCGGGCTGAAACTCGGGGGCGACGTCAACGGCCACTGCCACGACTACGCCCAACTCGCCAACGCCAACACCTACTCACGGGCGAAGTGCGACAACGGCTGGTGTGCCGTGATGTACGCCGGCTACTTCGAGAAGGACCAGGCGACGCTGGGTCCGGCGGCCATCGGGCACACCCACGACTGGGAGCACGTCGTGGTGTGGGTCCAGGGCGACCAGGTCCAGTACGTGTCGGTGTCCCAGCACTCCGGCTACCAGGTGGCCGCCCGCTCGGCGGTGCGTTTCGACGGCACCCACCCGAAGATCGTCTACCACAAGGACGGCGTCTCGACGCACTGCTTCCGGTTCGCGAGCGGCAACGACGAGCCACCGGAGAACGCCACGGGCGGCTGGTTCTTCCCACGGCTCGTCGGCTGGAACGGCTATCCCGCCGGCTACCGCGACAAGCTGATCTCCGCGGACTTCGGCTCGGCCACCCTCAAGATCGACGACGGCGACTTCGAGTACGCCCTCGCCCACTCCAAGCCGTCCGGCATCCCCTTCGACCCCTACGCCTGAACACACGTCGTACCGCCCCGGGTTCAGCGCGAACCCGGGGACGGGGGGTGGCCCGCGTCAAGGAGATGACCGGCGGCTCCCGAATGCCGGCCCCCACCATGGCAGGCGGCACCGGTCCCCCAACCGGCGCACCGCGTCATTCCGGAGGAATGCGAAACTCGAATTCGGGACGGTCCCACGGTACGGCGGGCGGGTTGGCGAGCGCGGTCCCGGTCCGCACCGCACCGACACGGTGGTAGAAGTCCTCGGCGAGTACGTGCGACACGACCTTGAGACGATCGATCCCGGCGGTGCGTGCCTCGGACTGCATGTGTGCGACGAGCAGCCGTCCGATACCCCGCCCTTGCACGTCGTCGGCGACGAACAGCAGGTCGAGTTCCGGTGGAGCGAGGACCAGCGAGTAAAACCCGAGGATTCGGCCTCCGTCCTCCTCGGCGCCGACGGCCACGAAGGCGCGGTGGGCCTCGATGTAATCAGCACCGACCCGGAAGCCCGCGACCGCGGACGCGTACTTACCCTCGTAGGCGGATGAGCCACGCACGAGCCGCGTGAGCCGTTTGGTATCCCGCGCGACTGCCCTCCGTATCGTGATCGGCCGGCTGACCGGGGAAGTGCGTGAACTCATCGGGAGAGTATCTCGCACCGCGGAACACCTTCGTGCGGCGGGTCTGCTGTGGGTGCGGGATGCTCCGGCGTATCGCCCGGCCTCACACAGTGTCCCCATCTCGGCGGACCGTCCCGGACGTGAAAGCCACGACCCGCGGCCCTCGCTCAGGCATCCCTACAGGTCAGCGCACTCTCCCCCCCCACGCTTCAACGGCAGGGGCGGCAGTTCCGGAGCGGGCAGCGGAATCGCCGTCGTACCCCTTCACCTCGCCGAAGCGGGACCCTGTCATCCAGTCCTGTCGGCGTAGTGGCGGGCGCGCTCTTACGGGTTTCACAGCCACGCGGGCAGTTTCGGTACGGATCCGCGGCCGGTGGCGTGGAGAGGTCCTGGCACGGGCCGCCCGGTCGCGTAGGCGGTCAGGCTCGGGAGGTCACCGGTCACCAGGGGTGTCTTCGCTGCGCCGGGCACGCCCAGGAGCCAGGTACGACCAGCGTCCTCGGCTCGTAGCCCGACAGGAGGGATGTCCGTGCGGGCCCGGAAGCCGGCTGCGACATCGTCCAAGAGTGCCGCGCACACCTCGCGGGGGACGGCGTCGAAGCTCGTGCCGGTGTCCAGGTCGACGGCGTGGACCCACACCTCGCGCACCCGCATCCAGGGAACCTCCCAGACCGGCACCTCGCGTCCCCTTGCGGTCCGGACGGTCGCCTCCCAGCATGCATCGGGCAGTGCGGCGAGTTCTCCGGCGAGCCGGGCGTTGGCCCGGAACAGATCCTCGCGCAGTTCGCCGGCCGTGCGACGGGCCCCTTCTTCGATCTCCCGGACACGCTGGTCGGGACCCTCGTACACGGGAGTCTCGACACCCGTGCGGGCCCAGTTCAGCAGATTGAGCAGCGCGTCGGCGTTGCGGGCCACGTGGGCGAGGAGATGCGCCGAGCCCGATCGGTCCGCGCCGGCTTTCGCCACAGTGAACCGGGCCGCGGATGAGGGGTCCACGACCAAAAATCGATGCCCCGTACAGGCCGGGCCTATCAGTACCGGCGCAGGCGCCCAGCTCTGTGGAAGCAGCCTCGGGCCGATGTGCGGATCAGAACCGTCCCTGCCAGGAGCAGGCCGCCGTTCCCCCGATCGTCACCGGGAAGCCGAGCACTGCGCCGGAGGTCGCGGTCGGGTCGGTCACCCCGTGCCGGGCGGTGGTGACGAAGAGGCGGTTGGTGTCGGGCGGCAGACACACCGACGTGGGATGCGGGGCGGGGACGGTCAGGGTATGCAACAGACGGCCGTCCGGATGGTAGCGGCGGACCGCGCCGGCGCCCCACAGCGCGACCCACAGACAGCCCTCCGCGTCGACGGTCATTCCGTCGGGGCTGCCCTCGTCGTCCCGCAGGCGGACGAAGATCTCCGGGCCGCCCAGGAGGTCACCCGAGACGGGGTCGACCCGGCAGCGCAGAACGGTGCCGACTGCCGTGTCGGCGAGGTACATGGTCGTGCCGTCGGCGGTGAACGCCGGGCCGTTGGCGATGGTCAGGCCGTCGAGGACGCGGACCACCGTGCCGTCGAGGTCCGTGCGGTAGAGGGAGCCCGCGCCGGGGGTGCCGTCGTAGGCCATGCTGCCGGCCCAGAAGCGGCCTGCGGGGTCGGCGACGCCGTCGTTCATCCGGCTGGGGGCCGGTGTGCGGTCCTCGGGGCGGTCCAGCCATTCCAGGGTGCCGTCGGGGGTGAGCAGCGCGATGCCGGTGCCCGCGGCGGCGATCCAGCTGCCAGGCCGATCGGACACCGGCGCGACGGCGCCCAACGGTACGTCCAGACGGGCGAGTTGGGTCGGCCCGGCGTCGTCGCGGTCGTCGCGGTCGTCGCGCAGTTCGAAGAGCCGACCGCTGAGGATGTCGACGTACACGTAGCGGCCGTCGAACCAGCGGCCGCCCTCGGCGAGTTCGTACGCTCCGTCCACGACGACCGTCGCCGACGCTGCCGTTGAGGTCATGTTCCGTCTCCTGGATCAGCGGATGGTCGTGCCGTCGGGCTGGTCGAACAGGCCGAGTTCGTCCCGCGTGGGAAGGCCCTCCCAGTCGCCGCGGGTGGCGACGGCGAAGGCCGCGGTGGTGACGGCTCGGTGCAGTCGGGCCGGGATGTCCGCGCCGTCGAGGAGTCCGGACAGGTATCCGGCCACGAAGGCGTCGCCCGCGCCGACCAGATCGACGGCGTCGACCTGGCGTGCCGCACGGTCGGTCGCCCCGTCCGCGGTGAAGGCGGTCGCACCGCTCGCGCCCCGTTTGACGACCACCTCACCGACCCCTTCGGCCAGAACGCTGCGCACCGCCTCAGCTTCGTCCGCGCCGGGTCGCTCCAGCACCAGCGGCAGCTCGTCCTCGGAGGCGATGAGCAGGTCGGTGTGGGCCAGCAGCGGCCGGAGCGCGGTGCGGGCACGGTCGGCGGTCCACAGCCGGGAGCGGTGGTTGATGTCGAGGCATACGGTGATCCCGGCGTCGCGTGCCGTGGTGGCGGCGGCCAGCACGGCCTCGGCCGCCGACGGGCTCAGCGCCGGAGTGATACCGGTCAGGTGCAGGATGCGGGGTGTCGGGGTCAGGGCGGGCAGGACGTCGGCCGGGGAGACGGCCGAACCGGCGGAACCGGCACGGTAGTAGCTGACGCGGGTGAGCGTGCCCAGGCGGGGTTCGGTGAGCAGCAGTCCCGTGGGGCGGCCGGTGTCGTCGGTGACGGCGTGGTCGATGTCGACGCCCTCGGCACGCAGGGTGCGCAGGACCAGCGCGCCCAGTTCGTCGGCGCCGACGCGGCCGGCCCAGCGCACCGTGTGTCCCAGCCGGGCGAGGCCGATGGCGACGTTGGACTCGGCGCCCGCGACGGCCAGGCCGAGGCTGCCGCCGAGCCGCAGTGCACCGTTGGCGCGGAGCGCCGCCATGGTCTCGCCGAAGGTCACCACCTCGGTTGGAGCCGCTGTCGTCACGACGTCTCCCCTGCGGCCACCTTGCGGAACTCGGCCGCGCGGGCACGGAGTTGTTCGAGGTCGCCGCCGTCGGCCGCGTCCCCGACGAGGGGTGAGCCGACGCCGACGGCGAGGGCACCCCGGTCCACATAGTCACGGGCCGCCTGCGCGTCCACTCCGCCGACGGGCACGAAGGGCACCTCGGGGAAGGGGTCGCGCAGTGCCTTCAGATAGCCGGGGCCGCCGAGCGTGCCGGGGAAGAGTTTGATCGCGTCGGCACCTCGTGCGAGGGCGGTTTCGATCTCGGTCGGTGTCAGGGCACCCATGAGTATGGGTACGCCGTAGGGCTCCAGCCCGTCGACCAGTGCGGGGGTGACGAGGTACGACGCGCCGGCCTCCACGGCGCGGGCCGCGTCCGCGGCCGAGCGCACGGTGCCGGCGCCGAGGAGGGCGTCGGGGCCGAGTTCGGTGCGCGCCTGCCTGATGACGCTCAGGGCGTCGGCGGTGGTCAGGGAGACCTCGATGGCCGCGATGCCCTCCTCGGTGAGGGTGCGTACGGTGCGCAGGGCCGCGGCGGGGTCCTTGCCCCGGACGATCGCCAGCAGGCGATGGGCTCGGAGGGATTCCACCAGGTTCATGGGAGCGGGCTCTCCTTGGGGTCGGGCTGCATGGGCTTGACGGGTCTCACCACTGCGTGGCTGACGGTGTTCACCACTCGGTGAACGCCCCGTCCGCTCCCCGCCATACGGGGTTGCGCCAGCGGTGTCCGGTCTCGGCGGCCCGGCGTACCGCCTTCTCGTCGATGTCGACGCCGAGGCCGGGGCGGGTGCTCGCGACCGCGTATCCGTCCTGGAAGCGGAAGGGTTCGGGGTCCATCACGTAGTCCAGCAGGTCGCACTGCTGGTTGTAGTGGATGCCCATGCTCTGTTCCTGGATGAGGAAGTTCGGCACGGAGAAGGCGATCTGGAGGCTTGCGGCCAGGGCGATCGGGCCCAGGGGGCAGTGCGGGGCGACGGTGACGTCGTACGTCTCGGCCATGGCGGCGATGCGGCGGACCTCGGAGATGCCGCCGGCGTGCGACAGGTCGGGCTGGGCGACGGCGATGCCGCTGGTCATCACCTCGCGGAAGTCCCAGCGGGAGTAGAGGCGTTCGCCGGTGGCGAGGGGAATGCTCGTGGACTCCACCAGGCTGCGCAGCTGGCCCGAGTGTTCCGGAGAGACGGGTTCCTCGACGAACAGCGGGTGCAGTGGCTCCAGTTGGGGTAGCAGGCGGCGGGACATGGCGGTGGAGGCCCGGCCGTGGAAGTCGACGGCGATGTCCCGCTCGTCGCCCAGCACCTCGCGGACGGCGGCGACGCGGGCGACGACCTCGGCTGTGCGGGCCGGGGTGTCGATCGGGGCGAGTTCGGCCGAGCCGTTCATCTTCACGGCGGTGAAGCCGGCCTTCATCTGTTCCTCGGCCAGCTCCGCGACCTCGCTGGGGCGGTCCCCGCCGATCCAGGCGTACATGCGTACGCGGTCGCGCACGGGGCCGCCGAGGAGGCGGTGGACCGGGACGCCGTAGGTCTTTCCTGCGATGTCCCACAGGGCCTGGTCGATGCCGGCGACGGCGCTGGAGAGGATGGGGCCGCCGCGGTAGAAGCCGCCCTTGGTGAGCACCTGCCAGTGGTCCTCGATGCGCAGCGGGTCCCGGCCGACGAGGTAGTCGGCCAGCTCATGGACCGCGGCGCGTACGGTCTCGGCGCGGCCCTCGATCACGGGCTCGCCCCAGCCGGTGACGCCTTCGTCGGTGGCGATGCGCAGGAACAGCCAGCGCGGAGCGACCAGGAAGGTCTCAAGTCCGGTTATCTTCAAGGAGTTTCCTCGGGAAGCGGATCGGTCGCGGCGTCGTCGTCTTTCCGGGCCTGTACGGCGGCCAGGTCGTGGGACGCCTGCGCGAGCAGGGATTCGACGGCGGCCACCGCCGCGTGGGGGTCGCCCGCCTCGACCGCGTCGAGCAGTTCCTGGTGTACGGGGATGGAGTCGGAGAAGTGCCGGGCGCCGTGCACGATCCGGTCGCGTACGCGCAGGCCGGCCTCGATGACGACCTCCATGCGGCTGAGCAGTTCGTTGTGGGCGGCGTCCAGCAGGGCGCGGTGGAAGGCCAGGTCCGCCTCGACCATCGCCTCCGCGTCCGCCCCCGCCGCGGCCATCGCGTCGAGCGCCTGCCGCAGGGCGTCCAGGTCGGACGGGGTGCGGCGGGCCGCGGCGAGCCGGGCTCCGGCGGGTTCGACGATCGCGCGGACCTCGGCGAGGTCCTCCAGGAAGCCGTCGGTGGGAGCGCTGCTGCCCTGCCAGCGCAGCAGGTCGCTGTCGAGCAGGTTCCAGTCGGCGCGGGGCCGGATGGTCGTCCCGCGTTTCTGCTTCGACTCCAGCAGACCCTTGGCGGCCAGCACGCGCAGTGCCTCGCGCACGACGGTCTTGCTGACGCCCAGCTCGGTCTCGAACTTGACCGGGTCCACGACGGAGCCCGGGGGGTAGTCGCCGCGGATGATGCGCCGGCCCAGCTCCTCCACTGCCTGGCCGTGCAGCCCCCTACCGGGATGGGTCACCACGTTCTCCGTTTCCGTATCGGTCCTGTCGGTCGGCGCCCCGCACGGTGCGCGGCGCTCACGAGGACTCCTTCATGACGCTCCATCCTCCATCGACCACGAGGCTCGCACCGGTCACATAGGAGGCGTCCGCCGATGCCAGGAAGGCGACGGCGGCTGCCACCTCCTCCGGCTGCCCGAACCGCTTGGCCGCCGTGGCCGCCACACTGCGCTCCCGATCGGGCTCCGGGATCCCGTCCCAGGCGGCGGTCAGGATGGGGCCGGGCAGCACGGTGTTGACCCGGATGTCAGGACCGTACTCGACGGCCAACTGCCGCCCCAGCGAGCACAGCGCCCCCTTGGCGGCAGCGTAGGCGGCATGGCCCGGCAGACCGATGACCGCGTGCACCGATGAGGTCAGGACGACGGAGCCCTTCGCCTCGCGCAGCATGGCCGCGAAGGTCTTCATCCCGCGCCAGGCCGGCTTGAGCAGTACGGCCATCTGACAGTCCCACTCGGCCTCGCTCAACTCGTGCGCAGACTTGTTGACCTGGGCGAAGGCGTTGCTGTGCAGCATGTCCAGCCGACCGTGGTGCTCGTCGACGTGACGGGCCAGGTTCTCCCAGTCGGCAGCCGAGGTCACGTCGCAGCGTACGTACTCCGCGCGTCCGCCGCTGTCCGCGATGTCCGCCGCGACGGCCTTGCCTGCCGCGTCGTCCACGTCCGTGACCACGACCGTCGCCCCTTCGGCCGCGAGTCTGTGAGCCGTGGCCGCGCCTATCCCGTGCGCGGCGCCGGTGATCACCGCCACGCGCCCCGTCATCCTGCGGCATTCCGTCATCGTGTGCGTCTCCCGTCCGATCCCTGCTGACGACACCCACCATAGCTGTTTCAATTAATTATGAATATATCTTGACGGCGTGGCGATGACCCTCCGAGACTGACCGGCACGCACAAGCAGCTTCGGTACGAAGCCAGGAAGGACCTCCTCCCATGAGCCGCACCACACCCCGCCGCAGAAGTCGGGGCGCCCTCGCCGTGACCCTTGCCGCCGCCTCCCTGTTCCTCTCCGCCTGCGGGGGTTCGAGCGGTTCGCAGGACAAGGCACAGGCCCCCGCGAAGCCCGGCCAGAAGGTCGACCTGCGCTTCTGGTCGTGGGTTCCCGGTGTCGACAAGGCCGTCGACAAGTGGAACGCCACCCACCCGGACATCCACGTCAAGCTGGAGAAGATCCCGGCGGGCAGCGCGGGCGGCTACGCGAAGATGCGCGCCGCCCTCAAGAGCGGCAACGCCCCCGATCTGGCGCAGGTGGAGTATCAGGAGATCCCCTCGTTCCTGCTGGAGAACGGCCTGGTGAACCTGTCCGAGTACGGCGCGGACAAGGACAAGTCGAAGTTCGTGGACTGGCAGTGGCAGCAGGGAGTCTTCGGCTCGGCCGTCTACGCGATCCCTCAGGCGTCCGGTCCGATGGGCCTGTTCTACCGCTCCGACCTCTTCAAGAAGTGGGGCATCGAGCCGCCCACCACCTGGGACGAGTTCGCCCAGGCCGCGCAGAAGGTCCGCGACGCCGACCCGAAGGCCTACATCAGCACCTTCCCGCCGGGGAACTCCGCCTGGTTCACGGCACTCGCATGGCAGGCCGGCGCCAAATGGTTCGGCGTCGACGGCGACACCTGGTCGGTGAACATCGACTCCCCGCAGACCCTCAAGGCCGCCGCCTTCTGGGACGAGATGCGCACCAAGAAACTGATCAAGACCGAGCCCGACTTCGCCAACGGCTGGTACAAGGACCTGCAGACCGGTGTCATCACCTCGTGGGTCAGTGCCCAGTGGGGCGACGCCATCATCAGCGGAAACGCTCCCAAGACCACCGGCAAATGGTCGGTGGCGCCCATGCCGCAGTGGACGAAGGGCGCGAACGCCTCCGCGAACTGGGGTGGCTCCTCGACGGCCGTCCTCAAGGGCGCCGAGCACATCCCCGAGGCCCTGAAGTTCGCCGAATGGCTGAACACCGACCCCGCGAGCGTCGATCTGCTGCTGCAGGGCGGATACGGCTGGCCCGCGGGGGCCGACGCGTACAAGGGCTCCTCGCTCGACAAGCCGTCGGCGTTCTTCGGAGGCCAGAAGTACAACGAGGTCTTCGCGCAGGCGGACAAGAACATCGACACCTCGTGGAAGTGGATACCGACGATCGACGCCACCTACCAGCACCTCAACGACGGCTTCCAGGCCGCCGTGGCGGGCAAGGGCACGTTCGTCTCCGCGGTCCAGCAGGCACAGAAGCAGACCGTGGAGGACCTGAAGAGGAAGGGCCTGAAGGTTTCCACCGGCCAGTGACCACCTCCGGAGGGCGCGACACGGCCGCCGCCGCTCTCCCCTCCGGACTCCAGAAAGCACCCTGATGCCCACGCGCACCCGAGCGTCCCGCCGCCGCAGAAATCTGGCGCCCGTCGCCTTCGTCGCACCCTTCCTCCTGCTGTTCCTGCTGACCTTCGCCGTGCCCATCGGCTACGCCGTCTACCAGAGCGTCATGGATGTCGAGCACACCGGACCGCTGGGGCTCGGCGGCAGCCGTACCGTCTTCGTAGCGCTGAGCAACTACTCCGACGCGTTGTCCGATCACAACTTCGTGCGCAGCATCGGCCGCGTGCTGCTGTTCGCGGCCGTCCAGGTGCCGGTCATGGTCGCGTTGGCCGCCGGGCTCGCCCTGCTGCTGGACAGCGCCTCGGCCAGAGGCGTGCGGTTCTTCCGCGCCGCCTTCTTCCTGCCCTACGGCGTTCCCGGGGTCGTCGCGTCCATCCTGTGGGGCTTCTTGTACGTTCCGGGCGTCAGCCCTCTCGTGGACGGCATGCGCCACCTGGGGGTGTCGGTGGACCTGCTGGGCGGAAACACGGTTCTGTGGTCCATCGCGAACATCGTCACGTGGGAGTTCGCCGGCTACAACATCCTGGTTCTCGTCGCCCAGTTGCGCACCATCCCCGCGGAGTTGTACGAGGCCGCCCGCATCGACGGCGCCAGTGCGTGGATGACGGTCCTGCACGTCAAGCTGCCGCTGCTGCGCCCGGCGCTCATCCTCACCACGGTCTTCACCATCATCGGCACGCTGCAACTGTTCGCGGAACCTCTGGTGCTCAAGCCGGTCTCGTCGAGTATCGACAGCGCCTACACGCCCAACCTCAGCGCCTACAACGAGGCGTTCACCAACGACAACTACCACCTCGCCGCTGCCGAGGCCGTGCTGCTCGCGCTCGCCGCGTTCGTGCTCTCCTTCGGTTTCCTGCGGCTGATCAACAAGGGAGGTGGGGACGCGTGAGTCTCCAGACACCGGCCCGCACGGTCCCGCCGAGGGGGCAGGCGCCGGCCTCCGACGACGGCACGACGCCGCGCGGCGGCATCACCGGGGTCACCGCGCGCAGTCGCATCCTGGTCACCGGCCTGCTCGTGGCAGCCGCCGGGTACTTCCTGCTCCCGGTGTACTGGCTGGTCGTGGCGTCCACCAAGTCCACCGGCGACCTGTTCGGCAGCTTCGGACTGTGGTTCTCCCATCCCCGGTTGCTGAGCAACCTGCACCAGGTGTTCACCTACGACCACGCGATCTACCTGCGCTGGGCCGCCAACAGCCTGCTGTACGCGGGGGTCGGCGCAGCTGTGGCGACGCTGCTGGCCGCGATGTCCGGCTACGCGCTGGCCAAGTTCTCCTTCACCGGCCGGGACACGATCTTCAACATCGTGCTGGGTGGCGTCCTGATCCCCGCCACGGCGCTGGCGCTGCCCATGTACCTGCTGTTCAGCAAGGCAGGCCTGGCCAACACCTACTGGGCCGTACTGCTGCCGAGCTTCGTCAGCCCCTTCGGCGTGTACCTGTGCCGTATCTACGCCGCGGCATCCATACCGGACGAGCTGTTGGAAGCGGCCCGCATCGACGGCGCGGGCGAGGTCCGCATCTTCACGGTCGTCGCGCTGCGCATCATGACCCCCGCCCTGGTGACGATCTTCCTTTTCCAGTTCGTCGGCATCTGGAACAACTACTTCCTGCCGCTGGTCATGCTGTCCGACTCCAAGCTGTACCCCATCACCCTCGGTCTGACGTCCTGGCAGTCGTTCGCCGACCGCCAACCGCAGCTCTATCAGATGACCGTGGGAGGCGCCTTCGTCTCCGTCGTGCCGCTGATGATCGCCATGGTCGTCCTGCAGCGCTTCTGGCGCAGCGGACTGACCGAGGGCAGCGTAAAGGGCTGACCCGCGGGACCGGATGGTTTTGCGGGCCGCACCCCGCGCGGAAGGGGGAGGGACGGTCCGTCCCTCCCCCTTCCGCCGTACCACGTCAGGTCACCTGCTCCTGGGATTCACGGCCTTGCGGAACGCGTCGTAGACGAGCTTGGGCCGCTCCTCGGCGAAGGTGAGCAGGCCCATGACGGAAATGCCGTTGTAGGCCTGGTTGTACCCGGCGCGCTGCTTGTAGTCCTTGAGGACCCAGTAGGTGAAGCCGGCGACGAACTCGCTGCGCGCGGCCACCTGCGCCCAGTGCGCGGTGAAACTCGCCGCCTGCCATTCCTCCGTGCCCTGCGTGGTGCTGGGGCCGTGGGTGCCGGCAATGGACCAGGTGCCGTTCTCGGTGATCAGGATGGGCTTGTCGGGATACTTCGCGTGCACCGCGTCCAGCGTGGGTCCGAGATCGGCGTCCTTGCCGTAGAAGTAGCCGAAGTACTCGTTGAAGCCGATCACGTCGGCGAGGTCGAACGCGGGGTCGTTGCTGGTGTTGGAGGCCCAGGTCACCGGGCGGGCGGTGAGGTCGACCGCCTTCACGGCCGCCTTCAGGTCGGCGAGCCAGGCCCGGTAGACGGGAGCACCGGCCGCGTCGATCTCCGACTCGTTCTGCAGCCCCCAGAGGATCACCGAGGGATGGTTGTGCTGGTTCCACGCCATGGTCAGGGCCAGGGCGCGGGCGAGGCCGTAGCGCTCGGTCTGGAGCTTCTCCTGGGCGGTGTTGAGCCACATGGTGTCGATGTCGTCCATCACCATCACGCCGTGCTCGTCCGCCCAGTCGTAGACGTACGGGTGGCGGTTGTAGACGCAGTTGCGGATGAAGTTGGCGCCGAGTTTGGTGAGGTGGCCCAGTTCCCGGTCGTGCTCGGCCGGGGTCATCGCCCTGCCGTGCGCGGCCGTTTCCTCGTGCCAGTTGAGGCCCTTGAGGAACAGCGGCTTGCCGTTCAGCCGCAACTGGGCGTCGGTGACGGCCAGTTCGCGCACGCCGTACCGGGTGGACAGGGTGTCCACCCGCGGGCCCGAGGATCTCCCGGCGGTCAGGGTGGCGCGGGCGGTGAGCGTGTGCGGTGTGTCCGGGCTCCAGCGTGGCGCGCGGGGTATGGGGACGGTGGCCCGTACGACGCCCGCCGACCGGGCTGCGATCCGGGCCGTGACCACAGTGGGCCGGCCGCCGCTTCCGCGTCCGGGGTCCAGGGTGAGCCGGCCGTGGAAGGCGGTGGCGCCATGGTTCTCGACGACCGCGTGTGCTTCGAGGTGCCCGTCCGCGGCGGCCACGAGCAGTTTGGCGATGGTGACCTGCGGCACCGCCTCGATCCAGGCCGACCGGGTCAGACCGGCGTAGGGCCAGTAGTCGACGGGCTTGTACGGCAGTTCGTGGTCGTCGGTGACGGGCTGCGCTGTCGAGGCCGTGTAGTCGGTGTAGCTCGCCCGGCGGAAGACGCGTACGGCGATCGTCTGGCGGGTGCCGGGCCGGAGCGCCGCCGTAGCCGGAAGCGCGAAGGGCGAGTTGGCGCCTTCGTGCTTGCCGAGGTGGGTGCCGTCGAGCCAGACCTCGGCGCTGTAGCCGGCAGCGAGGAAGGCGATGCGCACGTGCCGGGCCCGCCAGGACGCGGGCACGTCGACGGTGGTGCGGTACCAGGCGTAGCCGTCGGAGAACGCCGTGCCCTTGCCGAAGGGTGTGCTCTCCGAACCGAATCCGGGCGTGTTCAGCAGATCCCAGGCCGCGGGGACGTCGATGAGGTCCCAGTCCCGGTCGCTGTGGTGCGGGGACTGCCAGGCCTCGCCGAGCCCCTGGTCGTCGGGGTCGAAGCGGAACCGCCACCGCTTGTCCAGGGACAGGTAGTCGCGGGTGGGTTCATGGGTGCGCCAGCCGTCGAAGGCGGGGAGCACCGCGCCGTACTGGAAGACGACATTGGTGCCACCCACGTCACGCACATGGGTGCCGGAGGGCTCCGTGGCGGGGTGGGTGTCGAGCACCGGGCCGGTCGCGCCGGCCGCGGCCGGGCCGTCCGCCGCCTGCGCCGTCTGCGGCCAGGCAGGTAGGGCGACGACGGCGGCCGCGCCGAGTGCCGTGACGACTGTGCGCCGGGACGGGTGGATGGATTCGGTCATGACGGGCGGCTCCTTGATGCACGTACGTATTCGTCCGCCCCACAGCCTGGACAACCGGGTCACCCTCGTCAAGTATTATTCATAAATAATGAATTGAGCTAGCGTGGTGCCGTCGAGCCGCCGACGGCGTCCTACCGCACACGAACGACGGGTGACCTCATGACCACCGCACAGCAGCAAGCCACCACGAGCGAGCCCACGGGCCGACTCGCCATCACCCTGTGGGACTTCAGCTGGTACACGCAGGCAGGCCCCGGTGAGCCGTTCGCCGACCTCGACCGCGCCTTCGCCGAGGCGGTGGACCGTGGCTTCAACACCGTGCGCGTCTGCGCCATGCCCTTCCTCCTGTTCTCCGGACGCGTCCCCGACCCGGAGTCGATCCAGGTCCGCGGTCTGGGCAAGGAGTTCGGACAGCGCACCCGCTGGTACGACGTGCGCGGCGGCTATCCCCTGGACGGCCGTCAACGCCTCGTCGACCTCTTCGAGGCAGCCGCCCGCCACGACTGCAAGGTGATCGTGTCCTCCTGGGAGTACCAGCAGTCCCCCAGCTTCGCCGACACCGACGCCTGGCACCGCGCCCTCGCCGAGGTCCCGGGCCCGGACCGTGCCGAGGCGGTGGCCGAAGCGCTCGCCGGACTCCTCGACTTCCTCACCGAGCGCGGACTGGCCGACCAGGTCGCCTACGTCGAAGTGCACAACGAGGTCGACAACTGCTCCCTGGTACCGCGCGACGGCGCTACCCACTACGCCTACCTGCGCGGCCCTCTCGACCGTGCCGTGAAACTGCTGCGGGCCCGGCACCCCGGCATCCCCGTCACCTACTCGCTGGGCGAGCCCTGGCCCAGCGAGATCGATGACCTGCCGGAGGGGGCGCAGATCGCCCACTTCCACTTCTACGTCTACGGCGTCCTCGGCGCGCTGTACGAGGCGGTCGGACTCGGGCACGGCACCGAATCGGCACCCGAGACGGCCGGCTGGCCCACCCCCGAACTGGCCGCCATGCTGCGCCCCGACGCACCCGCCTTCGCCGACTACCAGCCCGACGAGCCCTGGCGACTGGCCGCCACCGGCATCCCGCGCGAACTGTTCTACGCCCACGACTGGGTCGATCCCGACCGCTGGGACCTGTGGCTCTACGAGAACTATCCGGCGCACCGGCAGGCCATGCGCGACACGCTGGCCCAGTGGGTCGACTCCGTCGCCGAGTTCGCCCGCCACCGCGACATCCCCGCCGTCCTCGGAGAAGGCGTCGTCGGATACACCCCCCTGCTGACGCGCTTCGAGGAGGACGCCGTCGGCAAGGACATCGCGGAGTTCGTCGTCGACCGCTGCCTCGCGGCCGGCTTCCAGGGCGTCGTCCTGACCTCCAACGCGGCCCCGCACCACCCCATGTGGCACACCGACCGGGACTGGATGCGGCGGGTCAACGCCCGTATCACTGCGGCCTGACCACGCCCCCACAGCGGCCCGGAACGTGGACGCCGAGCCGTGCCGACACAATGACCGGGCACATGAGCAGCGGTGCGAAGCGGGCCGGCCGCCCGCTTCGCGCCGCCTCGTCGGTCACACGATCCGCTCCTGCGCGCCGCCCTCGAAATTCCGTGGGCGATGCAGCGAAGGGCTTCGTGGGGGTCCGGACCATGGCCGTCATCGGGGCCGCCCGCCCTGCTGAGCACGACGGTGGGCAAAGCACCCAGTGATGCGACTGCGAAGGTGGCGTGTGGCCTTCAGCGGCACCCGGTCCACGGAGCCACGTACAACTTCCGCGTCCTCGGCTAAAACCCGGGATGCCGGTTCCAGCAGTCGGAGATGCGAACAAAGCAGCGCCCCAACCAGGCGACCGGTCTCGCACGCCCCGTCGACCCCAGCGATCCCGACCTGGTCGAGTGGAAGATGCACCCCACCCTCGTCACCAGCCAGACCGCCGACCTCGACGTCGGCGCCGGACGAAAGGTCCGCTTCGGGGACTTCCGCGACCCGTTCGTCCGGAAGGAGGGCGACACCTGGTTCCAGCTGATGGGCTCCGGCGTCCAGACCAGCGAGGGCAGGGACGTCGGAGGCACCGCACTCCTCTACACCTCCAAGAACCTCACCGACTGGACGTACTCCGGACCGCTGATGGTCGGTGAGGTGGCGGCCCACCCCAAGACCGGCCAGGTCTGGGAGCTGCCCACGTTCCTGCCGATCGGCAAGGACGCTCAGGGCCGCGAGCGCCGGGCCCTGCTCGTCAACCCCGCTTTCCCGCCGGCCCCGGCGAGTACAGCACCAAGTACGTCTACTACCGGGTCGGTACCTGGGACGCCCAGGCTCGCCGCTGGACACCCGACACCACAGAACCGAAGCTGATGGACTACGGCGAACACTTCACGGCCCCCAGCGGAACCGTGGACGACAAGGGACGCTCGCTGGTCTTCAGCATCGCGCAGGACCGGCGGACCGAGCGCGCCCGCTACGACGCCGGATGGGCACACAACGCCGGCCTCCCCATCGAACTGTCCATGCTGCCCGACGGCGACCTCGGCTTCAGCCCCGTCGAGGAGGTCTCACGCCTCCACGCCGGCGAACCCCTCGTGAACATCAGCGCCCCGACGACCGTCACCGACGCGAACGAGCGCCTGACGAACGTCAAGGGGGACATGCTCCGCATCAAGCTGACACTCGAGCGCGGCAGCGCCGACACCTTCGGTCTCGACGTGCTGCGCAGCCCGGGTGACGAGGAGCGAACACGCCTGTTCTACGACGCGCCCGCCGGACAGCTGGGAGTGGACCGCATGAGGTCCGGGAACAACTCCAGCGCCGAGCCGAACCTCGGTGTCCAGAAGGGAGGACCGCTGGCACTCTCGAACGGCACTCTGACACTGGGCGTGTTCGTCGACCGCTCGGTGATCAAGGCATACGCGAACTCACACAAGTCGATCACCACCCGCGCCTACCCGTTCCGACAGGACTCCCTCGGCCTGCGACTCTTCGGCGACGGCAGCGTCGTCAAGTCCATGACCGTCTGGAAGATGGGCAGCATGACCGACTGACATCGCGCGTGCCCTGCCATCCGCCGACTCGCTCAAAGGACGCCTCACAGGCCGAGAGCTGAGCGGGGCCGGCCGCACCGGCTACGACAGCAGGCCCCCCGGTACGGCAGCAGGGCCCGGACCACGCGTCGCGGTCCGGGCCCTGCCCCGTGCGGTGCCGCCCTGCGGCGGCGATGCGTCAGCTCTGTGCGGTGTCGTCGCCCGTCTGCCCGGCGCCCTCGGCTGCGCCTGCCTTCTCGCGCATCTTGCGCACCAGCTCCGCCTTCTGGTCGGCGGCACCCTGGCGGTCGAGGTTGCGGTGCGGACCGTTGTTCTGCCGTTCGGCGCGGGACAGCTTCTTGCGCTGGCCGCCGCCCATGCCCACGGGGTTGTTGATGTTCTTGCTCACGGGTTCTCCCGGAATGATGTGAAGTGATCTACGGATTCATCGGTGGGGGACGGGCGCGGCGACGTCGAAGGACATCAGCAGGGGCCCATCACGCTCTCACTCGTAAATCTGTGTCTGGAAGAACATGACCACGACGTTACCCGGTCCCGTCGGCCCCGCACACCAAGTTCTTCGCCGTCCCGGCGCCGACCGGGCCCTCAGCGATCACGGAGCCCCCGGGTGGATCCGCACCGGCCCAGACCGCAACGCGGTCGATCGCCCTCCGGCGAGCGGTCGACCGGAGGAGGCATGGCCCCGCCGTGCGCCACTCGACAGGGCCGCCTATATCACGGGCATTCCTGCAGGTCAGCGCACCCTCCCCCGCGGCTTCAACCGCAGGGGCGGCAGTTCCGGAGCGGGCAGCGGATCGCCGTCGTACCCCTTCACCTCGCCGAAGCGGGATCCTGTCATCCAGTCCTGGCGCGCCTGCTCGATCTCCTCCTGGGACCGCCCGATCCAGTTCCAGAACATAGCTGGCCCTCTGCGCATATTCGCAGGTCAGCAACGATCTGAGGCTCTGGCGGTCAGCAAACTGTCAGCATCGGGCGTATGGGGTCAGCAGGTCATGCCTTCGGTTGTGTTGAAGCGTGGGATGGGTTCGTTTTTTAAGGAGTGTGGGCATCCGCGGTCGCGGTGGTCGAAGTGTCCTCACTTCTACAAGATCCGTTACCGGGCGGCGGG